>CAYMVZ010000076.1:0-13003 GCA_964394335.1 uncultured Nitrospinota bacterium | reverse complement strand
AAATGGATTTAGGTTTTTAATGCCCCGTGCGGAAGCACGGGGTTCTTTACTATAAGGTTATTCTTCCGGCACCTTGCTGCGAAAATAATTGAAGAAACTTGCTTCGCTGTTTCATCAATCTCATTATTTATAATTACATAGTCATATTCCGCATAGTGTTGGATTTCTTTTTCCGCAATTTTTATTCTATTTTCAATAGCCTCTCTTGGTTCTGCACCCCGCTGTATCAGCCGTTTTCTTAAAATATCTATTGAAGGAGGCAGGATAAAAATATAAATGCCATTGTTGTGCCTTTTTCTAATATTACCGGCTCCATTGACTTCAATGACGAGAAGAAGGTCTTTACTTAGCTTCTCTGCCTTTTCAATGTTTTCAAATGAAGAACCATAGTAATTGCCATTATATTCATTCCATTCCACAAACTCATTTGAGTTAATTTTTCCTTGAAACTCTTCTCTGGAAATAAAATAATAATCCTCCCCGTTAATTTCTCCTTCTCTTGGCAGCCGTGTTGTATGCGAAAGAGAAGGGATTAAACCATCAATTTCTTTAAGTATTTTTCCGGAAACCGTGGTTTTTCCCGTTCCTGATGGCGCTGATATCACAAACAACAGATTTTTTCTTTCTATCATTTTACTAAAATCAGCTTTTTTATTCGTAATAGATCACCCCTTAGTATGCGCAAAAAATTATTTAAAGAACAATAAGACTTTAATATAACAGATTGATAGAGCCACTTAAACACATAAATAACATGCAAATAAAAGGATATTCCTTACCCGACATGCAGTAAAAAAAATTTTAAACCTTTTTTGAATTTGTAATTCTATACAATATGGAGCAGTTTTTACCTACATTTCAGTTGTAAACACGCGAGATGCATTGATGAGATGTCCGGCAGGCAGATCTTAAAGAAAAACGACATTATACCTGATATTAACGCGAAGGAAATGGCAAGCAGAGGGAAACTAAAAACCTGTTAGAAATGGTTATATATAAATGAAATTTATCTTCCAACACATATGTATTGGAAGCCGAGATTCTTCATTTTCCCGGGGTCGTAAATATTTCTTAAGTCAATTATCAAAGGTGTTTTCAAGGAATTCTTCAGCTTTTCGAAATCAGGGTTTCTGAACTGATTCCACTCTGTAATAATCACCAGGGCGTCACAACCTGTTATCGCTTTGTACATATTAGTGCAGTATTCAACTCCGTCTTTCAGAAACTTCTTTGCTTCTTCGCTACCCGCCGGGTCAAATACTTTAATTGAAGCACCCTCTTTAACGAGACCCTTTATTATATCAACGGAAGGAGCGTCCCGCATATCGTTCGTATTCGGTTTAAAAGTCAGACCCCATACCGCTATATTTTTATCTTTTACGCTACCTATGCCCTTTCTTATCTTTTCTAACATCAAGGCTTTCTGCCTCTCGTTTACCTTAATAGTTGTCTCGACTAATTCAAACCTGTAATTGTTTTCATTTGAAACCTGGGCTAATGCAAGGGTATCTTTTGGAAAACAAGAACCGCCAAATCCCGGACCCGGGTGAAGAAATTTAGGACCAATTCGATGATCCAGTCCCATTCCTTTTGCCACCACATGGACATCCGCTCCAACCTTTTCACAGAGGTTCGCCATCTCGTTGATAAAGGATATCTTGGTTGCCAGAAACGCGTTGGAAGCGTATTTAATCATTTCTGCTGACTCAACATTGGTGATGACAAAAGGGGCTTCAATGAGAAAAAGTGGTTTGTACAGGTCTTTAAGAATGGCAACTGCCTGAGGACTGTTCGTTCCGAGTACCACTCTGTTTGGTCTCATAAAGTCTTCCAGCGCGGAACCTTCTCTTAAGAATTCAGGATTTGAGACAACATCAAAACATCCTTTCTCTACCTGGTTTTTCTCAATGATTTCTGAAATGAATTTTCCTGTGCCAACAGGGACAGTACTTTTGGTCACAATGACCTTATATCCATCCATATTTTTCGCAATGACTCTGGCTGCTTCCTCAATGTAAGTTAAATCAGCGCTGCCGTCGTCTTTTGATGGAGTGCCCACTGCAATAAAAACGACTAAAGAGCCCTTGACACATTCAGAAAGATTGGTGGTGAAATGGAGTCTTTCTTCCTTAGTATTTTTCCTGACAAGTTCTTCTAATCCCGGCTCATAAATAGGGATTTCACCTTTGTTTAAAGAATCAATCTTCTCATTATCTTTATCACAACAGGTTACGTTTAGGCCAAACTCGGCAAAACACGCACCGGTAACCAGTCCTACATAACCCACGCCAATCACAGAAATGTTCATCAAAGTCTCCTGATTTCAGATAAACTTAAAATGAACTATTATACGTGGGGGTTGCGATTTGTCAAATATTAAGAAGAACAAGGAGAAACTCATCTTGATTGTAATTTTTAGATGAACACAGTGCTGCAAATTGCCGCAACCACAAGTGAAGCTCTCCGTGGCAAAGCTAAGCTCAGCTTTGCCACGCTCAGCGGGGCTTTGCCGATAATTAAATAGAGCTTCCGCTCCAGTGAGCAAAAAAACTTTGCTAAAAAAACACAGTTTTGCAAGTCAGTAGTACAGATTATTACGGATTTTTAGATAATGCTTTTTAGACAGAAGGATAATAGGACAGGCAGAATTGCTTTGTAATTTAGAATGACACAGTCATTGTGCTCCAAAATAATATCCAGTTCATTCTCAACAAATTCCTGTGTGCAATGCGCTTAAAATTTTAAGAAGAAATGATATTTTCATCCTACCTTTTAAAGGATTGATGTCAAAATATATATTACAGCCTATTTTCCAATAGTTTCCGCAGAGACTAATCTGGTAAAGTTTTCAAAGTATTCCGGGTCAAAGTGGCCTTGCCAGCTGGTCATTTTTTCGATGGCCTCATCCGAATCAATACCCTTATGATAGCATCTATCTGTTGTCAGGGCATCATAAACATCAACAATTGCAGATAATTTGCCAAATTTACTGATTTGTCCATTAGCAAGTTTTTTAGGGTAACCCTTCCCATCGTCGCGCTCATGGTGTTCAAGAATCACATTCAGTGTTTCAGGATCAACATTTTGCTTGAGAGCGACTTCCTTGCCTTTCTCAGGATGTCTTCTCATTTCAGCGAATTCTTCATCGGTCAGTTTATCCGGTTTCAATAATATTTTTAAATCGACCTGGGTTTTTCCTATATCATGTAAAAACCCTCCTTCTCCTACCATCTGCAAATCTGAATCATTCCATTTAAGATGATAGGCAAATGACATGCATAAAGCGGCCACATTGACTGAGTGTATATATGTGTAATCATTGTAGGATCTCATCTTGAAAGCCAGCGGTAGAGTGTTTTCTTTATGAACAATCTCTACCATTGTACTGGTGGTTTTTTTTATAACAGGATAGTCAACCAATTTACCATGCATGGCATTTGAAAAAGCCTTTTCAATCATTTTCTTTGAATAGATAATAATTTCTTCTTCTTTTTCTGCCTCCTCATCCTGCGTTTCTTCCTCTTTTTTTTCCTTTTTGCTATGGAATTCAACCAGTTCTTTCACCTTAACTAATAACGCGTCAAATTTAAAAGGCTTTACAATAAAGTCATCACAGCCCGCGTCAATGGCTCTTGCAATTTGTTTTCTATCAGGGGAGGCGGTCATCATAATAATTGGGTAATGGCGGGTGATTGAGACATCTTTTCTAATGAGGCTGCAGGTAGTAATTCCATCCCGAACCGGCAGTATTATATCCATTAGTATGATATCAGGATTATCTCTTTGCAAAACCTGAGTAGCCTGCCGGCCATCTTTGGCCAAGGAAACAATCCAGTCTACTTTCTTAAAATGCGCCGCAAGTATATCTCTGGATTCTTTATCCGCGTCAACAATCAAAACACTATTTGCTGAAATTTGCATGACATCCTACTACTGAAAATTTTTACCCAATTTAATTTTTTTCCAATTAACTATAATACAGACTTCGGGTCATTTCCAATGATTTTTTTTCCCTATCTCGGCCTTGGGCCACAACAAAAGTTTTCTTTATTGTTGTACGTTGCAACTGTTTTGAAAAGACTCATGCATCACACGCTTTGGAAGTGTGTGGCACATCGATAGTGTTTGTTTTCACCAATAACTCACTGAAATTAAAGCTCCCTGAAGCAAACTTTGTACAAGTATTATTAAGGGCAAGGTAAGGGGAATGCGTTCGACAAGAAATTTCAACCTAATATAATATTACGGTTGAAATATACGAAAGGATTTTTATTATTTTTGATATATTATTAAATAATGATATAATTTTTTTCCGCACTTTTTAATCATATAATT
This sequence comes from uncultured Nitrospinota bacterium, assembly GCA_964394335.1. Lineage (GTDB taxonomy): Bacteria > Nitrospinota > Nitrospinia > CAJXCL01 > CAJXCL01 > CAJXCL01. Next base: position 8,668 of record CAYMVZ010000076.1, on the reverse strand, counting down.
GCTTTTTTTACTCACAATTAATAAAAATAATAGGTAAAAATGCAGCAAACCGGATTGATATCAACAGAATATGGCCTGGAAAAACATGGAATAAAAAATGCAAATCACGTCTACTGGAACTTATCAACAGCCGCTCTGGTAGAAAAGGCAGTGCATCATAAGGAAGGCGTTTTAGCTCACAGAGGCCCTTTAGTAACTAAAACCGGATCTTATACTGGTAGATCACCTAATGACAAATTCACAGTAATCGAGCCTTCCAGCGAGAAAAATATATGGTGGGGAAAGGTGAACAAAGGCATTGATGAGGAAAAATTTGATAATTTACTCAAAAAAGTGCTTGCCTTTCTTGAAGGGAGCGACCTTTTTGTGCAAGACCTCTATGTAGGTGCAGATCCAGAATATCAAACTCCTATTAGAATTATAAATACAGAGGCCTGGCATAATCTTTTTGCCAGAAATATGTTTGTGAGACCAATAGACTTTAACAAAGCAACAAGCAAACTTATTCCGGAATATACGGTTATCAACGCTCCCAAATTCCGGGCTGTACCGGAGGAAGATGGCACAAATTCGGAGGCTTTTATTCTTGCACATTTCGGTAAAAAAATGATTTTAATAGGCGGAACCAGCTACGCGGGTGAAATTAAAAAATCTATCTTTACCATGCTAAATTACAAACTCCCGTTAGAAAATGTGCTTTCCATGCACTGTTCTGCCAACATTGGAAAAGACGGGGATGTAGCTGTATTGTTTGGTCTTTCCGGAACAGGGAAAACAACTCTTTCCACAGATTCGGAAAGACGCTTGATAGGGGATGACGAACATGGCTGGAGCGAAAACGGCATATTTAATTTTGAGGGAGGCTGTTATGCGAAGGTCATTAATCTTTCCAGAGAAAAAGAGCCGGAAATTTATAAAGCAACAAAAATGTTTGGAACCATTCTTGAAAATGTTTGCATCGATATGAACTCAAGGCGAATTGATCTTGATGACAACGCATTGACGGAAAATACGCGCGCTTCATATCCTGTTACCCATATTGATAATTGCATATATCCGGGGGTTGGGGAACATCCTAAAAACATTATGATGCTCACATGCGATGCATTTGGTGTACTGCCTCCGATTTCCAAAATGACGCCGGAGCAGGCAATGTACCATTTCCTTTCCGGTTATACGGCTAAGGTTGCCGGTACAGAAAGAGGCATCAAAGAACCACAGGTTACGTTCAGTACCTGTTTTGGAGCGCCTTTTATGGCACTGCATCCTACGGTATACTCGAAACTGCTCGGTGAAAAAATTGCCAAACACAAATCCGCTTGCTGGCTGGTCAACACTGGCTGGACTGGAGGACCCTACGGAGTAGGAAATCGAATGGACATTACTCATACCCGTGCATTATTAAATGCCGCTTTAAGCGGTTCTCTCAATGATGTTCCAACTGTGGAGGATGAGGTTTTTGGACTTCATGTGCCGAGTTCTTGTCCCGGCGTGCCAACTGAGGTTCTTCAACCCATAAACACCTGGGATAACAAAAACGCATTCAAAGAAAAAGCAAAGGACCTGGCAGGAAGGTTTGAGAAAAATTTCAAAGAATTCGCGGGCACGGTCAGCCATGAGGTTCGGGCAGCAGGCCCAAAAGCCGGGTGAAAAATTATCAATAGTCTTTTTTTTATTTTTGGACGCAGATTAACGCAGATTTTCAGAATATTTAAGTGCCACACACTTCTAAAAGTGCGTGGCACATTTTTTTTGTTTTGTTTTCAATTCTGAAGCATTATCTGCGGTCTAAAATTTCTCTCTCGTTTCGTATCAAGCGTATCCCTGAGGCCGTCTCCTAAAAGATTAAGACCGAGGACCACAATCATAATAGCCAGTCCGGGGAAAGTCGTCATATGAGGGGCGATTAATAAAAATTTTCTCCCTTCGCTCAGCATCATACCCCAGCTTGTCTCCGGCGGTTGAACACCTAAACCCAAAAAACTTAATCCCGCCTCTGCTACAATAGCTCCTGCCATTCCAAATGTTGAGTGAACAATTATAGGTGTCATTAAATTTGGCAAGAGGTGTTTAAAAATTATTCTTATATCACTGATCCCGCAGGCAACGGCTGCCAGTACATAATCCAGGTTTTTTAATGAGAGAATCTGACCTCTTACTAACCGGGCGTAGCTGACCCAGCCCATTATGCAAAGGGCAAAGATTACATTATTCAGCCCGGGACCGAGGATAGCGATTAAAGTAATGGCCATGAGCAACCCGGGGAAAGCTAAAAAAATATCGCAAATTTGCATTAAGATCCGGTCAATTCTACCGCCATAATAACCCGCGATCGATCCTACAAAAGTTCCGATAATGCCGGAGATAAAAATTGTTAAAAATCCAACTTTTAAAGAAACCCGGGAACCATAGATGATTCTGCTAAGGATATCCCTGCCAAGACTGTCCTGTCCTAAAAAGTGAGAAAGACCCGGTTCCTGAAGCCGTTCATAAAGATTTTGGTCAGCAGGATTGTACGGTGATATAAAAGAGGCAAAACCAGATAAAAGGAATAATGTAAGAACTATAGTAATTCCGATAATTATAAATATGTTTTTATTCATATTTTATCCGCGGATCAATCCATGCGTATAGCAAATCGGTTAACAGGTTAATGAAAACGTATCCCAATGCAATTACCATCACACATACCTGTACTAAAGGATAATCTCTTGAAACAATTGCCTGGATAGTCAGCCTGCCTATTCCCGGCCATGAGAAAATGGTTTCAGTAATAATTGAACCGGCAAGCAGGGATCCAAATTGCAATCCTAAAATAGTGACCACTGGTAGAAGGGCATTTCTCAAGGCGTGTTTCAACAAAATGATTGGTTCAGGCAACCCTTTTGCTCTTGCTGTTTTTATATACTCTTCTTTCAAAATATCGAGCAGGCTGGAACGGATCATGCGGGTTAATATGGCTGCCATTGAGGCGCCGAGAGTAATAGCTGGAAGTATAAGATTAAAGATATCTCCCCTCCCTGAAACCGGCAGCCAGCCTAAATTAATTGAAAAGATTATGATTAGCAGGGGGCCAAGCCAGAAATTCGGCATGGAAACACCAAACAGGGCCAGGAACAAAGATCCCTGGTCGATGTAAGAATATTGTTTTACTGCGGAGAAAATCCCAAGCGGGATCGATATAATTAAGGCTACTGCAAGGGCTCCTAATGATAATTCAATAGTGGCTGGAAGCCTTTTCATGATGAGATCAAAGGCCGGTTGACGAAAATGGAATGAATTTCCCAAATCACCATGAATAAGGTTTGATAGAAATCTAAGATATTGTTTAAAGATGGGAAGGTCTAATCCTAAATCGGCCCGGAGTTTTGCTTTATCGGTTTGTGAGGCAATTTCGCCTAACATTATTTCCACCGGGTCGCCGGGAATAAAATGAATGACAAGGAAAACCAACGTTACCACCCCAAAAACAGTAGGAATGGTCAAGAACAGCCGTTTAATAATATAGTTATTCATATTTCACAGCTTTATACGCAGCATGGCAAGTTGCCACAACCACAATTCTATAAGAAAAGCCGCCCGAAGGTTGAGGCCATGGATGGCAGAGCTAAGCTCAGCTTTGCCGATAATCAAAATTACAACCCCCTCTATCCCCCTTTTTTAAGGGGGAATTTAGGAAGAGAATTCCCCTCTAACAAGAGGGGTGTCCCGCCGGGACGGGGTGTATTAAAAAACTTTGCTAAAAAAAAACAAGGATACAAGTTTGAAATACCGGGATAAGTTTATGAAAAGGAGGGCGGATCTACTATTACCGGTTATCGATTTTTTAATCTACCGGTTTAACAAAACAGGAAGAATCGAATTTCTAATTACATAGGCTGTAGTTCCTCCAAGGATAAGCTCGTGAATACGGCTGTGGCCAAAAGTTCCCATGACGATCAAATCCACTTTATTGTTTTCAGCATACTTTAGAATCTCTTTAGCAGATTCCCCTTTAATCCATTCAATACGGGCGTCCAAATGATAAGGAGCAATAAATTCCTCTGTTTCAGTTAACATTTTCCTGCCCTTCTCTTCATTATTTACAACTATGATTACATTGAGTTTGAGTTTCATTGAAAAAACTAATTCGCACGCCAGTTTCAATGCCTTATTTGACTCACTGCTCCCATCGCAGGCATGAAGGACTGTCTCAAAAGGATGAAATGCTTTTGACGTAACGAGAACCGGGCGGGGTGATTTACGCACAACAGACTCGGTTGTAGAACCAAGCAGACCCGACGACCACTGGGCATGCTCTCCTCTTTGTGCCATCACTATAAGATCAACTTTTTTCGCTTCTTCTGCAATTATATTTGGGATTATACCTGATAATCTTTTTATTTTAGGCTGTATAGACTTTTCTTCACTTATTTTTTTAAAATCATTAAGAATTATATTTCCTCTTTCTTCAAGGATCTCCTGGATTTTTTGAACATAATTCTGATAAGGAGTAAAGCCAAGAGCCCCGGATATATCGCTAAAAAAGGGCCCTTCCAGCGCTCTGATATCTACAATATTAATCCCTGTAATTTCAGCCTCAAACTTTGGAGCAAGGTAGAGTGCGTACTCCAGCGCAATTTTGCTGTTTGGCGATCCGTCTGTCGGCACAAGCATGCTTTTTATCATTTAAATAATTTCTCCATTTTATTACTTCTTAATTAATCTTTTTAAGACCTTCAAGTTTTTAACATCTTCATTTAAATCGGGACCTTTTGGTGTTTCCAATATTTTTGGTATATCAGCAAATCTCCTGTCATTAACGAGAAATTGAAACGGTTTGAGACCCAGATAACCTTTCCCTATATGCTCATGGCGGTCTACCCGCGAACCAAGTTCTTTCTTGGAATCGTTTATATGAAAAACTTTAAGCTTATTAAATCCAATAAGTTTGTTAAAAGTTTCAAAAGTTTTTTTGTATCCTTTTTGTGTTGTAATATCATATCCTGCGGCAAATATGTGACACGTATCCACGCACACGCCGATAGATTTTTTTTGCCGTATCATTTTTATTATGTCCGCAAAGTGTTCGAATTTGTAACCTAAAGACGTGCCCTGACCCGCTGTTGTTTCGAGCAGTAAGGATACTTTAAAACCTTTTCCCCTTTTTAACAAGACGTTTATTGATTGAGCAATTTTTTTTAGTCCTGCTTTTTCACCGGAACCTACATGAGCTCCCGGATGAAATACGAGATAGGGGATTCTTAACTTTTCACACCGCTCCATTTCACTAAAAAACGATTCTATCGATTTTCGGTGTAAGACAGGATCAGGCGAGGCCAGGTTGATAAGGTAACTGTCGTGGGCAACTACGGGGAAAATACGAACTTTACCGTAAAAGCTGTGAAACCTGCGAAGGTCATTATCTGTAATTTCTTTTGCTTTCCACTGGTTGTTGTTTTTGGTAAAAATCTGGATGGTGTGGCAGCCTATTTTTTCCCCTCGCTCAAGGGCTTTATCTAAACCACCTGCAATAGACATGTGAGCGCCAAACATAAAATAAAGCTTTCAGTTGTCAGCTATCAGCGGCTAAAAAAAAGGTTAAAATCAGAATTTTTTGATCAATAACAAATTGCTGCTCACAGTATAACCCACAATGAGATTTAATCAAAAAGCAATGTTATTTGATGGATGCTTTAAAAAGATGCAATAGTTTGATATTCGAATTGAGTTTTGATAAATTAAATGATTAGTGTTTTTGTCGCAGAGGACGCAAAGAAAAGCAGTTATGTTTTATTTCTTTGCAAACTCTGCGTCTTTGCGGTGAATTGAAGCTCCCCGTAGCAAGCTACGGGGAATCTTCAGTGTAGAGTATGATTTTATTTTACGTTCGCTCGCTAAACACTTCCATTTTTTATTACGGCTTCGCAACGCTGTGAAATTCTGTAGCTTACTATGTCAATAAAATCAGACCGCTGGATTAAAGAAATGGCGGTTAAAGAAAAAATCATTGAACCTTTTGAGGAAAACCAGGTAAGAAAAGGTATTATTTCTTTCGGTCTTTCTTCTTATGGTTATGATATTCGCATTGATAATGAATTTAAAATCCCGGATACAACGGATTCTTCTTTGATTGACCCAAAAAATTTCGATGCATCGTCATTTAGGAGTATTAAGGCTAACAACTGCGTAATACCGGCCCACTCTTATGTTTTGGGAAAGAGTGTTGAGTATTTCAGGCTCCCTCGAAATATACTCACCCTTTGTTTTGGTAAATCAACCTATGCCCGCTGTGGAGTTATAGTAAATATCACGCCCCTTGAACCTGAATGGGAAGGATATATTACCATGGCCATATGCAATGCATCAGGCAGATCTGTAAAATTATATTCCCGTGAAGGAATCGCGCAGATTATTTTTTTAGAAAGTGATGATGTCTGCCTTACCTCCTATGCCGACAAAAAGGGCAAGTATCAGGCTCAGAAAAAACTTACAGTTTCTAAAATCGATTAAAGCCACAGAACTACACAGAAAAACACAGAATTTTTTTAGAGAAAAAACGTGTCAACCAAAACGTATAGTCAATTAATCAATTTTTTCTTCGCATTACTCGCTCCCAAGCTGAAGCTTGAGAACCAGTAGTGCCTTCCATGAGATTCTGTGTAGTCCTGTGGTTAAAATATTAATCATTTCCATGGCTAAAAATGAGAAAAAGGGTAGTAGTAGCGATGAGCGGAGGGGTGGATAGTTCCACAGCCGCCGCTTTATTAATTAAGGAAGGGTATGAGGTTATTGGCATTTCCATGAAATTTTGGAAAGACGAATACTATAATACCCAAAAAGGAGGAACTTGCTGTTCCATGGATGATGTGTCCGACGCAAGACGGGTTGCAGACAAGTTAGGGATACCCTTTTATGTTATAAACTTGGAAGAGGAGTTTAGAAATTCGGTCATTAACTATTTTATCGATGAATACCTCATTGGTAAAACCCCTAATCCATGTATTCCTTGTAACAAAGTTCTGAAGTTTAATGTTTTGGCAAAACGGGCGGAACAGTTGGGAGCTGATTATGTTGCTACAGGCCATTATGCTCAGAAGGTAAAAGATCAAAATGGCAAATATCTTTTAAAAAGAGGAAAGGATGCTGAAAAAGACCAGAGTTATTTTTTGTTTAACCTGACACAGGAACAGTTGCAAAAGGTCCTTTTCCCTCTGGGAAGTTATTTAAAAGAAGAGGTAAGAAACTATGCCCGCTCCATAAACTTAAATGTTGCGGAAAAAAGCGAGAGCCAGGAAATTTGCTTTATACCGGACAACGACTACCCTGCTTTTATTTTGAAAGAAAAAGGTCCCCAATTTGTCAAGAAAGGAAAGATAGTTAACACTGCAGGGAAAGTTTTAGGTGATCACAATGGCATTCCATTTTATACTATTGGACAGCGAAAGGGTTTGAAAATCAGTTCTCCGACCCCCCTTTATGTAAAACAAATTGACGCAGCCAGAAACCGTTTAATCGTGGGAGAGAAAGAAGAAGTTAAATCAAAAAAGTTCAAGATTCAAAATGTTAACTGGTTTAAACTACCCGATAAGAAAAAAATTCATGAATTGGTGCAGATCAGGTTTCGCCATAAACCTGTTCTTGCTACAGTTTTTCTTGAAAATCTCAAAGAACCTGAGATCGAGTTCGATGAGGCTCAGCAAGCCATAACACCGGGCCAGGCCGCTGTGATATACCATAATGATACGGTTTTAGGGGGAGGATGGATAGTTTAATTTTAGACTGCAGATTTATTCGTTGATTGCCTTGATTTTACTTGCCAATCGTTAATCGTCTATTAAAAGCTGTCAACTGCTCCTTCAATCGGCAGGGTAATGGTAAAGGTAGTTCCCTTGCCAGACTCACTTTTTACCTCAATCTCTCCTTCGTGTTGTTTGATAATACCATAACTGACAGAAAGACCTAAACCGGTACCTTTTGCTTCTGTTTTGGTTGAAAAGAATGGGTCAAAAATGTATTTCATGTTTTCCAGCGAAACACCACACCCTGAATCCTGACAATGTACTTTGATTTCTGAATCAAAGACTTCTGTAAGAATTTTGATTTTCCCTCCATCGCCATCTTCAGGGATTGCTTCTTCAGCATTATTAAGTATATTCAGAATGACCTGCTTGATTTGATCAGAAATAGCCCGGATCTTCGGCATCTTACCAGCGTAGCTTTTCTCCAATTTAATACCCCTTGTTTTAAGAGCTACCTTGTTTAATAAAATCACTTCATCTATTACCTTATGAATATCCATGGGGGCTACTATGCCGGGGGAGGGGCGATGGAAATCCTGAAGCTTTTTAATAAGGTCTGTTATCCTTTTACATTCACGAACCGCCACGTCAACCAAGTCCTTGTTAGTCTCATTCATCGAGACTTTTTTACTTACCCTTTCCAGAACACTATGGATACCGGTGATTGGGTTATTGAACTCATGCGCAATGGAAGCCGACAATTTACCAATGGCTGATAGCTTTTCAGCATGTATTAATTGATCCTGAACAGATTTTAATTCATTTGTACGTTCTTCAAACATTTCCTCAAGATGGTTGCGATATTTTTTTAATTCTTTTTCTGTCTGTTTTCGTTCATGAGAAAACAACCCTGGATACCCCGTGCGGGAGCACGGGGAGGAAAGGGT
>CAYMVZ010000075.1:0-13030 GCA_964394335.1 uncultured Nitrospinota bacterium | reverse complement strand
TCTTTTTTGCTATGAAGAATATAAACGTAGAACATTTGGAAGAGAGCTTTAATAATTTATAGTACAAAAATAATTTTCTTGCTAAATACAAAGCTTTTATGCTTGAAATGGCTGTCCCGCTGAGCGGGACTCAGCCACGCTGAGCGTGGCTGGGGGAGAAGGATTCGAACCTTCACTAAGCGGGTCAGAGCCGCTCGTCCTGCCATTAGACCATCCCCCAACTCAATTGATGACCTCTGTGAAAAACGGCTCTATGTCACACTAAACCTGCCGCAGTGTTACATAGAAAAAAGTAGCGTATCGCCCTTCAACAAGCTCAAAACGACGTCTAAAGCATGCATTATAAAATGAGATACTTACGTTGTCAATTATGTTAAAATTGCTTTTATGCATATCCGATATCTCCAATGCATACAATGTAAAGAAAAATACTCAAAAAGAGAGATAAGGTACCGATGCAGATGCGGACAAAGCCTTGAAGTTGTTTTTAACTTTAATGAAATAAGAAACATTATCTCCTGGAACAGGCTGAGAAAAAGGCCATTCAGGCACTGGAGATATAGAGAGTTCTTTCCTCTCGTCAAATCAGAAAACAGCGTCACTTTAATGGAGGGCGGAACACCTCTTCTAAAATCAAGAAACATTTCCCGAGAGCTCGGCTTTGATAATCTTTTCTTTAAATGCGAAAGTGAAAACCCCACCGGCTCATTCAAGGACAGGGGAACTACCGTTGAGATATCCAAGGCCTTAGAGTTTGGGTCAAAAGAAATCGTGTGCGCGTCCACAGGTAATATGGGCGCCTCTGTAGCCGCTTATGCAGCGGCGGCAAACGTTAAAGCGCACATCATCCTCCCTGCTGATACACCGGACATAAAGATAGCGCAAATCAAAAGCCATGGAGCCATAATCCATAGAGTAAATGGAGATTTTAATACCGCCGAGTTGGAAGCGTCAAAATTATTCAGAAAAAAAGGATGGTATTTGATGGGGGATTATCCTTACAGAGGTGAAGGAGAAAAATCAGTCGGGTTTGAAATTGCCGATGAGATCAATGCCGACTATATTATTTCTCCGATTGGAAACGGAACCTTAATTTACGGAATATGGAAAGGGATGAAGGAATTCAAAAATGTGAAGCTTACAAAAAAACTCCCCGTACTTATAGGAGTTCAGTCAAAGGGGTGCAATACTGTAGTCAATGCATTTAAAAAAGAGATGGATTTTGTCAAGCCTGTAAAACCGCGTACCATTGCCGGCGCTATAGCTTGTGGAAATCCTCTGGATGGATTAAAGGCTCTTCAGGTTCTCAGAGAATCTAATGGAATAGCGGAAACAGTAACAGACAGGGAAATCTTAAAGGCAAAAGACTATCTCGCAAAAAAAGAAGGTGTTTTTGCAGAACCTGCTGGAGCTGTCACCCTGGCAGGCCTGATAAAACTAAAAAACCGGTTGAAAAAGAATTCCAAAATTGTCCTTATTGTATCAGGTAACGGGCTAAAAACAGCTATGCTTGGTATTTAGGAATTAGTCATTAATTGCATTAGTCATTTAAAACAGCGTTTATCTGCGCCCAGTTGATACTGCTTTTAAACCACTAATTGCTCGAATTATACGAATTGTTAATTATTTCCCTGATCCCTGAAAACTGACCCCTGACCACTGCCTCTTTAACCGCAGAGTCACAAAGGATACCGAGAAAAATGCTATTTTTTTCTAATTGTTAATTGAGCATTGACAACTGCTAATTGCCCTGCTCCATGCTCTTTGCCATCTGTACTCTGTCTTCCGAGCTCTGTCCTCTGCTATCTATCTTCAATCGGTACATACTCCCTTTTTTTCTCGCCCGTATATTCCGCCCTGGGTCTTATAAGTCTGTTATCGCTGTACTGTTCCATCACGTGGGCTACCCAGCCTGTAACTCTTGAGGCAACAAAAATAGGTGTATAAAGAGGAATCGGAATCCCTAAGAGATAATAGGCGGAAGAGGCGTAGAAGTCCAGATTTGGATGAAGTCCTTTTTCCCTATCAATAATTTTTTCCACTATTTCTGAAATTTCAAACCACTTGATGTTACCATTCCTTTCGCCCAATTCTTTTGACATCTTTTTTATAACCGGATTTCTCGGGTCCATCTTTTTATAAACCCTGTGGCCAAATCCCATAATCTTTTTTTTCTGTAAGAGTGCCTTTCTAATCCAGGATTCTGCGTTTTCAGGTTCCTCAATTTCAAGGAGCATTTCCATTGCCCTTTCATTTGCGCCGCCGTGTAAAGGGCCCTTTAATGCTCCAATAGCGGCAATGATACCGGAATGCATATCCGAAAGAGTAGAGACAACTACCCGAGCGGCAAAAGTCGAAGCATTGAGTTCATGCTCCGCGTAAAGGATTATTGATTTATCAAGGGCGCTCGATTCAAAAGCTTCCGGTTCCTTTCCCTTTAACATATAAAGAAAGTTTGCGGCAAGGGAAAGATGAGGATTTGGCTTAACAGGTTCGTTTCCATGTGAGAAGTGGAAATTGTCTGTGATAATTGTCGGGATTTTCGCAATTAGTCTTATAGCCTTCCTCATATTGGCTTCTTCTTCATTGGAAGAAGCATCCGGATCTACGGTATGAAGAATCCCAACAGCGATCTTCAAAACATCCATGGGGTCGGTTTTCGCTGGAAGCCCTTTTAGAACTTCATCTACGTTCTGAGGAATTTCTCTTTCCGCCGACAACTTATTTTGAAACTCATCTAAATCTTTTTTGCCGGGTAGTTCACCTTTGAGCAAGAGGTACGCAACTTCCTCAAAGTTAGAGTGTTCCGCAAGGTCTAAAATGGAATATCCCCTGTAATAGAGCTCACACTTTTCTTCATCTACCTCGCAAATTGAACTCTTCCCGGTGATTATTCCTTCAAGCCCGGCAGCAATTTTATGTTCAGCGCTCATTTTTAGTTACTTTCTTTTAGACATGAGCTAAGCTCCGCTTTGCAGGATGCTCAGGACAAACAGGTTGAAAAGCAATGACACGGTCATTGCACTCCAAAAAACAAATCCAGCCTAACCTGTTTAAACTCTCTAAAATATTAAAAAAAATTAATTTCATTTGAATTTATCACTTATTTTCTTATCAATGCCCTCATAATCATAATAATCGATAAGTTCATACAAGTCTTTTCTGGTAAGCATCTTTTCAATCAAGTTTTTCTGCGTTCCTTCGGCTTTCAGCTTTTCCAGAGCATCTTGAACGGCCTTAAGCATCACTCTGAAGGCGGTTAAAGGGAAGATGACAAGGCTGTAACCCATATCTTCAAACTCACTTACAGTTATGAACGGTGTCTTACCAAATTCTGTCATATTGGCTAAGAGCGGTGCATTGACCTCTTTTTTAAAAGTAACAAATTCTTCCTTTGATTGCAGGGCTTCAGGAAAAATAATATCTGCCCCGGCTTCCAGGTAAATGTTTGCCCTTTCTATCGCTTTTTTAATATCTTCAACCCCTCTTGCGTCTGTTCTCGCGATAATAATAAAGTCCGGGTCTTTCCTTGTTTCTACAGCGGAAGCAATCTTCTCTGCCATTGCCTGAGGAGACACAAGCCTTTTACCGGAAAGATGTCCGCATTTCTTGGGTAGTTCCTGATCTTCAATATGGACTCCGGCTGCTCCAACACCTTCGAGTTCTTTCACCATTCTCATTACGTTTGCCGTCTCTCCAAATCCTGTATCTCCATCCACAATACAGGGTATATTAACGGCATTGATAATATAACCTGCCTGCGTCTGAACTTCGGTCATGGTGAGAAGTCCTACATCCGGCATAGCCGTGACGCCATTAGCGAGGCCTGCTCCTGATATATAAAGCGCATTAAAGCCGGCCTTTTCAACCAGCCTTGCTGAGATACCGTTAAAGGCCCCCGGCATTACAACTATACCCTTCTGCATTAAATTTTTTAATGACATGATTACTCTGATTATTAAAATCGATTACACTGATAGAAAACGGATTACACTTATTTTCTCAATTTACAAACCTATTTACCTGACAACTTTTGTTTCCAAAATTAATTAACAACCCTACCTTTAAATCTGAAACTTTTAAATAAGATAGAAGCTGGTATTTAAAAACTGAAGGGACTTTACCTGTTAATGCTTTAATTTCAATTATAACCTTACTTTCAACAATCAGATCAACTATAAGTTTTCCCACTTTCTTATTATGATAACAAACCCCAAACTGTTTTTCTGTCTCATAATCTATCTCTTCTTGATCAAATTCTAATTTCAGAGCATTATTATATACCTTTTCCTTAAATCCTGGCCCTAATTCAGAGTGAACTTTATAACAACAAGCAATTATTTTTTCTGTAAGGGGATCATTTTCTGTCATAAATGTATTTGTACTTACACAATTTTTTAATCAGTGTAATCAAATTTCAAAAAGCTTATCAAATCACCTATACCCTTTTGATTCTCCAAGTCCCATACCCGCTTCATTATATCTTTTACTTTTTCACTTTTTATACGACCATCGTTTAAATCTTTAAACTTTTCTTCCACTTCCCTGTCACTCAGGGGATTTTTAGGATGGCCTTTTGGACAATCAACGGTTTCAGAAAAAACTTCTCCTGCTTTGTTCTTGATCTCTATAAAACAGGGGAAGGAGTCAGGGTATTGTTTGTTATGTTCTTCATTTCGTTTAACCTTAATTTTACTTAAAAATTTCTGGAGTTCCCTGTCCTGAATCCTTTGTTCTGAAAACTGTTCCAGACCGACCTTTCCATCAAAAAGAGCAACTGCCACACAATAAGGGAGACTGTGATCTGCTGTCTCCCTGGTTTGGGGATGCCACTTTTCCTCTTCTCCGGCAATTATATCCACACACGCGTCATAAGTTTCAATATTTACTTTCTCAGCATCATCTACTTTAATTCTATCTCTAAGTTTTAAGGCTGCTTCCACTCCTGCCTGGGAATGATATTCAGAAGGATAGTATTTTATATAGGTATCAAGAATTTTAAAATTTTTACCACTTTTACCGAAGGTACCCACTTCCAAATCAAAAGGACCTGTAACCTGATTAAAAAAACCTTTTTCACCTTCAAAAATTTTTGAAGGCCCTGTCATTCCTTCCTTAGCAAGGTAAGCAGCAAAGACCCCGTTTCTCGCGGCATTGGCAGCAGCACACCCTTTCCACATGGACAACTCCCCTACCCTGGTCTGTCGTAAAGTTGTGTTAGGCGTAATACTCAAGGCAATGGCATGTTCTATCCTGTCCTGATCCAAATTCATAAGCTTTGACGCAAGAAGCGCGCTTGCTATGGAGACATAGCCCACGTGATCCCATCCCCTTGCCCTGAGAGAGGCGGCATCACAAAGCCTGCACTGAATTTCATATGATAATGCTATAGACGTAATGAGCGCCTTACCATCGGCTTTTTCCGCTTCTGAGACAGCAAGGGCGGCTGCTATATTATCACTCGGATGAGCCGGTTCTTTAGATAAATAGGTATCGTTAAAATCGAGATAACGAACAAGAATTCCATTGGCAAAGGTGGCCAAATCAGGTGTTGTCTTAACAGAGGTCCCAAAAAGTGTAGCGCCTTGGGATATTTGAGCTTTCTGTCCTATTCCCTTTGCAACTTTCACCGGCTCACTTTCAAAAGCCCCAAGCGCGCATCCAAAGCTGTCTATTAAACGTCTTTTAACCTCATGTATAACTTCAGGGGAAAGGTCATTAAACTCAAAAGTGGATGCATATTCGGCAAGATTTCGGGAAATATTTTTCGACTTTTTGTTCATGAAAAAAAACCTCAAACTTAGTGTATCAAAGAAGGAAGATGGTTTAGACAATTACGTTCCGACAACTTGCCGCTTTATACTATTACACTATAAAACCTTTTTTTTAGGAAGATTTTGTTAGTACACCGGGCGGTAGCCCTTTTGGTTACGGCCCCTTGGCCGCTTTATGTTTTAAACTTCAATAAGTTCACTAACTGTAAATTTATAAGTTAGTCTATTACTTTTGTTATCATCCTTATCCAATACAAACAGATGAAATTCATGAACCCCTTTTGCAGCGGTTTTTGGAACTATTGTCTCGGCATAAAAAATGTTATCGTTGGCTACAGTATCACCGTGAGTCCCGTCGTCATAGAGCTTTAACACAATTGGCTCGATTCCTTCACGTATTTGATATAACTCCTTGCGTATATTATCCGAACCTTGTCGATCATGTATCTCGAGGGTTATGCTGATAATTGTTCCGTGAGCGCCGGATAATGGCTTTACCTTTAAATTAGATATTTCAGGAGAAACTTTTTTGACAAAATTTCCATTATCGTTGTTATCTGAAAATCCTGATTCTGTCGCAATCCCGGAGAAAATTAAAAATAACAAAAAACAAAGAATTCTTTTTTTCATAATTTTCTTATTTGAATAAAAAAAATGCAATGACACAGTTATTACACTCTCAAAAAAACTAACCTATCCTGTAATCCAGTTAAAAAAATTCTTGCGGTATTAAGAAATTAAGTAGACACGGTACGCAAGTAGACTTATCATAAAATAAGCTTATATTTATGTAAACATTTTTTATTGGATTGCAATTGTCACCACAGAAAGGAGGTTCATATGGCAACATATTTTATGTTTGGAAAATATTCGTCTGAAGCTGCTAAAAAAATTAGCGGGGATCGAACGAAAAAGGTTGTTAACACCATCAAAAAGCTTGGCGGCAAGGTAAACTCAGCGTACGCTTTGCTTGGGGAACACGACCTGATTTTTATAGTGGATTTTCCTAAGATTGATGCGGTAATTAAAGCCTCTATTGCTTTGAATAAATTGACAGGCATCTCATTTTCTACATCCCCTGCAGTAACAGTTGAGCATTTTGATAAGATAATTGCTGGAAAGTAATATTATTTTTGGCAATATTAAATATCAAAGATGTGAATCCAATCTCACATGGTTAGAAGTTTTATATTTTAGAATTTGTAAGTCTTTTTAATAGGATATCTTCGATATTCTGGCGAGAATCAAACAGTGATAAAACATATACAGCTTTTTCTGATACCCTGTATATAATTCTCCAAGGAGGGATGATTAATTCACGATATTGTAAAATGCCTTGATCCTGTAATTCCGGCACGATACGACCTCGTTTTGATGAGTTATAAAGACTCGAAGCTTTCTCTTTTATTTTCCTTAATATCTTTAATGCATTAGGAGGACTATCAACAGCGATATATTCAATAATGTTACTGAAATCATTTTCGGCGATATCAGACCATATTGCTTCATACCTTTTCTTCATTTACCTTTTTCTTTAAGCATATTTTCAATGTCTTCAAACACCTTGTCTTGACTTTTGGTTCTTTTGTTTTTTATATCTTCTTCCCCCTGAGAAATTAGTTTTAATATTCCTATGGCATTACGCATGCTTTCATAACTTTTAGGATCTTGCAATACAGCTTTAGGCTCACCATTTTGAGTTATTATAACAGGACGATGTGTTTCATTAATTTGCTTTAATAAATCTGCCGCTCGTGATTTAAGAAAAGTCACAGGTTTTATATCAGTAGAAATATTCATGATTACCACCTCCAGTCTTTTTATGGTATCAAATTAAGACCGCTTGTCAAGTTCAATGTTTTGCACAAAACTGCTAACAAAAATATTGCTAAAAATGCGATTTCACAAGTTTCTAATACAGAAAATTTTCTACAATAAACATAACTGTTCGCTATAAGGCTAAAAACTATAACTTCTCCTGATGGCAGATTGGATTTCTTCGTAGACTTTTTTAATGGGGACGCCCTGTTCTTTGGAAAATTTTTTGCAATGTTCGTACTCAGGAGATATGTGGCAAATCTCACCATCTCTTTTCCCAATTTTTACTTTCACTTTACCAAATACAGTTTCAATCTCCTGAAACTCTCTTTCAAGCATTACTCTTTCAACCGGGTAAAACCGGATACCAAAAGTTGTGGTATTTTTTAAAACCTCGTTTGCAAGCGCTTTGACATTTTGCTGTCGCGTCAATACAGAAAGTTTTGTAGCAGGACGATTTTTTTTCATTATGATAGGTGTAAGAAAAACATCAACTGCCCCTGCTTGAAAAAGCTTTTCCATTATAGCATCGTAAAATTCCGGATTCATATCATCAATATTTGTTTCTAATACAAAGATTTCCTCTTTTGATTCGTTTGCAATCGAGAGTTCCCCTAAGATAATTCTTAAAGCATTAGGCATCTCTTTGAGATCCTTACCTCCTGCTCCGTAACCTACCCTCTCAGTTCTTAATTCAGGCAACGGACCAAATTCATTTGCCAGGGTTGCAATAACGGCTGCTCCAGTGGGAGTGGTCAATTCCTGTTGAACTCCAGATGAAAAGCAGGAAACCCCTTTTAAAATTTCTACGACAGCCGGAGCGGGAACAGGAAGAGTTCCATGATCGCATTTTACTAATCCACTACCGGTATTAATGGATGACGAAACTATTTTAGAAATATTTAAATGATGAATGCCAATAACAGAACCCACTATATCTACAATAGAATCTATTGCTCCGACCTCATGGAAATGAACTTTGTCAACAGTCGTTCCATGAACCGTTGCTTCTGCTTCTGCCAGCCGGTGAAATATCTTTATGGAGTCATTTTTAATCTTTTCCGCGAGGTCGCTATTTTCAATAATGGAAATAATGTTTTTAAGATTTTTTATAGAGGAGTTTTTTTCTGTTACTTCAACATCTACTTTTGTGGTTTGAATAACTCCACGTTTTACTTTTTTATGCGAGAGGGAATAACCTTTTAGGTCAAGTTTATTAAGCTCTTCTTGAAGAAAAGAAGGGTCATTGCTAAGATCGGCCAGGGCTCCTAAAATCATATCCCCGCTAATACCTGAAAAGCAGTCGAAATATGCTATTTTCATAATAAAGTTTGATTACACTAATTAAATGATTATTTTCCCATTAATTTAGCGATCAAAATAATCCCTACTGCAACTGGAGAAATATATTTCACCAGGAATACCCAGCCGGCGGCAAAGGGAAATTTATGTTCTCCTATATGTATTTCTTCCAGGGCAGGTTTTGGACCCCATACCCACGCGACAAAAACACAGATCAACAGACCGCCCAGGGGCAATAGATAATTGGATGCTATGTGGTCAACAATGTCGAAAAAGTTCATTCCAAAAAGTTTGTACTCACCAAATGCACCAAAAGAAAGAGCTGAAGGTATCCCTAAAATAAAAATCACGCTTCCAACTATCAAAACCGCTTTTTTTCTACTCCAGTGAATTTCATCTATGAAATACGCGACAACAACTTCGAGAAGAGAGATACCTGACGTTATAGCTGCAATAGCAAGGAGCATAAAAAAGGCTATGGAGACAATATTTCCAAACGGCATTTTAGAAAACACAGCGGGCAATACATGAAACACCAGACCCGGACCTGCGGAGGGTTCCAGACCCATGGCAAAAACAGCGGGAAAAATCATAAGCCCGGCTAATAAAGCAATCACTGTGTCAAGAACTCCCACTATAAAAGCGGACGACGCCAGGTTTTCTTTTTTGGAAAGATAGCTGCCGTAAGTTATCATCGCACCCATTCCCAAACTTAAAGAGAAAAAAGCGTGGCCCAATGCCACCAGGACGCCCTGGGCAGTGAGCTTGCTAAACTCCGGTTTTAAATAAAATACCACTCCGGCCCACGCACCCTTCAGAGTCAGTGATCTAATAACAAGCAATACAAGTATAAATAGAAGTGTCGGCATGAGGATATCACATGATTTTTCTATCCCTGATCTGACACCTTTAATAACAATAGAGATGCAGAGAACCATAAATATAGTATGGTAAAATAAGGCTTCAAAGGGATTTGCGGCAAATTGGCCGAAATATTTACCGGCGTCAGAGGCGGAATCAAATTGGGTTACCGACATAAAGATGGATTTAACAACATACGCGATTGTCCACCCTGCAACCACGCTATAGAAAGACAAAATCATAAACCCCGCCAAAACACCCATGCCGCCAACAAGAAACCATAGGCCTTGCGGGTGTATATCTTTATATGCTCCTACAGGGTTTTTATGAGTTTTCCTTCCAATGGTAAATTCCGCTAACATTATGGGGAGTCCGATTAAAGCAATACATATAAGATACACGATCACAAACGCCCCTCCCCCATACTGGCCTGTAATATAAGGGAATTTCCAGATATTCCCCAACCCGATTGCGGAACCTGCCGCTGCAATTATAAACCCTGCGCGGGTACCCCATGTGCCTCTTGTTTTTTCAGAGTTGTTCATGATGGGTCACTTTTATCAAAAAGAACTGTTTAAGTCAATCATCTACGGTGGAAATAGATTTAGCAATGCTTGATGCCTTATGTTATGATGTTAAAGAACATTAATCCATGAATATCAACGCAGACCCTTCGGCAAGCTCAGGGTGACAATTAATATTGTAAGCATAGATTAATAAAGTGTCATGGCAAGCCTTCGGAGTGAGCTCAGTCGAACGCTTGCCGAACCATGCCACTCAGCATTCAGTAAAATATCCTTTTAACTAATACAGGAGATTTAGATGACCCATAAGTCCGGACACCCGAAAGAGGCGACAATAAAAGAAGTTTTTCACAAGATAAAAGATGAAAAACAGGGATCACACCATGCGGCTCATTTCATGAAAAATGTCAAAAACCAGCTCAGGCTTGTATTCTGGGAAACAACCGCGGGATGTAACCTGGAATGCGTTCATTGCAGACGACTAGACCTCAGCAAAGAATTAATGAAAAATGATCTAACCACTGAACAATCCTTTCACCTTATCGATAACATCGCCAGTGTGGGAAAACCCATCCTTGTTTTATCAGGGGGCGAACCGCTCTTCCGTCCTGACATTTTTGATATTGCCAAATATGGCGTCGAAAAAGGATTGACTTTGGCCTTAGCTACAAATGGTACGCTGATTGATGAAACTATAGCGCAAAAAATCGTCGACTCAGGAATTCAGCGAGTATCCATCAGCTTTGATGGCGCAACCAGTAAAACTCACGACGAATTCAGAAAACTCCCCGGCTCTTTTGACATGGCCCTCCGGGGATTAAAGCATTTGCAAAAATGCGGCATGAGCGTACAAATAAACAGCACCATCGCCAAACACAACGTCCATGAAGTGAAACAGTTATACTCCAACGCCGTGGAACTTGGAGTCGTTGCCCTCCACATTTTTATGTTAGTTCCTGTTGGATGCGGTGTTGAGATCGCCGATGACCAGATGCTCCCGCCGGAGCAATACGAGGAAGTGCTAAACTGGTTTTATGATGTTTCTACAGAAAGAAAAATTGAAACAAAAGCCACCTGCGCTCCCCATTATTTCAGAATCATGCGCCAGAGGGCAAAAGAGGACGGGATAAAAATCACACCTAAGACTCACGGCATGGCAGCCATGACCAAAGGCTGTTTAGCCGGAAGCTCGATTTGCTTTGTGTCCCATAAAGGAGAGGTCTTTCCGTGCGGATACCTGCCGGTGGAAGCAGGGCATATTCTGAAACAACCTTTTAAAGACGTATGGGACAACTCTGAAGTTTTTAAGAATTTGCGAGACCCTGACCTTCTGTTGGGAAAATGCGGTATTTGCGAATACAAAAAGGTTTGTGAAGGATGCAGAGCCCGCGCCTTTTTTGAAAAAGGAAATTACCTCGAAGAAGAACCCTACTGCATCTACGAACCTATTCAGGCTCAGAAGGAAAGCGCGGAAGTCACCTCCTGACCCAAATAAACCTGCATGGCCACCAATTCAAGCTCCCTGCGGCAAGCCGCAGGGAATCTTCAGTGTAAAGTTTTTCTTCGTGCTCTTCATACTACTAATATGCGAAACGTTATTTTTTTAGGCGCTGTTTAGTTCTTTCTTTTTACAGCGCCTTATGCAAGGCTTAGCAACGTTTTTATAACCTATTTAAAAACATTAGACAGGATTACAGGATTAACTTGATATAAATCCAGTAAATCAAAAACGTCTATGATTAAACTATTACTCTCAATATCATTTTGGTTTTAATTGAAAATTATTCTAAAGCATAGGACCATCGATTTTCATATAACAAATTTCAATTCCTTATTAAGTAGTACACATAATGTTTTTAAAATTTTTTTCGCATACATTAAATGGCTTAATTTGTTATCTAAAAATCTATAGAATTGTGATAAACAGATTCCAAAATATCCTGTTAATCCTGCAAAGCTGAGCTTAGCTCATGTCAAAAAAGCTTTTGGTTGCGGCTCTGTCACGCTGTGTGCTTCGCCCCGCTGAGCGTGGCTTCGTGATTAATATATTTTGGTTTTGCTGAAAATCCCCGCCATCTTAAATTATTATTAGATTAGAATTGTTCTAAATTAAGAAATATTATAATATGTAGCTCCTTTTTTTGCTTAATCAACGATTTTGAAAATGAAAAAACAATAGCTAAAGGAGAACTCATGAAACTAAAAATACTTTTCAGCATATCACTCTTTATAATAACTGCCTTTTTAAGTCCAATTGAATGTGCCGCGGATGAAATAGAGTCCCTTAAAAAAAAGTTTGCTGAATTAGAAAAAAGAGTGTCTGAAGAGAAAATGGACAAACCCAATATCGATGTGGGCGGGGCTTTTAGGTTTAACTATGCATATAAGGATTTTAATGAGACTAACAAGGACAAAGGCGGGGATTTTATTTTTGACCATCTCCGTTTAAATTTGGACGTATCTTACAAAGATTTAATTCTCTCTACCCAATACCGCTGGTTCGGCACCATGGATTTTATTCATCACGCCTGGATCGGTTATAATTTTACCGATAACTTTGAAGGACAAGCCGGCCTTACAAAGGTGCCTTTCGGAATTCTACCATACGCGGACCATAGCTATTGGCTTGGTGCGCCCTACTATATCGGTCTCTCCGATGAATATGACCTTGGCCTTAAGTTTATAATAGACAACGCCCCCTGGAACATTCAGCTTGCTTTTTTTAAGAACGCCGATTGGGGGAACCCGGCT
>CAYMVZ010000074.1:0-13069 GCA_964394335.1 uncultured Nitrospinota bacterium | reverse complement strand
TCACATTGCTTTGGTGCGGAATGGGAATGCTCAATATCTGTTTATTGATGGCATAAAAGAAGGTACAGATGGTTCATTTAGCGGCAGTTTACCTGATTCAACCGAAGTTCTCTCACTAGGGTCAGAGAGCAGTGCTAACTTTATGAACGGTTATCTCGACGAAGTCCGCATCAGTAAAGGAATAGCTCGCTGGACATCAAACTTCACGCCGCCTTCCAAAAATTATACAACGGATATTCCAGAAGGACTCTACTTTAAGGATGAAAACGGGACCGTTACACCGATAATTGAAATTCTTCCCTAAAATCAGGGTATCATGCAATGAATCAAAGGTCCTCCGGCTCGCGTCGGGGGGCCTTCTCAAATTTAGGTCACATCTTTAATATTTAATATTTACATTTAGAATTGAAAGCCAAAAAAAAGAATTTTAGTTAATACATATTTTTTACGCAGCTTAACTATAACTTCTGTCTTCTGCCAGGTTATCAAATTTTCCATTCTTTTTCTTGTTTTGCGATAAGGAGAAGACTGTCCTTCGCAACCTTCCTTCTAGTTAATGACCCCTTTATTCTGAAACAGAGGGGGAATTGTTTCTCATGTCTATTGCGCATTTATAATAAAAATAATGTTTTGTGTTAAAATCAACACCTAAATTTACCGGAAAGGGGGTGAATAAAAATGAAATGGACATAAACCTCAGTTGGTTAAAGGCAGAGACTTGTACCAAAACTATTTTCAAGCCAACTCTGTTGGCTGATTTTTAATCTTATGTACAGGAGAACTTAAAATGAAAAAACCTATTTTTGGTTTTGCAATATTATTAATAGTATCACTATTGATGAACGGGCTGGCATTTGGGCTTGGCAGCGGAGAATTTATTCTTGATTCTCTTTCATTGAAAAAGAGAACAGACGATCCGGCTACCGGGACCGGAGAAGGGAAGATATATTATAAAGGCGCTGGAGCAGGTGGTAATGATGCCAACACCAAGCTTTTGCTGCATATGGATGGGACAGGGAGTACTTTTACAGATGACTCAGATACGCCACATACTCCAACTGCTCAAGGTGGCGCAACACAAACGTCTACTCCGGCAAATACTAATTTATCTGATGGTGTTAATGTTGCGAGCTTTGACGGGACAGATGATTATTTGAGTATTCCGGATTCAAGTGATTGGGATTTTGGGACAGGAGATTTTACGATTGATTTTTGGGTGAGACTAAATACGTTTACACCCGTTCTCCAGAGATTAATATCTCAAACGGATACTTGCACTTCTTATTCAATAGTAAGTTTCAGCAATAGCAATGGTGCAACATATCAGGCACATAATGGGACTACTACTTTTGAACTTAATGAGGGTGGTGTGTCTGGTTGGTCAATTAATACTTGGTATCATATAGCAATTGTGAGAAATGGAGATGTTTTTAAACTTTACAAAGATGGCGTAGAAGCTGATTCTCTCACATCATCATACACACAAAATAATATGACATCCACCCTTGATATTGGTCGAACTAATAATTGTTCTTCTCCATTTGAGACAGACGGCTAACTCGACGAAGTCCGCGTCAGCAAAGGCGTCGCCCGCTGGACATCAAACTTCACCCCGCCTTCCAAAAATTATACAACGGATATTCCAGAAGGACTCTACTTTAAGGATGAAAACGGGGTAGTTACACCAATAATTGAAATTCTTCCCTAAAAACAGGGTACCATGCAATGAATCAAAGGTCCTCCGGTTGTCCGAAAACAATGGGCAACGATATAAAAGTTCGTAGTTTCCTCTTTAGAAGGCCAATTTTAAGACTTTTAAGCCGCCTCATATGTGCCAGGCACTTCCAAAGTGCCTGGCACTATAGTTTTTGGACAAGCTGTCGGCTTTTTTTTTATTCGCGGATTCTAAATGTTTGTTGCCGGAATAAAATTTTCTTTCTCTATATACTCATTACTGATCAAATAGGACTCATTTAGGCCAATTTCTTTGCAAATATTATTAAGTTTTCGTAAATTGCTCTCTAAACCTCTCATTTTAACTTCAACACCTATCCGTTCGTTAAGTACAAAATCTATTTCTTCTCCACTTCTTCTTTGATAGTAGTTGACCTTGCCAAATTTTCTTAAATTATTGAATACACAGTTTTTAAATAGTTGTTCCTCATCAACCCTGGCACAATGGTTTGCCATTCCATGATCACAGAAATAAACCTTCTTGGTTCCACTTATCTCTCGATTAACATCGTTTGAAAAAGGAGAAACAAGTCTAATAAAATAGGTCTCTTTTAAAAAAGAGAGGTAAGAGTAAACCGTCATTCTTGATACGCCAATCTCTGAGGAGATCTTGGTGATGTCCAGCCTCTGCCCTGAGCGTTGGGCAAGAAGTAGAACTAAATCCCTGAATAAACTGATTTTACTGAAAGCAGCCAAAGCTTTAACGTCTTTTTCAAAATAGGATTTTAAAATATCCTTTAGCCTGGATATTTTTTCCTCCCTCTTTTTTGCCAAAACAACTTCGGGAAAGCCGCCAAATTTGAGATACTCAGCATAGAGTTTTTTTGTCCTTTCAAAAAATAGTGAGTTTTTACTTCTGTTTCTTTGATCTAAAGATGTTCCAAACTTTCCCACTTGATCTTTAAAAATTAGAAATTCTTCAAATATTAAAGGAAATAGCTCAAAAGTAAATTTTCTCCCTGCCAAATTCCCGGGGGAAAGGTTTTTTGTATAAAAACTGTTTGAACTGATGAGAAAAAATTTAATCATATGATGATCATACAAATACTTAATACACCTCATTATTTCCGGTTTAGCCTGAACTTCGTCCAGAAATATATACATTTTATTTTGAGGGTTGAGCCCGTGCTCTGTTAGATTTGAAAGAATCTTATTGTAATCTTTTTCTTCAAAAATACGTTGGTCAAAGGGGTTTTCCAGATCAATAAAAACTTTATTGCTGCTTGGGATTTTTTCAAAGAGAAGCGAAAAAAGTGTGGTTTTCCCTACCCGGCGCATTCCGGTGAGGACAATAATTTCCCTCGTGCTTATATGCTTTTCCAATGTCTCCAAAAGTTTTCTTGGATAATACATACATTTAGTTTAATGATTTTAATTAAAATGTCAAGAGATAGCTTACAATATTTAAAGGCAAGGTTCATCTGCCAAAGAGAAAATCCTTGATATACGAAAAGATTTCTCATGATTAACAGGCAAAAGCTAACTATTAAGGTATCAAAAAAGTCTTTCCCGGATTTGCCTGCATGCTCGTCGATTTTTTGACGATTAAAGGAAATCTTTAAGTTAATTCTATAGTTTATTGATTAGCATAAAGTGTCAAGAAGTAGTTTACAATATTTCCAGTCCAAGGTTCGTCTGCTATTGGCAAAACAGTTGATATTCAGAAAAGGGTTAATCATGACCAATGGACAACACATACTTATTAAGTAGTAAAAATATTTTTTTCCCTGATTTTGGTGGCATTTTCCAAGGTGATTTCCAAGGTTAATTCCAAGGTTAATTTCTTGATTAAGGGAAATATTTAGGTTAGTCTTAAAATTTATCATTTGACTTATATGGAAGAGAATAACAAAAAAATACTGGACAGGTTAAGAAGAATTGAAGGTCAAATCCGTGGCATTCATGACATGGTAAAAGATGACCGCTATTGCATGGATGTTTTGACTCAATTGTCCTCTGTCTCCTCGGCCATCAACCGGGTGGAAGATATTGTATTGCGAAGGCATCTTGATTCCTGTGTCTCCTCTGCCATAAAAAGTGGCAAAAAACTGGACAAAAAAGAGAAACTGGATGAAGTCATGGATTTCTTGAGCAAATTCAGAAAATGAGAGCGATTTCTCTATCCTGATTTTCCTGCTATTCCGTCTAATCTTTTATTAGGGGCTGTTAATAATGACGAAGTTAGTATTTTTATAGCCCCTTATGCCGGTATTTTAGAAAGCGCATCTAATGCCATTTCCGGTTTTAAGTCATTAAGACAGTTCAAATGTTCGAGAGGGCATTCGCGTCTAAAACATGGACTGCAGGATAAGCCTAAATATAAAATGTTTGCTTTGTCGTTTAACGGTGGTGTGTGTTTTGGGTCTGACGAACCATAGATAGCGATAGTATGCTTTCCTAATGCGGCTGCTATATGCATTAAACCGGAATCGTTGCTGACCACAGCTTTAGTTAAAGATATCAGGTCAATAGATTCTGTAAGACTTGTTTTTCCGGCAAGGTTCAAGCAGCGATTTTGCGTCATTTTCTGAATTTCTGTCGTGGCAGCAGTATCTTTTTCCGATCCAAACAACCAGACATGCCACCCATCTTTAAGTTTTTTATTAGCCACTTCGGCGAAATGTTCAGCAGACCATCGCTTTGACGACCCGTATTCTGCACCCGGGCAAAGTCCTAATATGGATGAGGTAGGGACTTCCACACCTAAGCGGGCAAGTATTTTAGAAATATTTTGAGGTTCAACAATAAGGGAAGGGAAGGGCACTTCAGATGGCATCCTCTCACCAGGTTCCAGAGCTAAGGATATAAATCGATCTACTGTGCGGGGCATTGTCTCTTTATTCAGTTTTCTAATATCATTTAACAGCCCCCAGCGCATTTCTCCCAAATAACCGGTTCTACGTTTGGCACGGGCAAAAAATGGAATAATGGCAGACTTAAAAGAACGGGGTAATGTAATGGCGTGGTTATATTGTTGTTTTCCCAAATTGTAGCCGATACGACTTCGCAAACCGAGCAATAATTTTCCATGTGCTTGCGGTAAAGGGATGGTATTCTTCACTTCAGGCATACGAGTCAATAGAGGAACTGTCCACTCAGGGGCAATAACATCGATCTCAGCGTGCTGATTCCGTGTCTTAATGAATTTAAAGAGAGACTGGGCAATTACCATGTCTCCAATCCATGATGGACCAACAATCAGGATTTTAATCGGATTATTTATCAATTTACAAATATCTGTTTGATGTGTTGGAAAGTTCTCCGGACATAGTCAGATGGCAGAGAGAAAAGTCGAATCTGACCGGATCAACGGGATCAATTAGCTTTAAAGTTTCAGTAATTTCTCTCGCCATCTTCCATGACGGATTTTTTCTTTTTGATAATGAAAGATAATTTGCCGCTCTCGATATGTGGATGTCAAGAGGGATTATGAGTTTGGAGGGAGGAATCTCACTCCAAATCCCAAAGTCTACTTCATCTCCATTTCTAACCATCCATCTTAGAAACAGGTTTAATCTTTTGCAGGGGCTTCCTTTTGCAGGAGACGGGAAAAGAAACAAATAGCTTTTGGGATAAACTCTTTTGCCATAAAGAGGCGTTGTGTCTATGGAGCAAAAAAAATCGGTCATCTCTGATAAAGCAATTTTAATATTACCCTGTGACTTTTGATAAAAGGAGTAAAACATTTGTTTCAAAGAACCATATTTCCTGCAAATTATGTGTATTCCATAGACCATGCAGGCAATGTCTATCCCGCGAGTCATCCGGTAGTTCAGCTTTTTAAACTTTTGCAATTCACGCTTCGGAGAAAATTTCATTACGTATTGGTATGGATTACTACCCATAGCCGTTAATATACTTTCTATTACCGGTTTGAATAGATCAATTCGACCATAAGCGAGCGAGGAAGCAATTAAACCGACTACTTCTATGTCTCTCGGATTTTTATATTTGTGGAGAAACTCAACGGGATCCCGCTTAATATATTTTTTGAAATCAACCTGACAATATAGTTTCTCTAATATATTTGTGAGTTTTATTTTATGAGTATTGTTCATTTTATTTTACTTTGCATTTTGTTAATATAATAATAGAATTTCAGAAATCATTACAAGACCTGAGTGAATGGATAAAGAACAAAAATTAAAGAAGCTAATTAAATCCCGTAGAGGAATTATATTTGATTTTGACGGCCTTCTTGTGGATTCAGAACCTTTTCATTACAAGGCTTATAATGCGGTTTTCCAGGAATATGGACATACAATAAACCAGGATGAATACTGGGTTGAGTTTACTTCCAAAGGGAAGGGCGCGCAAGGAGAAATCGACAGGTATAAATTAAAGGGATTAGATGCCAAAGAGATTCGCAAAAAAAAATTCATAGTCTATTCTGAGTTTTGCAGGAATGGGGATATACGTTTTTTCCCTTTAGCAGAAAGACTTATCCGTTCGACTAAATTAGCTGGATACAAGCTGGCCATTGCCTCCGGCTCAAGAAATGAAGATATTAGATCCATATTGGATTTAAACGGTTACGGAAATACTTTCCACCTGATCATGGGTAAAGAATCCGCTCAGAGAGAAAAACCAGCTCCGGATATCTTTATTAAAACAGCGAAAATGCTGGGGATAGAGCCGGACAAACTCCTTGTTTTAGAAGATGCTGAAAAGGGACTGATAGCGAGCAAAGAAGCCGGCATTCCCTGTGTTATTGTTAGGAATAAATTAAATCAAAATCTGGAATTTGAGGACGCAGATTATGTTTGCGAAAACCTGGATGAAGTGGCTGAGGCAATTGAAAATTCTGGACACATGTAGTTCTCCATTTAACCGTTCCCTATTCGGGGTTCTCTTTTTTCTCTGGTCGAGGAGCCATACTTTCCAGCAAGTCAGCCAATCGCTTACCGAGAATAAAGCTGATATTAAAATTGAGTTTGGCTATGAGATGAGGAAAGAACTTTAAATCTTTATTGAGCTTCTGATAATCGAACCGCAGCGCCTCTACAGGTGTTAACGCCTGTACATCGGCAGTTCTATTTGTAGAAGTAATATAACTGATTTCTCCAAAAATATCACCAGCGTTTAATGTTGTAATGCGTTTTTTCTCGCCCCTGACTTGCCGTATTATCTCAACTTTGCCGGATAGAATAAGGTACATGCTCCGTCCAACTGTTCCCTGCTCTACCAGCAAATCCCCTTTCTTGAACTCGTGAGTCTCTGAGATAAGGATCGCTTTGCGCATCTGGTAGTTAGTCATTCCCTGGAAAAGAGGGCTTTTTTTAAGGATCTCTTTCTGCATGGATAAGGCCAGAATTTGGTAGAGCCCTACTAAGCGGACCCGCGACATGATAATGGGTGTAATCAAAAGGTTGGCGAAGAGCGCGAAAAGCATAGTGGCCGCGGACATAGCGCCAAATTGAGCAATTACAGTGAAATTGGATAAAAGGAGAATGCCGAACCCCAGTGAGAGTGCCAGGCTGGTAGCTACCATTGGAATGGCCTCTTCCTGAACTGTAGTATGTACCGCTTTTTCATAATTGGAGGTTCGCCTGCATAGATCGTTGTAGTTGGAAAAGAGATGAATGGTCCCGTCTATCGCGATTCCAATAGCGATAACCGCTACCATAGCAGTCCCGGGGTTCAAGGGGATTTCCAGAAGCCCCATGACGCCGAACATCAGAATGATCGGGATCATGTTAGGTATGAGAGAGATGAACCCGCCTTTAAAGGAAGTAAACATGGCCGATATTATCAAAAAGATCACACAGAGTAAAATTACGAGGGATTTGATCTGGGCTGCGAGGAGGCTTTCGGCGGCGGCGTTGATCATCAGGTTTTCACCGACAATATAGGCCTTAATTTCGCTTCCAACAATTTCCGGCACTACTTCCTTGAGCTCATTAACGTGTCGGTTTAAGGTATTGGAATCACTGACGTTGTGTCGTACAACGATATTAGCACGGCGAAAATCATGGCTCACGTAGCCTTCCAGGTTTTGGCGGTGAAAAAAGAGTAGGTATTGAGCTACGAGATCACGTTTTTCCGGTGGTTTAAAGTACTTGGGATCACTCCCGTGGAATTCACGGTTAACAAGAGACAGGTGATCGGCCATGGATATGCTGTGATCAAATATCCCCTGCTTTTCCAGGAACTTTTGGATAGCGACCAGCTTTTCGATATTCTTGGGATGTTGAAATGCCTTGTCCTGGGTAGATTCCAGCGTGATGAAGAAAACCTTTATTCCAGAAAGATCTCGATGAATCTTATTTGTATCCCGGATGAGAGGTTGATCCTTCTGGAAGTAAGACATAGGATCGTTTGTGACGTAAAGCTTGGAGGCGTGAAAAAGAAAGAAGGCGCAGAGGATTGCTGTTACTACCAGGATCGACTTGGGAAAGTAGCGGTTTGTAAAACCGAATATATTAACGAACAGCCCGGGCACGCCACCGATAGTCCCCTCTTCATTCCGAAAAATCCGAGTACTGCGTGGTCCTATTAAGGATGAAACCAAAGGTACAAACAGCATAGTGATTATACCGTTTGCTACAATCGCTATGGTGGATGAAGTGGCGAAATCTTTGATGAGACCGATGTTGCTGAACATATTACTTGCAAACCCAATCCCAGTTGTGAGAATCGTCAGTATCAATGGTATGCCCATATGTTTCATCATAAAGCGTGTGGCAAAAGTGCGGTCATTCTTATCCTCTATTGATATCCCATGTAAATAGGAAGCGATCATGTGAATGTCCTCAGTTGAACCAATTACCACGACCAGGGAAGGTAACATAGCACTCAGAATGTTAAGGGGAATTCCTGTCCAGCCCATTATTCCGAAAGTCCATGCGATGCTCAGTGCCGATGTTGCAATAGGCACCAGGGCGGCAAACCAACTGCGAAGAAAGAGGATGATTGCGGCCACGAGCATAAATGCTGACAATGGTCCCAAGAGCGTGAGATCATCGAATAGAGTGGCTTTGAGCTCTGCGTTTATTCGTGGAGATCCCACTTGAAAAACTTCCTGGAAAACTGATCGGGCTGGTGCAAGGACACGTTCCAGGGTTTCGTTGACTCTGAGGTCGAAGCTATCGTCGTTGTAGTCCTCGCGTACCGAAACCAGCAACGCCGTCACGGTACCGTCCCGCGAGATGAAATTTTTAACAATTAGGGGATTATAAAGTGCGTTGGCCCGGGCTTGATCGATAGTTGCCTGGTCATTTGGGGCTTCCGTCAATAAAATCTTGGAATCAATCTTTCCCTCTGTGCCGCGAATGCTGCGCAAATTGAAAAGATCGACAACACGCTCGACAAAATCGAGTCCTTCCAGGGTGTAGTGTAAATCCTCCAGGGCAGCCAACTTGCTCGGAGTCCAGAGTTTGGTGTCCCGAATGTATACGATCGTACGATTGTCCGAGCCGAACTCCTGTACTATTCGGTCATAGATAGGTGCATCAGGGTTGGTTTGGGGAATCAGGCTGTTGAAGCCGGTGTTCACACGGAGTTTGGGGATACCAAGTCCTGTGACAAAGGTAACCAACACTAAAAATAAAAAAGTGGTTAGGCGGTGGTTCACACCAAACATAATAAGTCGGAAAAACATAATCGATTACCTAATTTAAACTCCCGCTTTCTTAACGCGGGAATAACAATAAAATGTTTTTTTTAAGAAACTTCAAGCAGCTAAAACCTTCTCAAACTTTAGCTCACTTTAAGCACTTTCAACTTTAGACATTATTGTATTGCTATCTGTCTACTCCTTACTGTCTTTTGGCTCTTGCCGTGCATCGGTCAGCGGGTCACTCGGTAGAACGTCATCGTTGTCCTCGGAAGGTCGCGAGATATCCTGCAATAGACGCTTACCTTTGCCCAGAATATGGCGGTTTTCCAGAAGCCAGGTAGAGGTAAACATCTCCGCCGGCACGTAATCGTGGGAAAAGACCCGCCGATTAATCTTGATCAACGTCTTATGCCGCTCCTTCTGATTTTCCATCAAGATCATATTTGCACGCCACATGTCTCCATCCACTTTTTTAAGATCGTGGTTGGTCTGGCGTTTTAAAAATCGCCCACGACGGTCGAAATAATCAGTACGGACAATGAAAAAATTGTCTGGTCGAATGAAGTGACGGCGCAGGCTATAACCCGTAGTCTGTTCAATCTTCTTGTTCTGAGGAAAGGCTTCAATTACATAATGATCGATTTTGTTGATCTTCTGATCAGCTACACGGACATAACGAAAATCTGATAAAACCTCTGCCGCCAGATCCTCAATGGCAAAGTCAGTGCCCAGAAAATAGCTGCCTCTGCTATTCCCAACGTTGAATTTTAGTTCTTTCCCTAATGCGGGCAGATATATCCCACTTTCTCCTTCTCCTGAGTTTTGGTGAATTGCCAACAATGCGACTCCGTTAACCTCAAGCGGGTTATCAAGGACTAAAAGATATTTGACTGTTTTATCCTTTTCCACCCGGGAGAATCGGCGTATCTTCCTGACATCCCGGTTTCCAGCATTATCCATAAGAATCATGGTCTGCTCTTCAAAAACGTAAGGGAACATTTCGTGGCGTTTGAAAACCTCATCCATGAAGTGACGTCCTGTCAAATTCTCATCAGCTTGGGCATAATTGGAAAAAAACAGTAGGTAGTAAGCAGTAAGCAGTAAGCAGTTGGCAATAAGCCGTAACCCGCAACTCTCAACCCGTAACTTGCGCATAGATCAAGTTCCCCCGTTAACATTTTTTAGGATTTCCCGACCAATAATTTGACTTAACTCACCCATAAGCGAACTCATGTCTGAAACGGTCTGTTCGAAGTCTCGGTCAGTAGGGATCGCCGGACTTGTCAGGTTAGTGATTTGAATTGCCAGGGGTTTCTGGTCCTTACCTCGCGTTAAACGCCACTGGGCGGAAAGACGGACCTTTCCATCGGAATCTCTCTCAAACTGCATGACCTCCAATTCAACAAGAAAGTCAGAAGGAGTTGGGGGACGATGGGGTGAAATCGCGATATGTGTAGTGCCAAGAAGTTGAGATAAGTTTTTGGCGAGAACCCGCATCATATTCTTTCGTAGGTTTCCTCCCCATTGATGGAATTCCGCGAGCTGCAACTGGTTTCTACTGCTTCGGGTGACGATCTGCGGCCTTTCCAGATACTGGGGTAAGCGAAGCGATGCAACCTCCACGGACAAAGAGTCATTCTGGTCTGCATTGCTTAAAATGCTAACGCCGGAATCCAACGGATTAAGAACATAGAACCTGGTGGTCGGGGTGTCTGTAGTAACACAGCCGGACAAAAAGCTCCCCGCCAATACGAAAACTATAGATAAACGAATTTGTAAAAATGAATGTAACATCATTTCTCTCCTGAGGGTTTTTTTCCGAATATAATAGAGTTTGGATTTCGCTCTAACATATCCAAGAGGGCACGGATAGAACGGGCTGTCTCAGCCAACTCTTCGGTTAACTGATTGAACCTAAACTGAAGGGGCGATTCAGGTTTAAGCACCTCGTCGATTAAACCTAAAGTAACCCGGGCCTTTTCCAAGGCATGATGGCCTGCCCCAATGGCCTGTTCAAGGTTTACAGCAATCGGTTCTGCGCGCTTATCCAATTTGTGCAAGATACTTTTGAATGAATGCAACGATTCCTTAAGATTGTGTATGGAGTCCTCAATGTCCTTTGAGTTGACCAGCTTGTTTGCTCCTTTGATAGTTTCCTGGATTTCCTGTGAGTTCATCAGTTTGTTTGCCCCTTTGACAATTCCTCGCAGTTCCGGTCCGCTGACCAGCCTGTTGGCTTGCTGAAGGGCCTCCAGAAGTTCCATACCGATCTTGTCCAAATCCACTTTTTCTACCTTGGCGAGAATATTTTTCATAGAATTGGTTATCTGCTCGAAATTAGCTGGTGGAATAGTAGGTAACTCAGGGTAGGGTCCTGCCTCGTTCGCTAAGTGGATGGGGGTGTCAGGATGCATGCCTAACTCTACTAAAAGTTGTCCGGTCAGGATGCTGCCGGTTTGTAAACGGGCCCGCAAGCCATGATCAACCAGATTTTTCAAAGTCTCGTATGGTGATGAAACTTCAATTATCTCTCGTTCAATGATTCGTTGGGGTTCTATCTCTATCAGTACCGGAATCCGGAAGGAGGAGTCACGTTTGTCAAATTCAAGTCTTACGTCCACTACCGATCCGACCTTTATCCCCTTGAACTCAACAGGAGCACCTACGTTAAGGCCCCGGATGGACTCTTTAAAAAAGAGAATAAAAATAATTTTCTTAACAAAGGATTTCTCCTGGATACTCTCGAAATTATCATAGAGAGTGAATACCAGACCTTCAACATCTTTCTTCACACGTTCCAGAGTAATCGGGGTATCAAAGGTGATTCCACCGAAGATAATGGTTTGGAGCGATTCCGACCGAACTTTGATGCCTTCTGTTCCAACCTCAACGTCAACCCCGCTAACATTCCAGAAGCGTGTGTTACTTTGAACAAGTTCGTCGTATGGGGACTTAACGAAGGCGTGGATGAAAACGCTCTTCCGGTCGGTTCCAAGCTCGTAACCGAGAACCTCACCGGCTAAAACGCCCTGATAGTAGATGGGTGAACCAGTGTCGATAGATCCGAGCTTCGCTGCCAGAAGTACAATCCTCTTTCCCGGCACATCGGCCTTATTACCGGTGCCACCTCAAGTCCGACAAAATTTTTATGAGGCGCCCCATGACCCGGCTCGATTTCTATATAAACCCCCGAAAGTAAAGTGCTTAAGTTTGATACTCCCCGCATGCTGAGTCGGGGCTTAACCACCCAAAAGCGGGTATCACGTCGAAGGAACAGCGACGCCTCCTTGGCGATGCTGGCCTTCAGAATAACATTGGAAAAGTCTTTGCTGAAATGCACCGAGTCCACCACACCAATCTCAATTTCCTTGTACTTAATCTTGGTCTTGCCGGCCTCGAGCCCTTCCGCAGACTTGAAAGTGATAGTGATCTCTGGTCCCTGCTCCGAAAGAGTTTTGATGATGAGCCAACCTCCAATAATGGCGGTGATTAGGGGGACCAGCCAGACAATGGAAGGTCCGGATTTTTTTTTGACGTCGGGTGAGGGAGCGGTTGTGGCTACGTCTGAGTCAGTATGGGTATCCATCATTTAAGCCTTCCAGTATTGTCCCAAATCAGTCTGGGGTCGAAAGCATGTGCGGCAAACATTGTGGTAACAACCACAGCGCCAAAGAACGTTGCGCCGATACCGGGCAGTATGGTTGTCAAAAAGCCAAATTTGACCAATGCTACCAGCATGGCAAGCAGGTAGATGTCTACCATCGACCAGGCACCCAC
>CAYMVZ010000073.1:0-13070 GCA_964394335.1 uncultured Nitrospinota bacterium | reverse complement strand
GTTTTATCACAATACTAATTTTAAGGGTGGATCAGTTTTTCGGGGTAGGGTCACTTTGATTTACTCCTATCACTTCAGATTTACTGTACTCCGTAATTTTCACAAAGGCAGGGTTAACATATTCTATGATCCCTTCGACATCTGTAATAACTACACTTTCTGCCGAGTATTCTATTGCATTGATGAGTTTTTTAAGTGACTCCTCTGATTGTTTGCGCTCGGTCACTCGTCCAATTTGATAAGCGAGGTTAGACAAAACATTCAACATTGTCTCATCGGGTTCTACCACCTCATTTGAAAAGAATTCCAGCACTCCAGCAACCTCTGTACCCTCCAGGATCGGAAAGGCAAATCCAGCTTTAACATTAATCTTTTTTGCTAATTTTACTCTGGGAAAATTAGGATCCTTTGTCACATCTTTAATCCATGCAGGTTTCTTAGTTGCCAGCACACGCCCCGGCAATCCCATTCCCTTCTCAAATGAAGTAACTTCGGTGATTTTCCTGAAGGTGTCGAATTGCTCCGAATTTTTAATGTGCCAGATTTTTGAAGGGATCAGCATTCCCTTGGAATCAACTATATACAAATGTCCGATAGGCCAATTCATGTAATCACATATTTTTTCAATACAAAGCTTTGTCACTTCCTCGGGTGCTGAGGTTTCATTAGCAAGAATAGTTACTTCTTGCAACAATAGTAATAGCTCTGTTTTATGATGTAGTTCTTCCTCTAACTTCTTTCGCTCGGTGATGTCTTCGCCTATGGATTGGTATGCAACGACCTTTCCCTTGGTATCAAACAGCGCGCGGTTCGTCCAGCGTTGCCAGAGAATCTTATCGTTCGTTACGCTCACCCGCTGCTCGTGGGACTGCGTGGGGGAATAGACTGTCAGCGTCGAGATATTGGCTATCACCGTTTTCCGGTCCGCTTCATCAATCAGCGGAAGGAAGCTATGGCCGACTAACTCTTCCGCCTTTTTCTTAAAAAACTTGCAGTAGGCCTGATTGACATAAATGATCTTGCAATCGGGAGAGAAACGACAAATCAACAACGGTGTATCCTCTGCTACCGCACTGTAGCGTTCCTCGTTTTCCTTTAATTTCTTCTCCGTTTTGTGTTTGAATAAGGCCATTTCAATGTTTGAATGTAAGTCTCTTTTTTCAAAAGGCTTAATGATATATCCAAAAGGTTCTGCAATCTTAGCCCGTTCTAATAATTTATCCTGCGAGTGAGCTGTAACAAATATGGAAGGAATATCAAATCGGGAGCGTATTATTTTTGCGGCTTCAATGCCATCCATTTTTCCACTTAGCTGAATATCCATCAACACCAAATCCGGTTTATCATCTTCTGCTTTTTTAATGGCTTCCTCCCCTGAAGCAACAAATGCTGAAACTTCATGTTCCAGTTCCTTCAAATGTTTTTGAATCAGCTTGACGGTATCCTTTGAGTCCTCTACAATCAAAATTTTTGCTTTAGACATACGATATTTTCCATATACAATTATCTGCAACTCATTTGGGATAAAATATACCAATGGAACAGTTTCATGGGTTTCTGCTTCTATGAGGCTTATACAGAATGACAAAACCTTAAAGATTGATGATAGCTAAAGTCAATAGAGAAAAGTACTCATTTTGCTTATTCATATTTTCTGTTTAAAGCCGATAGTCTATTTATAGAATGCTCTACCATTTTTCTGGATATCTCTTAAACGGTATCATCAGGTTTGGAGATAACGATTTTCCTTATCATAACTTCAAAAACCGATCGATTATCGGTTAATTTAGCTCCGAGTTCTTCAATAATATCCGTATGAGTAACAACCCCTTCAATGTCTCCCTGTTCGTCCACAACGATAAGGTGCCGAATTTTACCTTCTTTCAGTGCAGAGTATCCTTCAATAATATCAATACCCGATTGAACCGTCATAACCGGAGAACTCATTACCTCAGACAGTTTCTTTTTGAGCATATCCCTGTTGCCACCGGCTATTTTAACTACGTCTCGTTCGGTCAATATGCCAACCGGCTTATTCTCCTCCACAGCGAGCAGGCAACTGATTTTCTTTTCACTTAGAATTGATAGTGCCTCAGAAAGAGGCGTTTCCGGGGTAACAGAAATAACATCAGGACTTAAAATGTTCTTAAGTTTTATGCTACTCATTTAGCTGCCCGTATGGTGGACGGAATAATTTTATATATATTTTACTGCGTTCAATGCATCTTATCAAAAAAAATAATGTGACATTTTTGCTGAATAAAAGATAAATTAGCTTCGCCCCGCTGAGCGTGGCTTCGCCCATTGATAAAGGCCATCCATGGCCTTAACCCTTTGGGCAGCTCATTCTTCGCTGTCCAATTTTACCGTCATAGTAAAATTGTGAAGAGGAGCTGTGAAAACTTCAGTTAGCTTCTCGATTACTTCGAGATTACTCAAGTTTATTTAAGTATTTAATACCTGGGCCTGAGGGCCAGGTCAGAGTTAAGAGGCTATGCCATATCTTGTCATTGCTGAATGCTCCCAGCATGTCATTCCCGAATGCATCCCCGTTTTCACGAGGACAAGCTTATCGGGAATCCAGGTTGAGTTTTCATTCTGGATGCCCGATACAAACACTCGGGCATGACAATGTGCGAGGTACGTGGGAATGACAATGCGTGGTACGCGGGAATGATATTGGGAGAGGTGCCTGTGCCACACACTTTGAAAGTACTTAGCGAGCGCAGTCGCAGCCTTGTCCTTTATCGAAGCATAGAGGACTGCTGCGGGGTTAGCGAGTGAACTTAAAATAAAATCATACTCTACGCTGAAGATTCCTCGCAGTTCTACTGCGGGGAGCTTCAAAGTGCGGGGCACATTATAGTTTTCGGACATTCTGAAGCGCTAAGCCTTGATCTACAAGGCGAACAGATTGTGTCATAATAAGAAAAACCGTATATTTGTCATTCTGAAGGAAGTAAAGAATCTCATAAAATCAACCAGTATAAAAAAGAGATTCTTCGGCTAACTCCTCAGAATGATATTACGACACAGTCTGTTCGCTATTAGAAAAAACCTTAACCTCTTGTGAAATATAAACTTGTGTTCTCAGTTCTGCTGCCGAAGTGAAACATGGGTAATGTTGTGTTATCCTTCGGTAGAGCCTGTCCTGATTACTGCGATAAGCTCAGCAGAAGTATTATCAAATGGCCCAGGATGAAAATTGATTGTAATCCTTTCCTCTCTGTGTTCCCGAACGGGGTATTCAGGATTGTTTTATTATGAAAGAATGGAGAAGCGACAAGCATTTTAAAACGTAGTGTTTTCTGTCCCAAACGGTCTGTGGGAATATTTTGTATGTGAATTAAGAAAGGGGAAAAAATAAAATTAACACGTTCTAACCCTATTGCTTTAATTATCCTGATGGCAGTATTTCTCTCTGTTCTGGGATTTTCAGTCTGGTATAAGGCTTACAAGATCCAATTAGTTAAAGAGCGAGACATACTGCTTTCCTATTTTACAGAATATTTGAGTAAAGAGCTAAGAGACCAGATGATGGAGCCGGAGTATAAAGCGACGGAGCTTGAAGAAGAAGGTTTAATGGCAAAGGTCGTTTATATTATGTTAGAAGAAGAAGGTAATTTTCTGACCATTGCAGAGCTTGAGGTTGAGTACCGGACAAAAAATGATTGGTGGAGAAAAAAACTAAAATATGAAATAAGAAACAATACTATTAAAAACCATTATTACCATAACGCCAGTTTAGTCAGGAAAATATTTGAGGAGGGAAAAAAGTCACTGAAGAAGTGAAAAGGGTCAAGGCTATTCTTGCATAGATTTAATTTTAAAAGGAGAAGTTATGTCAAAATTAGTGTCGGATCAAGAAGCGACAGGGAAAGTAAAGGTTATCTATGACGAGATCAGAAATATCTTTGGCATGGTTCCTAATTTATTTAGGGCCCAGGCAGCTTTAGATCCTGACTGGCTGGAGGTTAACTGGAATAGATGGAAATTGATCATGGGGAAAGAACGTTCCCTGGATAGAAAAACCAAAGAAATCATTGCTCTTACCGTCTCATTAGTAAAAGGTTGCGATTATTGTTCGTTGGCGCATGAAGCTATGGCCAGAATGTGTGGAGCGAGCGAACAGGAAATCATAGAGACGAAGGAAGTTATCGAGCTCTTCAGTAGCTTCAATTCAATTGCAGATAGCTTTAAAGTTCCATGTGATGTCATGCCGGAAAAATTACGTAAAAGTTTAAGTTAAAGTGTTTAGCGAGCACATTCCCCGTAGCTTGAGCTTCAATAGAAAGGATGAAAAATGGCGAAATCAACAAGAGAATATTGGAATCCTTTAGGCAAACAGAATGATGGGAAATGGGAAATTATTAATGGGACAAATGGTTTGCTTGAACAGTTAACTATATCAATCGATAAAGACTCTGGTGATTATACCAGGTTAACTCGTTTTAAACCCGGTGCTGATACATCCATGTTTGGAGCAAAGAGCCATGATTACCCTGAAGAGATAATGGTAATAAAAGGAAGATTGTTTGATACGGCTTTTAATAAGTGGCTTGAAACCGGAGAATATGCAAGCAGACCCCCGGGAGAGGTTCATGGGCCATTTAGAACTGATGTTGAGTGCGTTGTCCTGGAGATTTCTTTTCCGAGTCAAGCCCGTAATTTATAGCTGGGGCGAATTGTTTACGGGCTGTTGTCAGTACAATCATGCACTCCGGTGTCGGATTTTTATTCAATAACCTAACGTGCCTGCTCTCTTAAAAAGAAGAATCGAAAAGCAGGTATTTCTTCATAAGTAAATTCTGATACAGCTGGTTTAACTTCAAGCTCTATGTCTTCAACCTGTAATCGTATAACAGGAGGAGGGGAAGGAGTGGGAGCAATAGAAACTTTTTTTTCCTCTACTTTTTTTTCTACAACCGGAGGAGGAGGAGAGGGAGCAACAGAAGCTTTCTTGGCGCATCCTGCCGCAATAAAAATTGTGGAAAAAAGAAAACAAGCTATCACAGAAGTGAATAAAAAATTTTTCATTTCAAACAGCCTCCTTTCAAAAGTAGTAATAATGATTGTATAAAATAATCCATAAAGCCGGATAAATTCAAGTTATTTTTGTAATTTCAACGATTATAATTGAGAATAATTAAGATGCAGATTCTCTTAAAGCAATGAGCTCTTGAAAGTGCTTAGCGAGCGCTGTCACAGCCTTGTCCTTTATCGAAGCATAGAGGACTGCTGCAGGGAGCTTCAATTTTGTTTCGCTGGTAGTATGTGGCTCAGCTCACATTAGATTTAGATAGCCAGGGAAGTTTATCAAGGTCTGCATTTCCTCCGGAAAAAACCACTGCTATTTTCTTGCCCCGGGCTGAAATTGCACCGCAAAGGAAGGCTGCGACTGTCACTGCAGCTGATGGTTCTATTACAATTTTCATATGCTGCCACACGAGCTTCATTGCTTCAATAATCTCTTTGTCGTTGACTGTAACGATATCATCGACAAAGCGATTTATGATGCAGTGCGTTTTCTCTCCAATTGTGGTGAGAAGCCCATCAGCAATACTGTGAGGCGAATCAACCGGCACGATTTTGTTATTTCGAAATGAAAGAGATGCATCTGCAGCTCCTGTTGGTTCAACACCGATAACCCGAGTTGACGGTGAAAGAGCTTTTATCACCGTAGATATTCCACTGATCAGTCCTCCTCCACCAAGTGGCATAACAACCAAATCAAATGAAATCCTTTCCTTCAGCAGCTCAAGTCCTATAGTTCCCTGGCCGGCAATCACGTAAGAATCATTAAAGGGATGAATCAAGATCGCGCCAGTAGTCTTCTGAATATTTGCAGTGGTTTCCGTACGCGATTCCAGGGTTGGCTCACAAAAAGTTATGGTGGCACCATAATTCCTTGTAGCGGCTATTTTTACTTTTGAACTTGTTTTTGGCATTACGATATAAGCGGGAACCTTACGCAACCGTGCGGCGTACGCAACACCCTGTGCATGATTTCCAGACGAATGGGCGAGAACTCCATGTTGAATCTCTTCATCATTCAATGAGAAGACAGCGTTACATGCACCACGTGCCTTGAAAGCACCGACTTTTTGAAAGTTTTCACATTTTGCGTGGAATTCAGCCGCTCCAAACATTGAAGCAAGTGTTGAACTCCGTAGAAGCGGAGTTTGATGGATATAGGGTTGGATTCGCTTCGCGGCGGAACGGATGTCTTCAAGTTGTGGCAAAGAATTCTGATTATGACCTGGAACCTCCGAATGAAACGCTCTTACTATATTTCCCATGAGTATACTCAAGCGTTGAATAATTTTTACGTTATATCAATATTAAAGCGAGGCTGAAGCCTCGCACTATTGGGCATCCATATACAAGGTCATACCTGGATTCCCGCTGAAGTCATGCGGGAATGACATGCTGGGATGTTAGGAAAAACCATATGCCTCTATTGTCATGCCCGAGTATTTGAATCGGGCATCCAGAATAAAAACTTAGCCTGGATTTTACTAAACCTTGTCCTTGAACGCTCCTCGATTAAACAGGCTCTGTCGTAATGTCATTCTGAGGCGTTAGCCGAAGAATCTCTTTTTTTTACTGGTTGATTTTATGAGATTCTTCACTTCGTTCAGAATGACAAATATACGGTTTTTCTTGTTATGACACAGTCTGTTGCCGAAGTGTAATAGGATTTATGAATCCGCTTTGGGCATCAGTCCGTTAACATACCTGCCAAAACTTGACGAAACAGATATAGATCATTATATTACAATATAATCTGAAGAAAACATCACAATTATAATGCATTCTAAAAGCTTCTCTGATTAGAAAAGAAATCTGTTTGAATACTTGAGCGAAAGATCTATATTTAAGTTACATAAAAACTTTGGAGAGTTAAGCTCAGCTTTGCTAAAAAAAAATACAATGTTAGATATAGGAAATCCAAAAGATCGAAATAAATATGTCCTAACCGTTAAAAAAGAACTTCAGGAAAAAGTTAAAGCCATAAAAGACAACTTTTTCAAAAATCCATCCGGTATAGAGACAGTTCAGGCTTATACCAGGTTAATCGATGACATTATTTTGTCGATATATAAAACTTTTAGTGATAATTACTACAAGCAACCAGCAACCAGTAACAAACAACCGGTCACCGGCAATGCTGAGCCTTCTTTAAACTTAGTAGCAATTGGAGGCTATGGGAGAGGCGAGCTCAATATCGGTTCCGATATAGATATTCTATTTTTGTATGACAAAAAAACAGACTCTTTTGTCGATTATATGGCAAGTAACATGCTTTCTTTTTTATGGGATATCGGCTTAGAAATTGGTCACAGCAGCAGGTCCATAAGCGACTGCTTGAGTATCGCAAAGCAGGATATCGAGTCGCTTACCGCTTTAATGGAGTCCCGCCCTATTGCAGGAGGCAGAAAAATATACTCCAAATTTTCTACAGCCTTAAGTAAATGTCTTAGTAAAAGAGGGGTGAATCGTTTTTTATTTCAAAATATCCATAATAGAAAAGTTTCAGACACTAATAATATCCATTCGATTTTTATTTCAGAGCCCGATATCAAAGAGAGTCCGGGTGGACTCCGGGATATTCATTGCGCCCTTTGGGCAACACGAACCACATTTTCCGCAGGATCCATAGACGAACTTATGTCTAAAAACATTATTGATGCTCGGGAATATAATTCATTGAAAAATTCTTTAGATTTGATTTTCAAAATACGTAATGCCTTGCACATATGTACCGGCAAAAAAAACGATAAGCTTGCTCATGAGGTGCAAAATAAAGTAACCGAGATGTTAGGCTATGACTCAAGTGAAGAACGATCAGGCGTCGAAAACTTTATGAAAGACTTTTATTCAGCGGCGTACAATAGCCATAATTTATCAAATACTTTAATTCATCGCTGCATAGGATATTCAAAAAAAAATAAAACTATTATTAATTTGTTTAGCCTGAAAAAACTTGGAAAAGGATTTGTACAATATAAAGATGAAATTTCTCTGAAAGAATTTAATGAGACTGTTTTTGCTGATAACCCTTGTCTTCTGTTTGATGTTTTTCTACTTTCGCAACGGTTTGATCTGAAACTCAGCGAGAACTTAAAAAGGATCATTAGAAAGAATTTACCTATGCTTAAAGATGTTGAATGGAACAGCGGGGATTTAAAAGAATTTTTTATCAATATTTTAAGAGCAAAAAACTCCTTTAAAATATTTCGGGCAATGCATGAGGTTGATGTGTTGGGATTATTTTTGCCGGAGTTTGAAAAATGCAAATTTCAAATTCATAATGATTTCTTTCATATGTATACTGTTGACGAGCATTGCTTCCAGGCTGTGGAGAAGTTGGAAAAATTATATAATTGCGCCGAAAAGGAATTAGCTGAAATTGCATTAGTTTGTAAATTCATTGCAAAGCCGGAAATATTAAAGCTTTCTCTCCTTTTACATGATATTGGAAAAGCTGAAGGGCAGGATCATATTAAAACAGGGCTTCTTTACATTGAGAAGATTGCTAAGCGAATTGATTTTAATAAAACCGATTGTGAAATATTAAGATTTTTAATGAAAAATCATCTCTTGATGAACCATGTAGCTCAACGGCGTGATTTGTCAGACAAAAATACTATTTCCGAATTTGCTCAAAATTTTAAAAATATTGAATTATTAAAAATGCTTTACATACATACCTGTGCCGACATTATGGCGGTTTCCACAAGCATGTGGACAGAATGGAAAGGGGCTTTACTATGGGAACTGTACCATAAAACATACGAACATTTAATGGTGGATGATTCTGTGGGGCTGGCCGAACAGGAAGTTGCGGACAACTGTAAAAAAGAAGTTTTAGCTCAACTATGTGATGAAAATATCGATAAAGAATGTGTGAACTACTTCCTGAATAATATGCCTATAAAATACTTTGCATCTCTTCACCCGGAAAAAATAAAAAAGCATGTTAAATTAGCAACTCAATTGGACCAAAAAAATGCACCATTAGATTTTTTCCGGAACGAAAAATTTGGGTTTTTGGAATTATCATTTTGTACGAGAGGAAAAGTTGGGACCCTGGCTAAAATTACCGGAATATTGAGTGCCAGATCACTAAATATACTTAGTGCCCAGGTCCATTCAGGGAAAGATGGTCTTGCTATTGACACATTAGATGTTACTCAATCAGAAAATACGCATTTTGAGGAAACAGAGCTTTTTGCAAAAATATCAAATGATTTAGAAGATGTTTTGTCCCT
Organism: uncultured Nitrospinota bacterium; assembly: GCA_964394335.1. Taxonomy (GTDB): domain Bacteria; phylum Nitrospinota; class Nitrospinia; order CAJXCL01; family CAJXCL01; genus CAJXCL01. Next base: position 3,795 of record CAYMVZ010000073.1, on the reverse strand, counting down.
TAAAAAAGATGTTTCTGATATTATAAAAAGTAAGCGATTGGATCTCAGGAGCAAACTAAAAGGTGACAAATTAATTCCAACTACTGTTTTGGTGGATAATGAGGCTTCAGAGCACTATACGGTTATTGAAATTATCTTTCAGGATCAAATTGGTTCGCTATATTTATTAACCAAAACGTTCTCCGATTTAGGAATCAATATAGTTAACGCGAAAATATCAACAGAGGGCAAGAGAGGGTTAGATGTCTTTTATATTGCTGACTTGAATGGAGCTAAAATAGTAAATGAAAAAAAATTAGAGACCATCAAATCGCATTTAGAGAAAAGCCTGGAATAAATCTCTTTGATATCATCTTAAAATTATGGTACTAATATTTATTAAAACAAAAAAGGTCAATCCCTCCCATTGAACGAACTTTTTACACAAAAGTTAGCCTTTGAACATCATCACCACTTAAAAAAACTATTCGGAGTCAAAGATCAACATTTAATTCTCATCGAAAAAAAAATTCAAGGTACGGGTTACTACTGGAAAAGATTGTATTTTGATCAAAGGGGAGGAGGAAGATGTATCTAAAGTATATCGGCTTCTACAAAATCTGCTTGATTTATTGACAAAAGATTTTATTTTTAGAAACCGGGATTTTAAGTTTATTCTAAGCCTGTGGGAAGAAAATGATAATCCTGATATAAAAAAGATATTTTCAGAGCGCATTGAAATCACTTCTGAAAAAGGATATATAACACCAAGGAGTATAGTCCAGTATGAATACATCTATGCTATAGATAATTTTGATGTTGTCATTGGAATCGGCCCTGCCGGAACAGGGAAAACATATCTGGCTATGGCAAAAGCAGTTTCGGTATTGCAGAAAAAAAAATTCGGAAGGATTGTCCTGGTGAGGCCTGCTGTTGAAGCGGGGGAAAAACTTGGTTATCTGCCCGGAGATATTTTAGAAAAAGTTAACCCCTATTTAAGGCCCCTTTATGACGCGCTCTATGATATGGTAGGTATGGAACAGGCACGTCAGATGGTTGAAAACGGTATAGTGGAAATTGCACCATTGGCCTTTATGAGAGGTAGAACGTTGAATGATTCTTTTATTATTCTGGACGAGGCGCAAAACTCCACTCCGGAACAAATGAAAATGTTTTTGACCAGGTTAGGCTTTAACTCTAAAGTAGTTGTTACAGGAGATATTACTCAAATCGATTTGCCCGGTCATCAGAAATCAGGTTTGGTCGAAACGCAACATATTCTTAAGGGAATCAAAGATATTGAATTTATACATTTTAGCGAACGGGATGTTGTAAGAAATGATGTTGTAAAAAAGGTAATCAAAGCTTATGAAAAATATGAAGAAAAAAAATATTGTTAATATTCATTTTACAAAAAAAAACATCTCAAAATCTCCTCTGAAAGAGGCAGTGTTCCCAAATAAAATTAGACTTGCTTTTTTCTTGCGGGGGCTTTCCACTCTTATCTTTCTGGTAATTGTCAGTTATATTTTGGCTCCTTCGTTTCCGGCACAATTACCTAAGGTGGTGATTGGCGACATTGCTTCTAAAGACATCAAAGCGAGTGAAAACTATCTGGTTGAAGATAAAATTTCAACAGAAAAAAACAGAAGAGAGGCCACCCGGAACTCTTTATACGTTTATGATTACAACCCAAATATAATTACTAAAATCAATAAAAAAATATCCATTGCGTTTTCTATTATTCAGACGCTTTATACGGAATCATATCCGGATATTTATAAGAAATTTAACGAAGTTAATGAATCTTTATCTGTTTCAGACGAAGTCCTCTCAATAAAAGAAAGAGAGTTTTTTCTACAGCTTAAAGGTGAAATTGATAAACAGTTTTTTTCGATAGAAAATAATAGTTTTTTTACGGACAAAGTAGCTGAGTTTAAAACTGCTCTTGAAGTGGATCTATCGAAAAAATCTCTGAAAACTCTGAAATGGCATCACTACAACCCTGAAATCGTTAAACAGATTCAATCTTTATTGAATACTGTTGTGGATTCAGGGGTGGTGAGCAGCAAGAAGACTCTAAGTCATAAAAACAATAAAGGCATTTTAATCAGGGATATAAACTCTGGCAAAGAACATATACAAAAAAATCTGTTTGAAATTAGAGATGTCAGGGAAGCGGAAGCTAACCTGATTCAGGAGATTAACCAGACAGTCAATAAAGATCATAGAGCGCTTCAGCGGGTGATCCTTCTAATTTGTAAAAATTTTATCCAACCTAACCTAACTTTTAACAGCAGTGAAACAGAACTCAGAAAGAAAATTGCGGCTGAAATGGTTAAACCTGTTTTTTCTCAAATTAAAAAAGGAGAAATGATTGTTCGAGAAGGAGAAAAGATTTCACAGGAGCATTTAATCAAGTTAGGCGGCCTTTCATCAAAAAGGAATTTACGCGGCGCAGCGATATCTACCGCGGGTATTTTTATTTTTGTTTCATTAGCAGGTTTTTTGTTTTGGTCTTACCTGAAAAGATTTAAATCAATTATCGCTGATAAAAAAGGTAATATTATGCTTATGTCTGTAATTCTTTTGTGCAGCATGATTATCTGCAAATTATTTATCAGTATTTCTCCCGCATTATCAGATTATACTGGTTTAATCGAAACGCAATCCTACTATTATGCCGTACCCTATGCGGCAGGGCCAATGTTGGTTGCCATATTATTTGGAGTAGATATTGGCATCATTTTTTCTATAATAACTTTTATTTTTACCGGGTTAATGCTGGGAGGGCACACATATTATGCCCTGTTTGCACTGACAGGAAGTTTATGCGTTGTTTTCAGGGAAAGCCAGTATGTAGGACGTTTATCTATTTTAGGGGCTGGATTTTTAATAAGCCTGGTTAATGTGATTACAATAATAACAATACACTTAATTAGCGCGTCTTCTTTTTCTATTCAAATTGTGTCAGATGTTAGCATGGGGTTTATTGGTGGAATTATCGCAGCAACAGTTGTATCTTCTTTATTGCCGCTACTGGAGTATTTTTTTGGTGTTACTTCAGACATAAAATTATTGGAACTTTCTAACCTCAACAATAACCTGCTGCGAGAAATGCTTATCCACGCCCCCGGAACTTACCAGCACAGTATGGTTGTAGGCAGTCTGGCGGAAGAGGCCGCAAAATCCGTGAATGCCAACTATCTTCTGGCCCGCGTGGGTTCTTATTACCACGATATAGGTAAAACCACAAAATCAGAATATTTTATCGAAAACCTTATGGGAGGTATTAATAAACATCACAAGTTAAACCCAAACATGAGCAGTTTAATTATCATTTCCCATATAAAGGACGGCGTTGATTTGGCAAAAAAATATAAGCTGCAGCCCGGATTAGTGGATTTTATTTTAGAACATCACGGAACAGACCTTATTCGGTATTTTTATAACAAGGCAAAAGGGAATGAAGCCCCGGAACTCCATTCAATCAAAGAGGGCCAGTTCAGGTATCCAGGACCCAAACCTCAATCCAAGGAGACGGCTATAGTTATGTTAGCTGATTCTGTGGAAGCCGCCTCACGGGCCTTAACGGATCCTACTCCATCGCGTGTACAGGGACTGGTGGAAAAAATCGTTAATGGGAAATTTATTGATGGACAATTGGACGAGTGTAACTTGACTTTAAAAGACCTTCATAACATAACAAAAAGTTTTGTCCGCATCTTAAATGGAATGTTTCATTCGAGAGTTGATTATCCAGATAAAAGGGGTGTCATTGTTGAAGATACTAATATCCAATCAGCAGAAGAAAGT
>CAYMVZ010000072.1:0-13141 GCA_964394335.1 uncultured Nitrospinota bacterium | reverse complement strand
TTTTGGCTTCTGTCCGCTCCATAGATGAAAGTGGTAAATTAAAGGAAGTTGACCCAATACCAAAGCGCAAGAAGGAAGCTATCCGGGCAAGGCAGCGAATGGAGTTTAATAAAGACGATATTGAAAATTTCAAAGCCTTAGGTTCTGCCGGGGAAAATAATGATGGGTTTCTTGTTTTTTTTGAAATTGACAAAACAAGGGAAGATCCGCAATTTGCTCTTTTCGTAAAAGCCATCATTCAGGAAGAGAATGATGACCGACTAACAATCATGAAACGTATTGTGATGATAAGTGAAAACCTTAATGAGAATGACCTTCCGGATGTTCAGAAAATATTCGCCGGCCTGAACCGTGATAACGCGAAAAAGGGAGAGAAAATCCAGTTAGAAGACGGTATCTGGGATGTAAAGAAATAGAGTCGCAGTAATGCATTTACCGCACCCCAAGGGCACTTCCTTCGGGTGCAAAGGGCGCCGAGATCGTAGAGAGAATTTAGGCTGTCTGAAAACGGTAGAATTTGTCATTTCGACTGAAAGGAGAAATCTTTAACTTCGGTATGATCAATAGCTTAAGATTTCTCGCTCTGCTCGAAATGACAGGTAAAGGCAGTTTTCGGTCAACCTGTGACCCTCCGGGACGGGGTGTGTTAAAAAAATATCTTTTAGTAGTATGTAGAGATAATTTATGAAGACAGTATATTGATTTTATGAGCGAAATATCCTGCCCCAAAACCATTGTCTATGTTCACAACCGCCACACCGGTAGCGCAACTGTTCAGCATGGTTAACAGAGCGGCGACGCCTTTAAAGCTGGCTCCGTACCCAATACTTGTTGGGACAGCTACAACAGGTTTTTCCACCAATCCACCGACAACACTGGCTAACGCACCATCCATACCTGCTACGACAACAATGACGTTAGCGGAAAACAAAGTTTCCTTTTTATCAAGAATTCTATGAATACCGGCCACTCCTACATCATATATCTTCTCAACATTACTGCCGAGAATATCAGCGGTAACAACCGCCTCTTCTGCCACAGGAATGTCGGAAGTCCCTGCTGATAACACTAAAACCTTACCTTTGTTTTGTTTCTTTTTTTTTGCTGGGACTACTATGGTGCGTGCAAGTTCATTATATTGAGCCCGTGAATTTATTTTTTTAATTTTTCTAAATATTTCCTTGTTGCCCCTTGTGGCCAAGAGGATATCTCCCGCAGCTAAAATCTTCTTAGCAATGGATGTAATTTGAGATATGGATTTTCCTTCGCAGTAGATGACTTCCGGAAAACCTTTTCTTAAATTACGGTGATGATCTATCCTGGCAAATCCCAAATCCTCATAAGGCAGCTTTTTTAAATGCTCGAATGCCTTTTCAGGACTGATCTTTCCTTTGTGGAGACCGTTCAGCAGTTTTCTAAGAGAATCTTCGTTCAATGCTTCTCCTAATAAAAATTTTAGATTATCACGTACATTATATTAGAATATAGCGGTAAACCCAAATGCGAATTATGGTTACTCAATATAACATGCCAAGAGAGAGAGTTATGAAATTTAAAGTGTGTGAAAAAGAAAAAGATATCCGGGTAGATATTTTTTTGTCTGAAAAGAATATAGGGCTTTCCAGATCCCAGATTAAAAAGATTATAGATGATGGGTTTGTCCTTTCCGGATCGCATTCCCTGAAAGCGAAATACAGGATCAAGAATGGAGAACAGATTAAAGTTATTATACCACCTACAAGAAAGTTGAATGTGGAAGCGGAAAATATTCCTCTTGATGTTGTTTATGAAGACGCGTCTGTAATTGTGATTAATAAGTCTCATGGAATGGTGGTGCATCCTGCCGCTGGAAATTTTTCTGGAACTATGGTTAACGCACTTCTTTATCACTGCAAAGATCTCTCCGGTATAGGAGGAGTGGAAAGACCGGGAATCGTTCATCGTTTGGACAAAGACACATCAGGACTTTTAATGGTGGCTAAAGATGATCACAGCCATCAAATGCTTACTAAACAATTGCGGGAAAGAACTATTTTAAGAAAATATATTGCTATTGTAGATGGAGTTATGAAAGAAAATTCCGGGACTATTGATAAAGAAATAGGGCGTCACGCAAAAGACCGAAAAAAAATGTCCACAATTACAAAGAAGGGGAGGGAGTCTGTTTCTAAATTTAAAGTGTTAGAGAGGTTTTCTAACGCAAGCCTGGTAGAAGTAGTTTTAAAAACAGGTAGAACCCATCAAATTAGAGTTCACTTATCTTCAATCGGTTATCCTGTATTAGGAGATAAAGTATATGGAGGAAGAAAGATTCGTTCAGCAGGGTCTATTATCAAGCGACAGGCTTTACATGCCGCTCTTTTGGGATTCCATCACCCGAAAACAGATAAGTATCTTGAGTTTGATTCACCATTGCCTGATGATATGCTGGAAGCGATCAATAAATTAAAAGATATTCTTTAAACGCAGAGTCTAAAGGTGTCAGGGATCAGGTGTCAGTGGTCAGGATTTTCTGACCCGCGATACCGTCCACCCTGCGCACTTTGCGTTCTCTGCGGTAAGATAAAAGTTTTTAAGGATAAAACGTAATGCAACAAATTATAATTCGAGGCGGAAAGTCTTTAAAAGGGAAAGTTAGAATAAGCGGCTCAAAAAATGCCGCGCTGCCTATCCTTGCAGCTACGATTTTAACGGATAAAAAAACTACTATTCGAAATGTTCCCGGGTTAAGAGATATAGACACCTTCTGTCGTCTTCTTACCTCATTAGGAACAAAGATCAAAAAAGAGACCAAAAAGAGGATATCAGTAGATTGTTCTAACATCAACAACCACGAGGCGCCTTATGATCTTGTGAAAACAATGAGGGCTTCGTTCCTGGTTATGGGTCCGCTTTTAGCGCGATTCGGGAAAGCAAAAGTGTCTTTGCCGGGAGGATGCGCTATTGGAGCCAGGCCGATAAATTTACACCTGAAGGGATTTGAATTGATGGGTGCAAAAATCAAGATCAAGGACGGATACGTTCTTGCAAAAGCAAAACTACTGAAAGGAGCAAAAATATATTTTGATCAACCAACTGTTACAGGAACTGAAAACCTGATGTTGGCTGCTGTTCTTGCAAAAGGAACGTCATTACTTGAAAATGCCGCAAGAGAACCGGAAGTAGTTGACCTGGCAAATGTTTTGATTAAAATGGGCGCTAACATAAAGGGAGCAGGAACGGATACTATTGAAATCGATGGTGTGACGCATTTAAAAGGATTTGATCATACTGTTATTCCCGATCGCATTGAAACAGGCACTTTTATGATTGCGGCTGCTCTGACAAAAGGTGAAATTAAAATACTAAACTGTGTACCTGGAAATGTAAAATCGCTCATCCTGAAGCTTCAATCCGCAGGTGTGGAAATTATTACAAAAGACCACTCCATGATTGTAAAAGGGAAGCGTCTTGTCAAACCTGTGGATCTTGTAACATCACCGCACCCTGGTTTTCCAACTGACATGCAGGCCCAGTTTATGCTATTAATGACAATGGCAAAAGGCATCAGCACAATTTCAGAAACTATTTTTGAAAACCGCTTTATGCATATCGCGGAATTAAAAAGGATGGGCGCTGATATTAGTATAGAAGGTCATACGGCTATGGTAAAAGGGGTGAAAAAGCTTTCAGGTGCGCCTGTTATGGCGACAGATCTGCGCGCGAGCGCATGTCTTATTTTAGCCGGCTTTGCGGCAAAAGGGAAAACCACTATTTCAAGGGTATATCACTTAGATCGCGGATATGAAAAAATAGAAGAAAAATTCTCAGCCTTAGGAGCTTCCATTAAAAGAGTAAGTGACCGCTGATTACACTGATTTAAATTTTCTGCGAAATCTGTTCAAAAATCTTGTAACATTGTGTTTTTTTAACAAAGTTTTGCAACAACTCAAAAAGTTTAGGCGTTGTTTAGTTTTTGTCTTTTACAACGCCTTATGCAGAGTTAAGGAAATTACTCTTCCTGTCATTCCCGAGTGTTCCTATCGGGAATCCAGTAGTCAAGCTGATCCCTGGATTCCCGATAAAGGCATGCGGAAATGACAAAAATAAGAACCTGGCTTACTCTGGCTTATTGAGAGCTTGCAACCTTTTTAGGTAACCCTTTAAAAATAGAACGAGAATTTAACGGATCAAACGGATTGACATAGATTAGAAAATTTTATTTTTTAATTTGCGCAAATCTGTTATATCTGAGAATTCAAGTCTCCGCAGGTATTCTTCTATGGGCGAATCTGCGAAGCCACGCTGAGCGGGGCGAAGCAAAATCTGCGTTCTATTCTTTGATTGCAGTTCTGCCGGGCTGTGTCATCTGTGGTTTAGGAATATTTTATATGAAAATCATTTCTCAAACAGATAGAAATTTTGATCAAATTATCGAATCTACCTTAAAAAATAGATGTGGAGAAATTGATCCTAAAGTAGAGGGAGTAGTAAAGAAAATTATTTCAGCAGTAAAACAGAAAGGAGATTCAGCCTTATTTGAATTTACAAATAAATTTGATCGTATAAATTTAAATTACCGGAATATTCAAATATCCGTTAAAGAAATAAAGTCCGCTTACAATAAAGTCCCTAAAAAAAATGTGCTTGCTCTTAAAAGGGCGGCTTCTCGCATTAAGAATTTTCACCGTCTTCAAAAAGAAAAATCCTGGAAAATTAAGGAAACAACAGGAACGGTTCTTGGTCAAATCATTAAACCAATATGCACAGTGGGACTCTATGCGCCGGGAGGAAAAGCTGCCTACCCGTCATCAGTTTTGATGAACGCAATCCCCGCAAAAACAGCAGGAGTCAAAAAACTGATTCTATGTACACCAACTCCACGTGGTGCAATAAACCCATATGTATTAATTGCGGCAGATATTGCCGGTGTGGATGAAATATACAGAGTGGGGGGGGCGCAAGCAGTTGCCGCAATGGCGTATGGTACAAAGTCTATTCCTAAGGTAGATAAAATTGTCGGACCTGGAAATATTTATGTAGCTGCAGCCAAAAAACTCGTTTTCGGTACTGTGGATATTGACATGATAGCCGGTCCCAGTGAAATTTTTATCATTGCCGATGGTTCGGGAAATCCGGAATTTATTGCTGCCGACTTACTCTCACAGGCAGAGCACGATGAACAGGCTATTCCTATATTGACAACAACTTCCAGGCAACTTGCGAATAAGGTCATATCAGAGTTGAAATCTCAAACAAAAAGGTCTGCTCGATCTCAAATTATAAAAAATTCGCTAAGCAAAAATTGTAAAATATTTTTAGTAAAAAATTTAAAGGATGCAGCCCGAATATCCAATTCTTTTGCTCCGGAACACCTGGAATTGGCAGTAAAAAATCCAAAAAGTCTCTTGAAATTAATTGATAGTGCCGGCGCTGTTTTCTTAGGACATTTTACTCCAGAAGCAATAGGCGATTACGCAGCAGGCCCAAACCATGTCCTCCCCACAGGCGGGACAGCACGGTTTTTTTCGCCATTAGGTGTTTATGATTTTTATAAGCGGACCAGTTTGATTTCATACAATAAAACAGGACTAAAAACTCTCGCAGAAGCTGTAATAAATATTGCAGAGATAGAAGGCCTTTATGCTCATGCCGAAGCTGTCAGAATGAGGATGAGAAGGCAGTAGACAGAGGAGAATGACAATTAACACGTGTATTGAATATCGAACGAGGAACGATGAATGAAAGACATAAATCCCTGAAATTTTTCATTTCAAAATTCTATTGAAGAAACTTAATGCTCATTTCTCGGATGTAAGTCCTGCTGAGGCAAAAAAAATTCAGCTTCAACTCAGGGATAAAATAATACAACAAAACGATTTTAAAAATGTGAAGACGATTGCTGGTGTTGATGTTTCTTTTTCAACAAAAAGTAGTAATGCGGTTGCCGGAATTGTGATTCTCACTTATCCTGAAATGGGATTTGTAGAGAAGAAAGTCGTGAAAGGCAGGATTACCTTTCCATATATTCCGGGCTTGTTAGCATTCAGGGAAGGGCCTCTTATTGAAAAATTATTTCAAAAGCTAAGCCGAAAACCGGATATAACCTTGTTCGATGGCCATGGCATTGCTCATCCGCATGGTTGCGGGATTGCCTCTCATCTCGGAGTATTACTGAATATTTCTGCTATTGGATGCGCGAAATCAAAACTAACAGGAGAATATGATATGCCTGCTGACAAAAGAGGGGCAGAAAGCAACTTGCTTGATAAAAAGGGAATATTGATTGGAAAAGTTTTAAGGAGCAGGGCAGGGTGTAAGCCTGTCTTTGTTTCTATTGGGCATAAAGTGGATCTTATTACGGCAGTAAAAATTACCCTCCAATCCTGTCTAAAATTCCGCATTCCTGAAGCTATACGACAGACACATGCTTTTGTCAATAAGGTAAGGCTGGAATCTCTATGAAGCTCAAAGTGTTTAGTGATTGCATTCCTCGTAGCTTGCCTTGAGCCACACTGGTAAAGGGCTTGCTATTGGGAGCTTCAATAATAATTATATACGAATTTATAAATTAGGTTGTGGAAAAGATTCTTTTGTGGTAATTTATTTGCTCAATTGAGCTTAAAAATAGGTTTTATAAACTATATAATTAGCAAGGGTTTTTTTGAGAAACAACCCGGAGTTTGATAGAGGGGTGTTCTTATGGACATTAGCCAACATCTGGAAAGCCAACAACAAATAATCTTTCATACTGATGCAGCCGGAAAAGCTCAAGATTATCCATGTACTGTAAAAAAGACAAAAAAGAATTTGATAGCAGTAGTTTTAGATTCTACACTAAAAGATTCCCCTGTTTGTGCTGTGGGAACAAAAATAATTCTGAAGTGGAATAAAGATGATAAGCCTTATTCGCTTCTTGCTAAAATTGCGCAGAACAAGACATTCCCTTTAGTTATATTAAATAAACAGGGTGAAATTAATGAGCAGGCAGAGCAGAAACCGCCATCTTCAGCGGCAGCTCCCGTTGCTCCTCCTCCAGCCCCTCCCGCAGCAGCTCCTCCTACGGCTACAGCGGAAAAACCCAAGGATGATAAAGCAATTTCTCATTATTCTTATGCTGAGAAAAAATCTTTAGATCCCGAAGCCTTTGATTATCTTAGAGATTTGATTAATGAAGTCCCTCAATTATACAGCCTGGGACCGGATGAAGTAATTTCGTTAGTGCCTTATGTAAGTTATAAATCTGCTAAAAAGGGCACCCTTGTTTTCAGAGAAGGAGATGCGGGTGATTCTTTGTTTTACATTGCCAAGGGTGCTGTTGATATTATAAAAGAATCCGTAGAAGGAAACCCGATAAAACTCGCTCAGTTTACCCAGGATAGCTTGCTTGGTGAAATGGCTTTAATTGACAGTGCTCCCAGATCTGCCACGGCAAAGGTCTTTCATGATGTGGAACTTATTATTTTGAACAGGGAGTCTTTTGAAGGACTTTTGAAAGACGTCCCTGCTATTGGAATTAAGATATTCAAACAAATAGCCACAACCATGAGCCAGCGTGTCAGGTTCGCGAACGGCAGGTTAGCTGATGTTTTAGACCAGGCCCATCAACAAGGGATTGCGCTTGAAGATGAAGAGGAAGATGAAGAATGATCTGACCCCTCCCCACAAGACAACTCAGAAAACCGCAATACAAACAAAACCGGATCAGAAATTAATTTTTAATTTCCACAAACCGACTGCTGTTATCTTTTTATCCAGGGAATAAGTATCTTCACCAGGATAAATTACCCATATATGCGCAAGGTTTAGCTCGGACAAAGCCGAACGCATTGAACGTGTCACCTTAGGAGCTTCGTTGAATTTAACCTCTACCCCAAACAATCGTCCCTTCCTTTGGAAAAGAAGGTCTAATTCAGCTCCGGTGTGCACAGCCCAAAAAAAGGCTTCTTCCTCTCGGAGGTTAAGGTGAGACAAAACCTGTTCCATAGCAAAGCCCTCCCATGATGCACCCAGACGGGGATGGTTTTTTAGTTCACTTTCACTACTGACAGCCATAAGCGTATGCAAGAGTCCAGAGTCACGAAAAAATATCTTAGGGCGTTTAACCAGACGCTTTCTTGTGTTGTAAAACCACGGTTGAAGTTGCCTTATCACAAATGTGCCGGAAAGAATATCCAGATACCTTTTAGCTGTAGTGTCAGCAATACTAAGACTTTTCCCAATCTCTGAAGCGTTGAATATCTGCCCGTGATAGTGTGATAGCATCATCCAAAAACGTCTCAGCATCCTGGCCGGTATATTAAGCCCTAAACCAGGGATATCTCGCTCAAGAAAGGTTCGGATAAAATCCTCCCGCCACTTCACAGAAAACTTTTCACTCCTGGATAAAAAAGAAAGGGGAAAGCCACCACGCATCCACAATTTCCTAAAATCCTGCCTTTTAATATCATGCAGACCAAAGCCAGCAAGTTCTACAAAACTAATTCGTCCGGCAAGAGTTTCGGAGCTTTGCGAAATGAGGTCACGCGATGCGCTGCCAAGAATTAAAAAGCGCCTCTCTGGATTGCGGTCCACAAGTACCCGCAATGTCGGAAATAGTTCCGGACGTCTCTGAATCTCATCAATGATAACAATTCCCCTGCATGGTTCCAGCGCCATCATGGGATTAGTAAGCTTTGCAATATCACGGTGATCCTCGCAATCAAAGAAGTGGAGTTTGGATAACGCTCGTTTAGCAGAAAACTGGTGTGCAAGGGTTGTCTTTCCACATTGTCTTGGACCAAGTAGGGCAACAACAGGGTTGTTCCTCAAACCCTCCTTGAGTGTCTTTAGTTCTTTTGTTCGCTGTATTTTCATGGTAATATTTAACCATGATATTTCGATATTTGCAACAGAGATTTCATGGTTTAAATATAGTAACTTTGCATAAAAGCGAAATTAGGATTGATACTATTTTTCCGTACGAAAAAAGAATGAAATTGACGTGATTTATTAAGCCATTTGATTGACTTCATTCGCTAATTATGGTTAAATAATAGCTTTTTTATGTATTAGAGGTTTGAAAAAGTAACATCTCAAAAAGTTTAGACGTTGTTTAGTTTTGTCCTTTCTTTATGACAACTCATTTTAGTCGTTTTCTATAAATAAACTCCTGCTAAAGATATCTAATCTATTATGAATAGTTCAGTTAATATGGAAAAGCTGGTTTCGCTCTGTAAACGCCGCGGTTTTATCTTTCAGAGCAGCGAAATATACGGCGGCCTAAATAGTTGCTGGGATTATGGTTTCCTGGGAGTAGAACTTAAAAAAAATGTGAAAGAGGCATGGTGGAAATCAATTGTCCAAATGCGGTCGGATATTGTCGGCATCGATTCCAGTATTTTAATGCATTCCGATGTGTGGAAGGCATCAGGGCATCTTGATTGTTTTTCCGATCCTATGGTGGATTGCAAAAAATGTAATCACAGGTTCAGAGCAGATGACCTGAATTCTGAAAAATGCCCTGATTGCGGCGGAGAGCTTACAGACATCAGGCAATTCAACCTCATGTTTAAAACATTCATGGGTACTGTGGAGGATCAGCAGACAACCGTTTATCTCAGGCCTGAAACCGCACAGGGAATTTTTACAAACTTTAAAAACATCCAGTCCACCTCACGATTGAAAATTCCTCTTGGGATCGCTCAAATAGGGAAGGCATTTAGAAATGAGATAACCCCGGGGAATTTCACGTTTCGCACAAGAGAGTTTGAGCAAATGGAAATCGAATTTTTTGTTAAACCGGGCGAAGATATGAAATGGTTCGAGCATTGGAAGCAGGAGCGTTTTAACTGGTATATCAATTACGGGATCAAAAAAGAAAATCTACGCTTCAGGGACCATGAAAAAGACGAACTGGCCCATTATGCAAAAGCATGCGTTGATGTGGATTATAATTTTCCTTTTGGATGGTCTGAACTGGAGGGGGTTGCTAACCGTACAGATTATGACCTCAAAAAGCATATTGAAAAGAGTGGAAAAGACCTCCAGTATTTTGATGAAGAAACTAAGGAAAAATACATCCCTTATGTGATTGAACCTTCCGCCGGGGTCGATCGTTCCACGTTGGCCTTTTTGGTGGACTCCTATGAAGAAGAAGATGAACGGGTAGTCCTCAGGTTGGATGCCAGATTAGCCCCATTCAAAGCAGCAATTTTTCCGCTGGTAAAAAAAGATGGATTACGTGAAATTTCAAAGGATATTGAGGAAAAGCTAAAGAAACACTTTGCGGTATTTTATGATGAGAAAAGTTCTATAGGAAGAAGGTATCGCCGTCAGGATGAAATTGGTACACCTTTTGGAATAACAGTTGACTACCAAACTAAAGATGACAGTACCGTTACGTTACGCGAGAGAGACTCTATGACGCAAGAGAGAATGTCAATAGAGCAATTAGCAAGAACTATTGAAAAAAAAATTGATCAATGAAATTTTTTATCTGAGATAATTTAAGTTTCTTTCCCATATTTATCCCATATACCGTAAAATATTTTCTTATTTGAGGAGCGATTTCATCAATGAGTTCTGATAAGTACGTTTATTTTTTTGCTTCAAATGGCGCTGAAGGTAAAGCCAACATGAAAAATCTATTGGGAGGGAAGGGCGCCAATATCGCCGAAATGACTAATCTTGGAATACCCGTACCGGCAGGCTTTACTATCACCACTGAAGCATGTATAGCGTATTATCATAACGATAAAGAATACCCCTCCGGTCTTTGGGATGAGGTAGAGAAAAATCTGGCTAAATTGGAAGATAAAATGGGCATGAAATTTGGCGCCTCTCATGACCCGTTACTGGTCTCAGTACGTTCAGGAGCAAGGGTTTCCATGCCGGGAATGATGGATACAGTGCTAAATTTAGGCCTTAATGATAAAACAGTAAAAAGTATTGCTGAAAAAAGTAACAACGAAAGGTTCGCTTATGATAGTTACCGCCGCTTCATCATGATGTTTGGAGATGTTGTTTTAGCAATAGACCGTATGAAATTTGAAGAGATTCTGGAAAAGAAAAAAGAAGAGAAAAAAGTAGAATTCGATAACCATCTGTCAGCAAATGATTTAAAAGACTTAGTCGTTAAATATAAAGAAATTTTCAAAAATGAAAAGAGTTTCAGTTTTCCGGAAGATCCCCGGAAACAACTGAAGATGGCGATTAACGCTGTTTTTGATTCGTGGAATAACAAAAGGGCTGTTACTTACCGTAAGCTTCATGGTATTTCAGGTGAATGGGGGACTGCGGTCAATATTCAATCAATGGTTTTTGGCAACCTGGGAGATACTTCAGCGACTGGAGTCGCTTTTACCCGTAACCCAAGTACTGGCGAGAAAAAGTTCTATGGCGAGTATCTCATTAATGCACAGGGAGAAGATGTTGTGGCAGGCATCAGAACACCCCATCCTATACTGGACCTCAAAAAAGAAATGCCGGAAGCCTACGACACTCTCGAGTCCATTTATAAAAAACTCGAAATCCATTACAAGGACATGCAAGACATTGAATTTACCATTCAGGATAAAAAGCTTTACATGCTTCAGACCAGAAGCGGAAAAAGGACTGCGGCAGCAGCTATCCGCATTGCTGTGGAAATGGTTAAAGAAGGCTTAATTAGTAAAAAAACCGCGTTGTTAAGAGTAAAACCAGAACAGTTAGATCAAATATTGCACCCGACGATTGACCCGAAGGCAAAGTTGAATGTATTGGCAAAAGGGTTGCCGGCTTCACCTGGAGCAGGTGTAGGACAGGTAGTCTTTACAGCAGATCATGCCGAGGAATTGGCTGAACAGAAAAAAGATGTAATTCTTGTTCGTTTGGAGACATCACCTGAGGATATAGGGGGAATGAATGCTGCACAGGGAATTCTCACTGCAAGAGGGGGAATGACATCTCATGCTGCTGTGGTAGCCAGGGGCATGGGGAAAAGTTGTGTGGCCGGATGCGCCGACATCAATATAGATGAAAAGAATCAAGTTTTTACAGTTAACGGGACTGTGATTAAGGAGGGAGATTATATTACTCTTGACGGCAGCACTGGAAGGGTTATTAATGGTAAAGCGCCTCTTATTAAGGCTGAATTGAGCGGAGATTTCGCGAAAATTATATCATGGGCTGATGAAATTAGAAGACTCAAAGTCAGAACAAATGCTGAAACTCCTCATGACGCATCTGTAGCAAGAGACTTTGGAGCGGAAGGCATTGGCTTATGTAGAACAGAGCATATGTTTTTTGAAGGTGATAGAATTAAAGCGGTTCGGGAAATGATTCTTGCAGAGTCGGTAGAGGCAAGGAAAAAAGCGCTGGATAAAATCATTCCTATGCAAAAGGGTGATTTTAAGAAAATATTCAAAGTGATGTCCGGTCTGCCTGTAACCATCCGCTTATTAGACCCGCCTTTACATGAGTTCCTGCCTCATACTCAAGAAGAGATTAAAGAACTGGCAAAAGAAATGGGTGTTTCCGTGAAAGTTTTAATTGAGAAATCCCGGAACTTAAAAGAGGTAAATCCCATGCTTGGCCACAGGGGATGCCGTCTGGGTATTACTTACCCGGAAATCTATGAAATGCAGGTTAGGGCAATTATAGAAGCGGCAATTGAATTGGCCAATGAGGGTGAAAAAGTAATTCCGGAAATTATGATCCCCCTCATAGGACACGTTAATGAGCTGACTTTTGTAAAAGAAAGGGTTGTAAAAAAAGCTGAAGCTGTGATGTCCCAATATGGAAAGAAAATAGAATATTCTGTTGGAACCATGATCGAGCTGCCGCGCGCTGCGTTAACTGCAGATCTGATCGCGAAAGAAGCTGATTTTTTTTCTTTTGGAACTAATGATTTGACGCAAACCGGCTATGGATTAAGCAGGGATGATACCAGAAGCTTCATCCCATATTATGTTGAAAAAAATATATTGGAAAAAGATCCTTTTGTTGCTCTCGACCAGGATGGAATTGGAGAATTAGTCAGAATAGGCCTTGAAAAGGGGAGAAAAACAAAACCTGACCTGAAGATCGGAATTTGCGGAGAACATGGAGGCGAACCGTCATCTGTTGAGTTCTGTCACCGCATCGGGCTTGATTATGTAAGTTGTTCTCCCTACAGAGTTGCCATTGCCAAATTAGCGGCTGC
>CAYMVZ010000071.1:0-13261 GCA_964394335.1 uncultured Nitrospinota bacterium | reverse complement strand
AAACTTTTTTGTAAGTGGAAAAATTTTTTGGTCTATTGAAAAATCATGTCCTGTACTACTAACTTCCCTGGAGATTTCCCGTTCCTTCTCAAGAGCAAGGTCAGCTGATGCAAAAAAACCAAGGGTAAGAAACCCTAATAAAACTTTCAGCCCGCTTTCAATAGGAAAATCGTAAATGATCATATTAAAAATGCTTATAAACAGGGCCATCGTAACAAAAAAAGTCATTTCAAGAACAAACTGACTTTTTACCTGGATTTCGAAGGGTAAGCGGGTTACATACGAGGTAATTAGCCTTGGCCTCAGGAAAAATCCGGTTCCACAAACAATAGTCAATAAAATCAACCATGTAACAAAATCAAGACTGGCAATAAAAGGACAAACTTCACCACCGTATATGCTCAAAATAGCGATTGAGAAAAAATAATGTCCAAAAGCGCGCATAAAATTCCCTTACATTATTAGACGTTTGAACAGTTAATAAGTATTAAATTAAATGAAAATTTTTCAGTGAAAAAAATATTCTCTCTTTCTTAATCTACAAAGTTTCTCCAGTACGAATTGTTTTGACAAGATAACAGGAATTACATGATAATTTTATCATGGTATCCTATCTGAAATTCTTTTAAAGAAATTGATATTAACGTTTGAAATGCCGTGGGGAGCTTCTATTAAATGGATATTCTTAAAAATCCTGAAGAATTAAAAATAGGATTTAAAAAATGGATTTACTATAAGCAGAATGTTATGAAGTTCGCTAAATTGGAAGAAGTGGTAGAGAATCCTTGTTTTCTTTCTTTAGCCAAAAATGAAAAAAATGCTGAGAATGAAAAAGATATAGAAGCACTCCCTGACATTGCAAGGAAAGTCCACAGGTTAATAGAGAAATTTATTGAGCAAACCTTAAAAGAAGTACCGCGAGGGAGGTCTGTTAAAAAATACATTGAAAATTTTGAAAGGTACAAAAAGCAAAAAGAAAAATTTATCGCTGAGAATTGTGGCGACCGACCGGTTCAATTTGATATTGCCTGGAATTATGTTATTCAAAACTGCAGCGAAGAATTTCAGAATAAACTTATTGCCTTTTACGTTAATAATTTCGGTTTAGACGATAAAAATATAGATAACGCTCCGCTGGTTATAGACAAAAACAAAATCGAAAAATCGATGTTAAAGGAGAGAGTAGTTATTCAAATATCTGAAGATAAATTACTGCTTCTACCTAAAAAAGCAAGAATAAAAGTTTTCTGCCGACACGGTAGATCTGTACATGACTCCAGCAAGAAGAAAGTAGGACGCTTGTGCACAAAAGGACAAGTCTTAAGCGCCAAAGGAGAAACAGTGGCCCGTAATCTATCAACAAAGATGGCCGGCGCTTTAGATTTGGTTTTAAAAACTGCTGAAGAACATGGAATCATGCTCAAGATCAGAAACTCAGAAATAACCGTTAGTACCAGTCCAAATACGGGACAGTTTTCAAGTATATTTTTAGATGAACTGTCAAAAAAAATCAAATTAGATGAAAGCAAACTTAATAATCCTGTAATTGACCCGGCAAATAATTCCCAAAATTTTGGCCTTGAAACAAACTTAAACAAAGAACAGGAAAAATCAGAAATTCAAAAAGCTACCGGGTTTGATGAAGACCAGGTGAATAAGTTTATCTCTAATCCTTTGCGCATTTTTTTGGGCAGTAACGAACATAAAATAGATTACTTCCTACAGGATATTTTGGCTTTCAGGAAAATAATGGAGAAAGAGAAGGATGAAATATCGATGGATTTCGCTTTTACTCATTCCAGTCGTTTGAACAATATTTTAGTTTTCTTGAGCCCCATAAAATTTCATGAAGCTTACCAGCATCTTAATAAAAGCCGCGAAGGCACAGATGTATCAATTATGGTTGCCTACAACCCGCTTACCAAAACATATAGTAAATATGATTCCTGGGTGGGAGAGACTACCAGTAAAGAAAAAGTTGTTTACACCATAAAAGTAATCAGGGAGGAAATAAACAACATCGGAGTGCTGGCCGGTGGTGGCACTGCTCCTTCAATGAACAATGTTTTAAGGACAGTTGCCAATACTATTTTCAGGCACAGCAAGAAACTAACATGTTTCAGGGGAGGGTTTAAAGGACTTGTTAATAATCAAATTTTTCCTAATGACAGATTACTACAATTGCTTGGAGATCCTGGAATGAGGATCGGGGCCGGGAGGTTTGAGGAGTTCCTTGATGAAAAGAACCAAAAAACGGCAATTCGGAATCTTCTTGATAAAAGAAAAGTTGATTTCCTTATCTGCATCGGTGGCAACGGTACTATGAAAGGCGCTCTTGCGCTTGCGGAAAAAGGTGTCAATGTCTTAGGCATCCCGGCAACGATTGACGGTGATTTTTTAGGTTATACTCTTGGTTTAGATTCCGCGGCCTCTTACAATGCCGATCTCATTAATGAAAAATTCAAACCGGACTCTGCTTCAATGATCGATTATATATACTGCGTTAAAGTAATGGGAAGAACCGCCGGCCATTTGCCTTTGCTCACAGCGATGCAAACAGGCGCAGAAGGATGTTTTTTGTATGAGATAGGGTCTGAAGAAGAGGACATTGAACGTACTGCCAAAAAAATAATCAGCAATTTAGAACAAGGTAACAGCCACGTCATTATCTGCTCAGAACATGAAACATTAGCTGATATACCTGAAAAAATAGAACGAAAAATTAAAGAGTTCATAGGAAGATCAGTCAAGATTGCTACGGAGGAGGTTGGCAGAGCCCAAAGAAGCGCTCCTGTAATCATTACTGACGGCTTGTTAGCCCAGAAAATGGGGAAGATTGCTGTTGAATTAATATTAAGCGCTCCAGGAGAAACCAGGGGAAAAGCGTTGGTTACTTTAGATAAAAAACATGTGTACTCAGAAGAACTCCCTCACGCCATCAGTAATCTTAACCCTCTGGATGTTGCTCTTTATTACGAATGGCTCAATGATTTCGGCGCATTCAGGCAGGAAGACGAAAAGAACCTGAAGAAAATCTTGCGAAATTAATTATAAAGTAAAGCCCTTCCTTTTCAGCCTCTCTGCAGTAAAAACTGACTGATCCCTGCCAACGGTCACCCGATATTATTCCGGCCTGGCAAGGCGTGCGCCGAGAACTCCGGCTATCAACCCGAAGAGATGCCCTTCCCAGGAGATATAAGGAGAGATAGGAAGCAAACCCCAGAGGATAATGCCGCCATAGAGGAATAGAGTTGCAAAGGCAACAACTATAGAACTTATACTTTTATCAAACCATCCGCGCGCAACTATAAATCCAAAATAACCAAAGATAAGTCCACTGGCGCCGACATGGTAAGAAGATCTGCCAAATAGCCAGAGACAACCGCCAGCAACAAGAATGATAAACAGGGAAACTTCAAGAAACTCTCCAATACCCCTTGTTATAATGAGTCCTCCTAACACTACAAAAGGAACGGTATTCAGCAATGTATGCCATATTCCGCTGTGAAGAAATGGGCTTAGCGGAATTCCAATAAACCCATACAAAGTGCGTGGTAATATGCCAAACCTGTTAAGCTGGTGTCCCATAAACATGTTGACCAGTTCTATAGCCCAGATTATTAGCGCAAATCCAAAAATACATAAGGCGCTGGTCTTTATCTGTTTGTTCAATGCTTTTTTTGCGTCATCGACTTCCAATACGTATTCCTTTATTCTATTACTTTGTAAAAAATTTTTATTTAGTTGAAAAAAAAATATAGCTTCAAGATTAGATCGAAATTTCTTCCTGAATTTTTAATTTAAATCTTGATTAATCACTACCACTTCGGTCCGCACCAAACAATGAATTCATAATCCATGGGAATGTGGTCTGGGCAATCTCAAGTATTTTATTCTTAGAGTGAAGATGTCCTTGTCCAATCCCCGGGCACTCTTTAGAAACACTTTGCCATTTTTTCTCAGAACGCAGATTGGTAAACCAGAAGGGATAGGTACTGCACTGCCTGGGACGTACCGGGTAAATTCTGCACCCGTCTTCATAAAAGAAACACCGTCCATCCGGATGTTCTCGGATACTATAACTATTTTTAAACGGATATAAATATTTTTCTTTAAAATCTGTAACAGGTATTTTTAGAAATTTTGCGATGGAGGATAGCTCTGACTTGTCAACATATATTGTTCCCGGGCTTCCCGTACAGCAGGCGCCGCATTGCTGGCATTCAAAACGAATCCCGTTGTCAAAAAAATAAGAACGGTTATTTAATTTTTCCATAAGTGAAATAAATAATTTATAAAACAAATTTTACCACCCCTTCGCTTCGCCCCGCTTAGCGTGGCTCCGCTCTTCCCCTCCTTGCCAAGAGCCTGTCCTGAGCTTGACGAAGGAAGGGGATTAAGGGGAGGTCAAATTTTTTTGTGACCTTCCTGTTCATTGTGGTTAAAACTATTCTAAGTTTTTAATCAGATCGTTGCAAATTTTTACCGCTAAACTTAAAACACCTATTTTTTCCTAAATAATATGTTACACTCACCTCATGCCGCCTATCATTAAAGCCATATTGAGCCGCCGGATGCTGGTGAGCTTTGTTATGGGCTTTGCCAGCGGCCTCCCGCTTCTTCTCACTATTTCCGTCTTACAGGCCTGGATGAAAGATGAAGGAGTTGATCTCAGTGTTATCGGGCTGATGGCTTTAGTGGGACTTCCCTATACTTTAAAGTTTCTCTGGGCGCCCCTTTTTGATCGCTTCTCTCTACCTTTTTTGGGAAGGAGAAGAGGATGGCTTCTTGTTGCGCAGATTACCCTCATAGTTTCTATAGCGGGACTTGGTTTTACAAACCCATCAAACAATCCCTGGCTGGTAGCTATTGCTGCTTTTTTAGTTACTTTTTTCAGCGCGAGCCAGGACATTGTCATAGACGCCTACCGCAGAGAGGATTTAGCAGATCAAGAATTGGGCCTGGGCTCTTCCCTTTATGTTAACGGATACCGTCTTGGAATGTTATTGGCTTCTGGAGGCGGCTTAATATTAGCAGACGTTACTTCATTCAGGACAGTTTACTTAACAATGGCATCCTGTATGTCTGTTGGAGTTATTACAACCTTATTAACTCCGGAGCCGGAAGCTCCGGCAGGATCTCCAAAGAATCTGAAGGAAGCGGTGACTGACCCCTTTAAGGAATATCTTTCACGAACAGGTGCTTTATGGATGTTAGCCTTTATCCTTTTTTATAAGATTGGCGATACCATGGCTTCTGCTATGACAATTCCTTTTTATTTGGATATTGGTTTTTCAAAAACCGAAATCGGAGCGGTTGTAAAGCTTTTTGGATTCTGGGCAACTATTGTAGGTTCCCTGGCCGGAGGAATATTTATTCTTCGACAAGGTATCAACCGGTCTCTCTGGATATTTGGTTTTCTCCAGGCAATTTCAACGGCTGGATTTGCAGTTCTTTTTTATATAGGGCATAACAACCTTGCTTTAGCGGCAGTGGTAGCCTTCGAAAACTTCAGCGCCGGATTAGGCACTTCCGCCTTTGTCGCTTTTATGGCAAGCCTTACAAACAAAAAATTTACTGCGACTCAATACGCGCTTTTAAGCAGCTTAATGGGAGTGCCCCGGGTTTTTGCTTCCGCGCCTACAGGATTCATGGCGGAAGCCATGGGCTGGGCAAGCTTCTTTATTTTTTGTGCTCTAATCGCAATTCCCGGAATGTTGCTCTTGCTGAAGTTTGCGCCGTGGAGGCAAAATAACGAAAATGGTTAATCGCTCAATTCATCTGTAGATATTTTTCTGCTACTATGGAATGTATAAGTAATAAAATTCTGATTTTCAAATGGAGGTCATCATGAAAAAAATCATCATCTATGTTTTGTATTTTGTTATTAGCTTTTGCTGTTTTTCAAATACACTTACTGCAGCTGAGAATGAGACTATATTATTCCCATCGATAGATGGTCTGCAGATTACTGCTGACACATACATTCAGCACACGGATAAGAAGACACCTTTTATCGTGCTTTTTCATCAGGCACACTGGAGCAGAGGAGAATATCAGGAAATTGCTCCTAAACTGAATCATTTAGGCTTTAATTGCATGGCTGTGGATCTGCGCTCCGGAAAAGAAGTAAACGGAGTTGCAAACGCAACGATGATGCGGGCAAAGGCAGAGGGCAAGGGGACCACGTATGTTGACGCGTTGCCTGATATGGAAGCCGCTCTTAAATATGTCCGCAATCATTACGCACAAGGCAAAGTCATTGCCTGGGGCAGTTCTTATTCAGCGGCGTTAGTATTAAAGATCGCTGGTGACAGACCTGAACTTGTGGACGGCGCGCTCGCTTTCGCCCCGGGGGAATATTTTAAACGTTTTGGGAAACCCGGAACCTGGATACAGGACTCAGCTAAAAAAATAAAGGTTCCCGCGTTCATCACTTCAGCGCGCAAAGAAAAGAAATCCTGGTCTGACATCTTCAATGCCATTCCATCTAAAACCAAAGCTTCCCATTTACCTGCCACAAAGGGCAATCACGGATCAAGGGCCTTATGGGAACGGTTTGAAGACAGCCACGGATACTGGAAGGCCGTAACGGGTTTTCTTGAAAAAAATTTTAAAAATTAAACTCTTTTTTCGGCAGGATAACAGGATTAGACGAAATGAAGAGGTCATTACGCTCAAAAAAAATCAGTTAAATGCTATGTCTGCGTCTTCTGATTTCATAAAAAATCCTATTCTT
The DNA here is from genome assembly GCA_964394335.1 of uncultured Nitrospinota bacterium. GTDB lineage: Bacteria > Nitrospinota > Nitrospinia > CAJXCL01 > CAJXCL01 > CAJXCL01. The sequence continues at coordinate 6,522 of CAYMVZ010000071.1, read as the reverse complement.
TTTGCCTGAATTATTAAATCTCCACGCATAGGCGTTATTAAGGGATGTTAAATTAGTAGTAATCCATTTATCTTTTAAAAAAGGCAGCCACTTTTCATTAATTTCCTTGTCTGCATCGGGCCCTCCTCTTAAAATATCAATCTGTTTTATCACTCCTCTGTTTTCTGAAGGAGTCTCACCCGTTGCTAACTCAAACTTAGAGTACATTGCTATTGATGGAGAGGCATTAACACTATGTTTCTTAATAATATGCCGCCATATATCTTTGAGATCTTCACTTATATTTTTTGTTTCTTTAACATTATAAGCTACAAACAATAGTTGTCCTTTGTATTGATAGGAGAATTCTCTAAGAATAATAGCCTCTCTTTTTTCAAAAGGAGAATCACTTTCTCCCGGGCTGCCATAAAACATCACCAAAACAGGCTTTCTATCATCTGCTGATAAATCCTTTTGAAAAACTAATTCATCAAAATTTGTATTTTTAGTGGATGGATTGTACTTAATCTTTTGAATTAATTTATTGTCATATTCTCTTTGTAAAATATCATCAACAGTGCTTCTGTTCATTAATCTTTTGATTTCAGGCATTGATATTTCCGCGCACGCTAAGGAGGGCATTCCAAATGCACTAACTAATCCTATTAATCCAAAAAGTCCGACAACTAATAACCCCGTATATCCAGCAGTTTTAAAAACATCTCTCCTGCTAAGGTCGTCTTGTTTATAGCTTTGCCTTAATTCGTTGCAATTCTCTATCACCCTGCCTGCTCTGTTCATGTTATGCTTACCTTTTATTATTTTTCTATCAATCATCTGATTGTCCTATTTGTGAGCATATAAGCACGCCCGAAGGATATTATATTACAAATATTGATTTAATTGTTAAAATTCATGTGAGATGATTATCTTAAAACTCATGTTTAATTAAAAGGGATAATAATTAAAATATAAACACCGGTTCATTACTTTCTGGAATTGACATAGTTTTCGTACTGGCTAAGCACAGTTAACTGGCTTTTGGTTAGTCCTATTTTGGGCCTTATTTTTTGAATGAACGATAATACCTCATTAATGTTTTTTTTATAACTGCTTTCCAAGAGGTAAGCTGCAATAAACGTTGCGCTTCTTCCATGTCCCAACGCACAGTGAACGTATATAGAACCACTTTTTATATTCTTAGATATTAAGTTCACACCTTCTTTTAATTCTTCAAATGTCGGGGCAAATGTATCAAGAAGAGGAATTAGCCTGTAGATTTTTTTGCATCTAAGAAACTTAACTTCTTTGAACTCGGATGTAAGATCAAGGACGCACCTAATATTCAGTCGGTCAGTTTTGCTCTTATCAAACCAAGCAGGTTTTCTTCCAAGATAAAGGCCGGAGAGTATTTCATCAAATTGGTCCTCAGAAGATAGTCTGTTGTAAATATAAAGCGAAAGATGGTTGACCAGAAAGTAAGGCCAAAAAATAGCATAACTTACAAGTGGAAATGTTCCATTCGGCCTTTTCATAAAAATACATGGTTTCATTAAGCCAAAGGCTATGCCAACACCAAAAAAAGAAATGCCAATGTTAAGTAAAAAAAGAGTGACCCATAAGAGCAAGCTCTTTGCTGCAATGTATAGGCAGACAATGCCAAAAAGGATAAAAACTGCTGAATATACCATTTTCTTCTGTAATTATTTAATCAAAGGGTTTAACGAGCGAATTAAGACTGTCCGAAAAGGATAGAATTTGTCATTTCGACTAAAAGGAGAAATCTTTAAATTCGGTATGATCAATGGTTTAAGATTTCTCGCTCCACTCGAAATGACAGGTACAGGTAGTTTTCGGACGCCCTGAGCTTCAGTCTCATTTATTATATCCTTAATTGGATTATTTTTGATTTTAAGTTATAAAATAAATTTAAACCTTTTTAGATAAAGATAAAATAATTCATACTTATGAACATCTCCGCCCGCCGTAAGCGGACGGAGTATCGAATTAGAAGCTTCTTTAAAAATTCGAGGCAAGCTACGTGGAATTAAATCAGAGTGTGGGATTAATATAGATAGTAGTAATTTAAAGGAATTGTAAACAATGGATTATTTTTTACTCGGATTGATGTGGATATTATGGTGTGCTGTTCATAGTGGAATGATATGCCTGAAAGTAACAGAATACCTAAAACTCCGGACAGGTACTTACTTTCGTTTTTACCGCCTAATTTATAATCTGGTTGCCATCTTAACAATAATTCCCGTTATTTCTTTTGGGCGCTCCATCCAGGGGAATTTAATTTTTGAGTGGGATGGATTTTTATTCATATTTCAAACAATTCTTCTGGTTATATCGATATTTTTGTTTGTCGCAGGAGCAAAATATTATGATATTTTTCAATTTTTGGGTCTTCGTCAAATTTGGACTGGAAAATCTCATAGCGTGATTACAAAAGGTGGAGAGTTAAAAAAGAATGGTATTCTTTGTGTGACGCGGCATCCATGGTATCTTGCTGCAATTTTACTTATTTGGTCAAGAGGCATTGACCTGTCCGGTTTAATAACAAATATAATCCTCACACTCTATCTGATTATAGGAACTCTACTGGAAGAGCAAAAGCTTTTTTACGAATATGGAGAAAGCTATCGCGAGTATCAGAAAAAAGTATCAATGCTGATACCATTTAAGTATTTACTTGCCAGAATAACTTTAAAATAGAAAAAACAGTTATCATTGAAATAAGAGCCTCATCCTGCTTGCTTAACTTCTGAAATTTTGACAAAAAGTGAAGTGGAAAAGTTCGCTTAAAAAAGAATGAATTGATTCTGAAATTTTGCTTTGATACTCTTTAAATTCAAGGAGCTTCAATATGTTAAACAAGCCTGTACTTGTAACCGGCGCCACGGGATATGTCGGCGGAAGGGTTGTACCGCGCCTCCTTGAGGCCGGATACAAGGTTCGCGCAACAAGCAGGTCTTTAGAAAAGCTCAAGTCGCGAGCCTGGTCCCAGCATGGAAACGTTGAGTTGGTATTCGCCGATCTTTTAGACCTTGCATCCATCAAGAATGCTGCAAAAGGATGCGGGGCGGTCTACTACTTTATTCATTCCATGAACTCTTCTTCCGAAGATTTCGTAAAGACGGACCGACTCGTCGCGGAGAACATGGTTAAAGCGGCGGAGGATGTAGGGCTGGAACGAATAATATATTTAGGTGGCCTTGGCCATGAATCTGAAAAGCTAAGCGCGCACTTACGCTCCCGCGCAGAAGTCGGCGAAATTTTAAAATCGGGAGCCGTTCCTGTTACATATTTTAGGGCGGCAATGATCCTCGGTTCCGGAAGCGCGTCGTTTGAAATGTTGCGGTATCTCGTGGACCGTATGCCGATAATGATAACGTCACGCAGAGTATTGGTCCCTTCCCAGCCGATTGCCATACGGAATGTACTGGTTTACCTTATAAAATGTCTTGAGTTCGAAGAAACAAAAGGAGAAACCTTTGATATTGGCGGCCCGGAGATACTAACATATATCGATCTGATAAACATTTATGCCGAAGAGGCCGGCCTTAAAAAGCGGATTGTAATACCTGTATCGTTCATGACACCGCGCCTCTCTTCCTATATGATTCACTTTTTCACGCCTATCCCTTCTTATATGGGCAAACCGCTTTCTCAAGGTCTGGGAAACGAGCTGGTTGTAAAAGACGGCCACCGCATAAGATCGATTATCCCGCAAAAAATTCTTACATGCCGGGAAGCTATTGACATGGCTCTTGAGAGGATAGAACAAAAGGTTATGAAATCCAGCTGGATGGACGCCGGTGCATATAAGCCGCCAGAGTGGAGCCGATACAACGACGCCCCATATGCCGGCGGGACTATCAAGGAAAGTTGGTATCGAGTACTATTAGCCGGCTCGCCAGAAGACATATGGCGTCCAATTAGCAGGATCGGGGGTGACAAAGGATGGTATTTTGCAAACTGGTTGTGGGAGATACGGGGATTTTTGGACCGCTTGGCTGGGGGGTACGGCACAAGAAGAGGCAGGCGGCATCCCGAAGAAATCAAAACGGGAGACGCCCTGGATTGGTGGCGTGTTCTGGATGCCGAACCTCCCAAGCGTTTACTCCTGTTAGCGGAGATGAAAGTTCCGGGAGAAGCAACGCTGGAATTCCGGATTAAGCAGGAGAAAAAAGGAGTTACGGAACTTGTTCAAATTGCCAGCTTCCTACCGCGTGGCCTGCCAGGATTGATGTACTGGTACTCGGTCTTTCCTTTTCACTTTTTTATTTTTCGGGGAATGCTAAAGGAAATTGCAAAAGCGGCAGGCGTGTCAGTTATTTTAGGGCCTGAGGAAGTCAAACCGCCGGCTCACAAGAGGTAAATATTTTACATTTTAACTGAAGTATTTGTTGGGTTAGTTCAACATACCGATAATGGTTTTAACAACATTTTCAGCACCCTCAGCTATTTGGGGGATAGTTGATTCGAGCATATAGCAAGGAGTTGTAACCAATTTAAATTTTGGATCAACTACGATCTCACCCGGATTAGTTGTTTTGTGCTTTGCTCCCATTTCTTCTAATGTTTTTGCCGTGTCTTTATCCTGGCCAATAGTAAGTTCTGCACCTTGAAGAACTTTTGCCATAATTGCTGGTGAAATACATAGAGCACCTATTGGCTTTTTTAGCTCTATCATACTGCCAATTGCCTTTGCCACACCTTCATTTACACTACAGTTTGTTCCTTGAGTAGCAAATGATGACAAGTTTAGAGCAGCACCAAAACCGCCTGGAAATATTAAAGCATCTACCTTAGCTGGATCAAAAGTACTTAAAGCTGATATCTTCCCGCGAGCTATTCTTGCAGATTCTGTTAAAACATTTCTGCTTTCATTCATGTTATCTCCAGAAATATGATTTGTTACGTGGTGCTGTGGGATATCAGGCGCAAAACAAACATACTCTGCACCATTTTTTTGGATAGATAATAAAGTTAAAACTGATTCGTGGATTTCAGCACCATCTTGGAAACCACATCCTGATAAAACAACCCCTATTTTAATTGTTTTTTTATTCATACGAACCTCCATCGTTATTAAAACTGTGATAGATATAATATTTAAATTCTATAACTTTATCATCAGTTAATTGCCTATTCAAGCTTAACAAGATTTGGTTAAGGTATCAGCAACGCATAAGGAATAAAGAGATAGAGAATCAGTCAGGGCTTTTAACCCAAAAGATTATAGCGAAAGGCTGAATGTTGTGACCAAAAAAGGAAAAAAATGCTTTGAAAGATTTGGTAAAGTTAGGAGTTTGTTAATTATTTTCTTTTATTAAAATTTCCAATTAGCCAAAATCCAGCATAAAATTCTGCTACTCCTAATATCGACATATTAAGCAAAAACTGCATTTTAGTTTCTCCAAAAAAAAGGATGATCACTGTCATCATGGTAGCCATTCCAATTAGCTCTAAAACCAGTCCTAAATAATATAGCAATATTTTCATAGCTTAACAGAAAGCATTTAGATCGTGATTATATTAAGAAACCTATCGAAGCTCCTTGCGGCAAAGCTGAGCTTAGCTTTGCCGCAGGGAATCTTCTGTGTAAGGAGTTTACACCCCCCTTTAATCCCCCCTAACAAGGGGGGACTAAGAGGGGTGTCGCTCGCAAACCCCTTGGCAAGACCTCTACTCAATGGTAAAGGACGAGACTACGGAGAATGCGCTCGCTATGCATGTTCAATTCAGTTATTTGTTATGGGCTAAGCGAAAGCCGATGTACGGGTTACGAATTATTGGAAAGTACCTGGATCGCTTAGCGGCACGGACGTCCATCGGTTCAGTTCCCCATGAACCGCCCCGAATAACCCGGTAATTACCGCTTGCAGGTCCTTCAGGATTAAGTCGGGGGCTGTTACCATAATAGTCCCCATACCGGTCAGATACCCATTCCCATACATTGCCAGCCATGTCATATAAACCTAAGCTGTTGGGCTTATATGACTTAACAGGCGCTGTGTTTTTAGAACCATCATTCTGATTCTTTGTTTTCCAGGCAAGCTCGCAGTTTTCATCACAAAAGTTGGCATATTGAGACAAATCTTTTTCATTGGAAAATCCGGCAAACTTAACTTTTTTTCCTCCTTCCCGCGCCGCGTACTCCCATTCTGCTTCTTTAGGAAGACGGTATTTCATTCCTGTTTTATTATTAAGATTATTTATATACTGCTGTACGTCATTCCAGGAAACGCTTTCCACAGGGCAATCGCCTCCACAGTTCTTAAACCCTGATGGATTTTTTCCCATCACCTCCCGCCATTCTATCTGGGTCACCTCATGCTCTCCCAAAAATAAATCATCAACGCAAACCTCATGAACAGGATTTTCATCATCATTATTTTCTCCAAACTGGTCTCCCATTTTAAAGCAGCCCCCTTTTATAAAGACCATGCCTTCCGGATAGCCCCGTTTCAATTCATTTTGCACTTCAATATTTGTGGCATCCACAGAACCAGAAAGAAAAACTAAGAAAAG
>CAYMVZ010000070.1:0-13412 GCA_964394335.1 uncultured Nitrospinota bacterium | reverse complement strand
CTGTAATGGTTGGAACAGTATCAATCAACACCGGGCACTCCTCCAAACAGGCTCCACAGGTAGTGCAGGACCAAAGTTCCATAATGTCAATCCTGCCCCCTATTAGTCCTTCATGGTTATTACTTCCTAATGCCTTTGAATACAAGTCATGTCGAATGTCAGTAATGATTTTCATTGGAGATAACGGTTTTTTTGTAATGTAGGCGGGGCATACAGTAGTGCAGCGTGCACATTCAGTGCAGGCAATACTATCCAGCAATTGTTTCCAGGTAAAGTCTTCAACTTTGCTGGCGCCGAAAGTCAAGTCTTCCTCCTTTGTATCCGGATTTTCCATCAACCGGGTAATATGCATTGGTCTAAGCTGTCCTAAGTATTTCCGATTGGTTAAAGCAAGATTAATAAGCGTTGCCAAGCTGTGGAACAATTTTGTAAGCGGAAGAATTGAAATAAAGATAAGCGCCGTGACGGCATGGAACCACCACAGTCCGGGTTGCAGCATTTCCCATGCCGATACCGGCATCCATTTGGAAATTGGATATCCAATCCAGGACCAATTAGCAGTTAATGGTCGTTCAACAGCCAAACGAGATGCCTCGGTAAAAAAACCTTGCAGAACGAGCATGATAAGTAAAAGAAGTATTCCTGTATCACCTAAAAGATTTTTTCTACCTTTAAAAAAATTTTGCGGCAATGGTTCTGGCTTATTACCATGCCGACGATATATTGCCATGACCAGACCTCCAAAGAGCATTACTCCCCCCAGGTCATTGATGGCGGCAAACCATGGAGTATCAAATTCAGGGAGATAGTCAGAAAACCATGCGCGAGCCGAAAAGAAGTCTACCGTTGTCGCAAATAATAGTTCGATAAAACCCCATGCCAGCAGAAAGTGCATGATCGCAGCATACATAAAAACGGAACTTATAATTTTCCGTTGTCCGATGCCAAATGTGAGAGCATTAGTTATCCCAGAAAAAAAATCCAGAGGTCTTTCGGTTTCTTTATTGCCAATTCGAAAAAGAAAAAAACGGCGGAGGTTGTATACCATGCACACCATGGACAACAACGCTAGGATATAGAACAATAATGGGACTTGGTGGGGTTCGGTCATTATAGCTTCTCTGGAAGAAACTTATTCCACTTTTACTGTCAGATCTTTAGTAAAGAAATCACCTCTCTCTTCTTGTTTGTCTGTAGAATATTTTTTCGGCTCTGTTCCTTCAATAAAGCTTTCAAAGATGTAATTTTTCTGTCCGGCTGGAGCAAGCAGACCGGTTTTGGGATCTATCTTTGCAAAGAGTACACCGGAAGGAACTTTAAAATCGGTAATTGGAGTATCTTTAAGGACATTTTTCATATAATCGAGCCATATGGGGCTGGCAGTTCTGGAACCTGTTTCATATTTTCCGAGAGGGGCGTAATCGTCCATACCAACCCAAACACCAGTCACTCTCTCCGGGTTAAAGCCTAAAAACCATGCGTCCACATAATTATTGGTGGTTCCTGTTTTCCCCGCAACCGGCCGGCCAATAGTTTTTACTTTTTTTCCCGTACCATGGTTGACTACATTTTTTAACAGGTTTGTGACGAGATAGGCAATCTCTTCAGATACAACTCTTTCAGAAACAGGATTGCTTTCTTCAAGAAGATTCCCGTTTCTATCTGTTATATACCTGATTGCGGAAGGAGGAATTCTTATTCCACCGCGGGCGAATACTGAATATGCGTTGGTTAAGTCCAAAGGGGTAACACCGGAAGATCCGAGGGCAAGGGAAAGGTCTTCGTTTATCGGGCTATTTATGCCAATACGCCGTATAAAATCCACTAAATTTTTTATTCCAATTTTCTGCAGAATTTTTATGGTTACAACATTTCGGGAATGGGTAATGGCGTTTCTTAATGTGGTAGGTCCATAAAATTTTTGTTCAAAATTAATCGGCTTCCACGTATTGTCAAATTTATTATCGTCAGCATAAATAACCGGTGAATCGACAATTATAGTTGCAGGGGTAAATCCTTTTTCCATTGCGGCCGAGTAGATAATGGGTTTAAATGCGGAACCGGGCTGCCGGAATGCCTGCGTAGCCCTGTTAAATTCACTTTCTGAAAAGTTTCTACCCCCTACCATGCTTTTAATATGCCCTGTAGCCACATCTATACTAACCAGTGCCCCCTGAACTAATGGTTCCTGCTCCAGGGCTAATTTTAATCTATCTTGCAACTTGAGTATTTCATGAGGCAATATTTTTACTTCGATAATATCTCCTTTGTCAATGGCCTCACGCGGGTTTTTAATTTTTATCCATTTTCCATCTACATTAGTATCCGGCACTCTCGCCCATTTCATATTTTTCAAATCAATGGTCCCTGTTTCAGTGCCTAAATTTACATCAACGGATTTTTTATTAATTTTAGTTACCACTCCTTTGAAAATTTCTCCAGGCTGATAAATATTCTTATTTGCACTATCTGGACTTTGCAAGTTCAACATGGCGTTATCCATTGAATTCAGAGAACCATCAATATCAATTTCTATTTTCCCTATGGGACCCCGATACCCATAACGTTTATCAGATTTTCTTAGCCCCTTTAATAAAGCCTGGTGTGCAATTTCTTGATCTTCGATATTTAAAGTCGTATATATATTCAACCCATTTCTGTATAGGTTAGTACTGCCGTATTTCTTTTGAATGTACTGGCGAATATACTCCACAAAGTATTGTGAAGCACTTTTATTTTTCTTGTGCCGGTCTGCCAGTTTAAACTCTGAGTTTGCCGCTTTTCTTGCTCTTTCTGCTGAAATAAACCCTTCCCGCACCATCCTGTTTAACGCATATGCCCTTCTTTTCCAGGCTTTCTCCATATATTTGTACGGGGAATAATAGACAGGAGCTCGCGGAAGGCCTGCAATAAAAGCAGCTTCAGCTAATGTAATCTGTTCTACATGTTTTCCAAAGTATGTTCCGGCTGCAGCTTCAACCCCGTACGCTCCGTGACCGTAATATATCTGGTTAAAATATATTTCAAGGATTTCATCTTTTGAAAAAAGCCTCTCAATTCTTAGCGCGAGGATGACTTCTTTTATTTTTCGCTTAATTGTTCTTTGAGAAGTCAAAAACATTGTTTTGGCTACCTGCTGGGTGATAGTGCTTCCTCCTTCTACAATTCTGCCGGCCTTGACGTTCTTTATAAAAGCTCTTAAAATGCCAAACAAATCTATTCCGTGGTGATCAAAGAAACGACTGTCTTCTACGGCAATCGATGCCTTTATTAAAATTTTTGGAACTTTTGAAAGAGGGACAAGAACTCGGTATTCAATATAAAACTCATCGATCAATTCGTTGGTATCGGAATAAACTTTTGTAGTTAAACTGGGCTTGTAGTTTTTTAATTCCTTGATATCCGGTAAACCTTCGGAGAACTGATAAAATATGCCTGCCGTTCCTATGATCGCAATAATCAGACAAATCAGAAACAGGGACAAAGAACCTATTAGCAAAGATTTCATGACAGAGCTCTGCTTTTTCATCGTTTTTTTAGTTATTTTCTTTTGAGGCATCTTTCTTTAGTTTATGTTCTTCAATTTTCCTTCGAAGAGTATTTCTGTTAATACCAAGAACACTTGCCGCCTGTGACTGGTTCCAACCGGTCTTTTCCAAAATATTTTGAAACAATGCCTTTTCAACAGACTTAATCGCATCATTATAAATGTGTCCATTTTCCCAACCCGAGATATTCTTAAAGATATTATACAATTCTTTTTGAAATTGTACTACCTTGCTTATTCCCTCGAGTTCTGAATCCAATAGCTTTTTGGAAAGATGGGAGTGAAGATGCTCAGGTTGTATGGTACCTCCAGAACTTAAGATAACAGCCCTTTTAATAGTATTTTCCAGTTCCCGAATATTGCCCTTCCACTCGTGGTCTTGCAGAAGCTTTAACACTTCAGAAGAAATATATATTTTACCATGGTTAAATTCCTGTTCTGCTTTTTTGACAAAATATTTAGCCAACAGAGGGATATCCTCTTTATGCTCGCGCAGCGGCGGCATTATAATGGGAATGACATTCAACCGATGATAAAGATCTTCCCTGAACTGCTTGTTTTCAATAGCTTCTTCTAAATTCCGATTGGTAGCAGCTATAATCCGGGCTTCTGATTTTAGGGATGTTTTCGCTCCAACAGGGTAAAATTCTTTATCCTGTAGCACTCGCAGAATTTTTGCCTGAAGCCGCAGGGCCATATCACCAATTTCATCGAGGAATAAAGTCCCATTATTTGCTAATTCAAATTGCCCTTTTTTCTGTTCAACAGCCCCTGTAAAAGCCCCTTTTTCGTGTCCAAAAAGTTCACTTTCCAACAGATCTTTTGGAATGGCAGCGCAATTAATTGTGATAAAGGGGTGGGTTACACGGTTCGAATTATGATGCAAGGCCCTTGCTACAAGCTCTTTACCTGTACCGCTTTCGCCTTGTATTAGAATATTAACATCTAAAGAAGCGGCCTTGCCTATTATTTTAAAAATCTTCTGCATGGCTTTGCTTTTACCTACTATTTCTCCCATCTCAAAACGTTCTTTTAACTCGCTTTCCAGGATGCTGATTCTTTTACGCTGATTATTTTCTTTTGAAACTTTTTCTAAAAGCATGTAAATTTCTTCCAGGTCAAAAGGCTTAGTTATGTAATCATAGGCTCCCTTTTGCATTGCCTCAATGGTGTTTTTCATCGTGGCCTGTGCGGTCATAATAATAATAAAAAGGTTGGGCTGAATTTTTTTGATTTTCTGGAGAACATCCAAACCATTCATGTCCGGCATAAAAATATCAAGAAATACAATGAAATAGTCGTCCTGTCTTTCAATCTTTTTAATTGCTTCTTGGCCGTTTTTAGCAAGGTCCACACGATATCCTTTTTTTTTCAGGCCCTTATCCAGTACCCATCGGATGCTTTCGTCATCATCTACTATTAATATTTTAATGCTATCAGTCATTTCATACCTGGTAAACAGAAGTAACTTGTCAATGATAACAAAAAACAAAAAGAAAGAAAGCAGAAACAGGGAGAGTGGAAAAAAACTCGTTTTAGTTTGTTGGAATTATAGTGAGCAAGCAAAGCAAAATTGAAAGTATTTAACAAGCGCATTCCTCTCAGCTGTCAGACTCTGTCATAATACAAAAAAACGCATATTTGTCATTCTGAACGAAGTGAAGAATCTAATAGAATCAACCAGTTAAAAAAAGAGATTCTTCGGCTGACACCTCAGAATGACATTGCGACACAGCCTGTGTGCTGCGGGGGACTTCAATTTGAAGATTTCTTAGAGCTTGATGTTTAGATATTCAGGATAATAATTTATGCTCTTTTTAGAGGTATAAAAACCTTTGCAATAAATCCTTTATCCTTATTTTTAACAATCTTAAGCCTGCCCCCATGTTCTTCAATGATTTTGTGAGAAATAAAAAGACCCAGTCCCGTACCCTTACTCTTTGTAGTGAAAAAAGGAGTTAACAGTTTCTCTATTATTTCGTCAGGAACCCCTTTACCGGTATCCTTTATCTCAACCACAAGCATTCTTGTAGGAACTCTATTTTTTTTTGTCAGGATTTGAAAATCTGCGTCAAGTTTTGTGGATAATGTTAACGTCCCTTGGTTTTTCATTGCCTCAAGGCTGTTTTGAATGAGATTTAAAAAAACCTGTTTTAATTTATTTTCATCTGCATCTACAAATGGCAGGCTTGGATCATACTCTTGTTTGATTTCAATTTTTTTCATGAGAGGAGATTCTTTTTGTAATAATAAAATCTCTTCAATAATTTTATGGATATTTACAGATTTGAATTTTGCTTTTTTAGGTTTAGTAAAGCCAAGAACGTTTTCGACAATACGGTTAATTCTATCTACTTCTTTAATTATGACGTTGAGATATTCCTTAAGCTCCCTTTTTTCCAGCTCCATCAATAATAACTGAGCTGCACCCCTGATGCCTCCCAGGGGATTCTTTATTTCATGGGCCATTCCTGATGCCATGGTTTCCATGTTAGCCAGCCCTTCCTGGTAGCGCATTCTTTCTTTTAATTCTTTTACGCGGCGTAAATCCCTGACTACTATTACAACGCCTATTACAGCGTCATATGCTTCCTGCAAAGGTAAAACTGTAATGTCAACAGGAAAAAGTTTAGAAGATTTATCAAAAAAATTATACTCGAAATCAAAAATGGTTTGGCCGGTTTGGAGTGTTTTTTGAATTATATCATTTAAGTGCGTATTTTGCCCGGAGAAGTCCAGAAACGATTTATTTATATAATGGGATGCAGAAATGTTGAATATATGTTCGAGAGCAAGGTTCATAAAGATTATTTCCATGTTGCCGGAAACAACCATTACCCCGTCATTCAGGCTGGAAAAAATATTTTCATATAATTTTTCTTTTTTCAACGAATTGATTTTTAGACACAAAGCCACTAAAAAAATCTTTTGGTGTCATTATGCCTTTCTGGAAGATTGATTGTGATTTCGGCAAAGCTGAGCTTAGCTCTGCCTTCCATGGCCTCAACCCTTTGGGCGGCTTTCCTGCGGAAACCGCCCAATTCGGTTTTCCATACTGAAAGTGTTTAGCGAGCGCATTCCTCGCAGCTTGCTGCGGGGTTAGCGAGTGAACTTAAAATAAAAACATACTCTACACTGAAGCTCTGTTACGGGGAGCTTCAATTGTGGTTGCGGCAACTTACCGCGCAATGATTTAATTTGTAGAAACTTTTTTGTTTTTAGCAGGTTTGGAAGTAGATGTTTTTTTTCCATTTCCCGATGCCTTGTCTCCGGATGCTTTTTTACCGCTGTCTTTTTTAGATACTGTGGTTTTCTTTTCGCTCTCCATTCCTTTTTTTCTCGCTTCAGATGGATAATCAGTCACATACCACCCCGAACCTTTTAAGACAAAAGAAGAATTTGACATAAGACGACGCAATTTGCCATTACACCCATCATTGTCGCACTTTTTTAAAGGCGGATCGTTTATTTTTTGAAACGCTTCCAGAGTAGAATCACATTTTTGACACTCATATTCATAAATTGGCATAACTAAAACCCCTTTAAATTTTGCTTTCAGTTTGTAGCTGTCAGTTTACAGCTTAAAAATAAGTAAACAAAAAAAACAGTTCAATTTCTGTAATCGATTATCTAACGTTTGGTTTTACGGAATTACTTTTTTATCTTTCTGATCCCTGATCCCTTAAAGTTGACTGCTGATTTCATATATAAGTTAACCATTTGCGGTATTTTTTATTATTTCCGAGAACCGTGTTGAAATAGGCTTTTTGAAGCATTTTAGTTAGAGAGCCGGGTTTACCGGTCCCCACTGGTCTGTTATCTATTTCTCGAATAGGTGTAACTTCCGCGGCTGTGCCTGTAAAAAATACTTCATCCGCGGTATATAACATATCCCTGGAAAAAAATTCTTCTCGCACCTCAATTTTTTTTTCTACAGCTAATTCTATAATTGAATTCCTGGTAATTCCATCTAAAACAGATACAAGCGGAGGTGTTTTTATTATTCCGTTTTTAACCATGAATATGTTCTCCCCAGATCCTTCTGCAACATTTCCATTTACGTCAAGCATAATTGCTTCATCATAGCCGTCCTTGAATGATTCCGTTTTCGCCATGATAGAGTTAATGTATGCTCCGCAAACTTTGGCCTTCGTCATGGTTATATTATGATGATGACGAGTAAAAGAGGATACCTTTACCCGTATTCCTTTATTCAGACCTTCTTTACCTAGGTACGCTCCCCAGGGCCAGGCAGCTATTGAAAGGTGAATAGTGCTGCCGAGATAATTTAAACCCCTTTTATCATCTCCAGTATATGCAATGGGCCGTATATAACATTCTTTAAATTTATTCTTTTTAACAACCTCAATTATAGAATCTCTTGTCTTTTTTTGAGTAAAAGGAATTTCAATTCCTATGATTTTCGCAGAATCAAAAAGTCTTGATACATGTTCTTTCAAACGGAAAATTGCCGACCCTTTCTTTGTTTTGTAACAACGAATCCCTTCAAATACCCCAAATCCGTAATGAAGGGTATGGGTCATTATATGGATATTGGCATCTTTCCACCGGGAAAGCTTGCCATCCATCCAGATCAATTTTCCATTAGACATACAAACACCTGATTACACTGTATAGTCCTGAAAAAAGAAGATTTTGCTGAATAATAGTATAACCTGTAATTTTATATTATTTGATATCTAAAAATCAAATTAATTGAAGTTCTGAATTACATTTTCTATACTTTAAGTCATTGGTATACTATATTTTCAAATGAATTTTTTTGCTGGCTCGAGGTTGCCTGTTGGAAAACTTTGATTTTAGAATGTACTGTCATTTAAATAAATAACGTTTTAAAAAAAAGATAATAGAATGATAATTTGGGATGTGAGTCCGGAGATATTCAGTATTGGTCCTTTTGCGGTAAGGTGGTATGGATTGTTATTTGCTTCTTCTTTTTTTATCGGGTTTTTAATTATCCAGTGGGTTTTCAAACAGGAAAATAAGCCAGAAAAGGATCTTGACGAATTACTGTTTTACATGATTATCGGCACTTTATTAGGGGCTCGATTAGGGCATTGCATTTTTTACGACCCGGTATACTATTTCAGCAGCCCTGTTAGAATTCTGAAAGTTTGGGAAGGGGGGCTTGCAAGTCACGGAGGCGCCATAGGGATCTTTTTTGCATTATACATTTACGCGAGGAGAAAACCCGATCAGGAATATCTATGGTTATTGGACCGTATGGCAATAGTTGTTGCTCTCGGTGGGTTCTTTATAAGGCTCGGCAATCTTTTTAACTCAGAGATAGTAGGAAAACCTGCTTCTATTGCATGGGCATTTATTTTTACGCGGGTGGATATGATACCTCGGCATCCCACTCAATTATATGAAGCCTCTGCGTATTTAATAATATTTATCATGCTCATTAAAATATATCTTATCAAGCGCAATAAAATAACGCCCGGTCTTTTAATAGGTACATTTTTCGTCAACGTCTTTACTTTCAGGTTTTTTGTAGAATTTCTGAAGGAAAATCAATCCGGATTTGAAGCCAGTATGCCAATAAATATGGGACAAATACTGAGCATTCCACTCATTTTGGCTGGGATTGTTATGCTTGTAAGATTGAAAACAAATAAACCCCTGTTATAGTCTAGAGCCTTTTATAATTAATAGAGCTTGGTAGGTCAACACAATTGGAAGATAAAAAAATAATATATTTGAATTAAAAAAAAGACAACCTTATTTCTGAAGATTTGGCATTAGAGCAGGCAAAAGAAATTCAACCAGACTGGAAGATAAGCAGTATATGGTTAGAATTCTTAAATTACTCCCCTGAAGAAAAATGATTGAAACACCATATTTTATTTGCGATGAAAAGGAATTGATTAGAAACCTGGGGATAGTAGATTATGTTAAGCAAAAAACTGGTTGTAAAATTTTGTTTGCTACCAAATGTTTTGCATTAGAACCATTGCTAAAAAAAATTTTTAAAAATGTGGATGGCGTTGTATGTAGCGCTGAATACGAGGCAATTCATGCTCGTGCCTTGTTTAAAAAGAAAAAAAAATATATTGTTACTTATTCACCGGCTTTTTCAAACCAAGATTTCGGTGGGATACTTCAACAGTCCACGCATATTGTTTTTAACTCAATGTCCCAGTTGAAGAAATACCGGAAAGACATTAAAAACCAAGGATTGGATTGCGGTTTAAGACTGAATCCCGAGGTGTCCGGGATGTATTGCTCCGAAGAATATGGAGGGTTAGCAGACCCCTGTAGAAAGTTTTCTAGGTTGGGTGTAAAGAAGAAGTATTTAGAAAAAGAAGAACTCAAAAAAGTGGACGGTGTTATGTTTCATATTCATTGTGAGAACAATGATTTTAGACTGTTTTCCTCCGTCCTGGAAAAAAGTAAAAGTAAATTCGATGATATTCTGAAGTTACCAAATATAAAGTGGGTAAGCTTGGGCGGAGGTATTTCATTCACAAATAAGGATTATCCTGTGGACCGGTTTTGTGATTCCATAAACTGTTTTCAGGCTTTCTACAATGTGCGTGTGATATTAGAACCAGGTTGCGCAATAGTCGGTTCCCCTTTTAGTTTAGTTTCTACTGTTGTAGACATTGCTATCAATGAGAAGAAAATTGCTGTTTTAGATACTTCATCTGATGCTCACATGCCGGATTTTTTATCTTATTATGGAAACGCTGAGATTAAAGGAGCTATGTCTAAAGGAGATGCCGGGTACGAGAATGAAAAAGGTTATGAGTATGCTGTAGGTGGTTTGACTTGCCTGGCTGGAGATGTGTTTGGGACCTACAAATTCAAAAAACCTCTCAAGATTGGAGAAAAAGTCGTTTTCCTAAAAGTTGGCGATTATAGTATGGTTAAAAATAGTTTTTTTAATGGGATCAAAAAGCCGAATATTTATTTGAAGAGTAAAGGTAAGAATATACTCATTCGTAAATACGGCTATTCCGATTACTTGAATTCTATTTCGTGACGTAAAACCGTTCGAGTGGAGAATATGAAAGTTTTTACAGAGTTATCAAGTATTAAAAAAGGAGATTTGAACTTTTGTTCGCTAAGCAAAAGATTTTTTGAAAATGAAAATCTTCCGGTTAGATTTGTTTCTGTCAAGTCAACTGAAGACCAGTATGAAACCGAAATAGACCTGGTCAAACTTGAGGGATATCACTGGGGAAATAAAAGCGATATTTTTGAACTCCAAGAAAGGAAAAAGGAAAATGTGGACCAATTTACCGCTGTTTTGATAATTCCGACCGGAATAGGCTGTGATGTCGGAGGTCATTGCGGTGATGGAAACGCGGTAGCAAGACTGGTAGCGTCGTCTTGTGATACATTAATAACACACCCAAACGTAGTTAATGGGGCTGATTACAACGAAATGACGGACAACACTTTGTATGTCGAGGGAAGTACACTTACACGATTAATCATGGGACAGATTGGTTTGCAGCCGGTCAGATCCAACCGGTTGTTGATGCTGGTGGATTCCGCACCACGGTTTTTTAATGATGAAATTATAAATGCCGTATCTACCGCAAGGGTTTCATTGGGAATTAATTGTGAAGTGCACGAAATGTCCGACCTTCCCCATTTGAAAATTAGCAAATCAAAATCCGGTAGAGCTATTGGAACACTTCATTATCTTGAGAGGTTGTTCAATATAGTTGCCGAATTTGAGTCGAATTACGATGCTTTTGCTTTATCAACATTAATAGATGAGGAAACGGATTATTATTGGGATTATTATAATCCGAAGAAGTGCAAGCCTTCCGACCTGATAGCCAATCCCATCGGCGGTATAGAAGCCATGTTGACACATACTTTGGTTAAAAAGTTCAACAAGCCATGCGCTCACGCACCGTTGCAAAAAGATTTCAGTCCTCAGTTAGGAGTTTTAGATCCCAGGAAAGCCGCTGAATCGTATACTACTAAAGAAGTTCACTGTATTTTGAAAGGTTTATTCAAAAGTCCAAAAATCGTTGATTATGATTTGGGACTTAATGTTGAAGACGTATCCTGTGTGATTATACCTGCTGGTTGTCTTGGTTTGCCAGTGCTGGCATGCATTGAGCAAGGAATCCCGGTCATTGCTGTTGAGGATAGAAACCTGATGAAGAACAAGTTAGAAAACTTACCTTTCAGGAAAGATAAATTCTTTAAAGCAAGGGATTATGTGCATGCTGTAGGGATTATGCAGGTAATCAAAAACGGTATGTCTTTAGATTCACTATTGAGACCCGTAGATTTCACCAAAATTTTAAAATAGAAAGGTCCATAGCATAAACATTAAGTTAAGGAATCTCTGATTAAGTCCGTTTATGTCATTTCGAACGCAGTGGAAAATCTGAGAAGTAATTGATTGTATTGCCATCACCAAGAGAAAGATTTCTCGTTTTACTCGAAATGACAAGTTAATCAGAGGTTCCTTAAATAATTTATCATTGCGCTGTGCAATATCAAGCTGATATACTCCAATTGGGTTAGAATTATTATTAAAGCTCCTTGCAGAAAAGTTGAGCATAATTTCAATGTAAACACGCTGGTTTTGCTATGACCTTACTTAAAACTCTGCATAGAATCGTTTTTTCCTTTGCGTTATTATTTTTTTCTCTTGCCTCTTATACCTTTTCCCAGGAACTTTCCGACACTGCAGGAACCGGCCTGGAAACAACTGCTTCCATTGAAGATGAATTGAAATGGCTCCAGGCAGAAACTTTTGTATGGGGAGCATCCAAGTATGAACAGAAAGTTTCCGAAGCCCCCTCATCGGTTACCATTATTACTGCAGATGAAATTAAGAAATTCGGTTTTCGCACTTTAGCCGAAATGTTAAGAAGCATAAGAGGTTTCTTTGTCAGTTACGAACGGAACTGGAATCACCTGGGAACAAGAGGTTTTAACTTGCCAGGCGATTTTAATTCAAGAATTTTGCTTTTAATTGACGGACACGGGGTTAACGATTCTATCTACGGCGCAGCAAACATTGGTTCAGCGTCTATTTTAAATATAGACAATATTGACAGGGTGGAAGTCATTCGGGGCTCGAGTTCCTCCCTTTATGGTACAAGCGCTTTTTTGGGTGTTATAAACGTTATCACCAAATCATGGGAGGATTTAAAAGGCGTCGAAGTAGCAGGTGAATATGGCAGGTAGAATACCTTCAGGGGAAGGATGTCTTACAGCCATCAGTTTAAAAATAGTGGGGGGATACTTGTTTCCGGTTCTCTTTTAGATAGCCAGGGGCAAGAGAAATTATTCTATAAAGAATTTAACTCATCGGATACCAATAATGGTATAGCAGAAAACGCGGATGCCGATAAAAATTACAGATTTTTCACGAAAATATCTTTTCATGATTTCACCTTTTCCAGCGCTCATTTAGACAGAACAAAGAATGTACCGACAGCTGCCTATGAAACGGTATTTAACGACTCTCGCCTTAAAACAGTTGAAAAGCAGACTTATGTAGAAATGAAATATGCTCATGAGTTTGGCAAACAACTCGATTTGGACGCGCGAATCTTTTATGATCGATATCAGTTTGACGCCGATTACCCTTTTGAGGAAGGACTGAATCAGGATTATGCTTTAGGTCAATCGTGGGGTTCGGAGCTGAAACTAACCAAAACTTTTTTTGAGCGCCATAAAATTATCGCGGGTGTAGAATATGAGGATTTTTTTAATCAAGACCAAACAAATGGAGATGTAGGCTCTTCAGAGCTTTTCTTGGATGCAAAAGAAAGCTCGGAAGTTTTGGCTATTTATCTTCAAGATGAATTCGATATTTTAGAGAATTTAACCCTGAATGCCGGTGTTCGATACGATCATT
>CAYMVZ010000069.1:0-13482 GCA_964394335.1 uncultured Nitrospinota bacterium | reverse complement strand
AAGAAGCAATTTTTTTATCGTCTTCTACTAATAATATTCGCATAAAGAGGACCCGGCCACTAGCGCAATTGTTGAACGTCTTGAAATTTCCACCATGCACCAAGATAAAGCAAAAGATTAGCAACCGTCAAGAGTAACTTATGAAACATTTGAAGCAGTTGTCAGGGGTCTGTTGCCATAGGTCGGGGATCAGAGACTAAATGCAGCTATCAGCAGTCAGCGGTCAGGAAAAAACTAAAGGATTCAAGCGATAGAATCTTCATAATCTTGAACCCTCGAACCCTTGGCTCCTCCTATCCTATTCATCTCAGCTGCCTTGCGCCCGAAGGAAGTGCCCTTGGGGTGCGGTTAAATGATACTGTACATCCTCGTTGTGCCCTGCCCTTCCAAAGCTTTCTTTCTATTGACGCTGGATTCCAAAAGGTATAGCATACTCTTTCCTTTTAGAAAGTATTTAACGAACGAATTCCTCGTAGCATGCTTCGGGGAGCTTCAATTATGCACAAGCATGTAAATGCTATAACGAAAAAACAATAAAAAGAGGATTTCTCTATGGTTACAGCAATCCGCTTTGGCGATTTCGTGCGTGAAGCCAGCATCAAGCAACAATCCATTAGTTACAACAACCTGACTCCGAAACCTCAGTTTGATGCAGATGGGAAAGAAATTCCATACAAGCCACAAAAACTACAATTGCGAGGAATAGACATCCACCGTTTGCTTGCCCCTTACGTCAGCGTCAGGTTATACAGTCAGATTAAAGCTGTGGCTCCCCTTGCAATATACCTTGTCTTCTTCCAAATGCTGATCCTAAAGCAAACTGTATTGGACCACTGGATAATTACAGGAGGCTTGATAGCGGTTATGATCGGCCTGATGATTTTCATGGAAGGACTGAAGCTAGGCCTTATGCCATTTGGTGAAGTAATAGGACACAACCTTCCAAAAAAATCGACGTTGGCGATAGTCCTTCTCATAGCGTTTCTTTTGGGAATCGGCGTAACCTTCGCGGAACCCGCAATCGGAGCGCTCCAGGCAGTGGGCTCAATAGTAGATGTTACAAAAGCTCCTTACCTCTATACATTATTGAATGACTGGACAGGCACGCTTGTTCTTGTTGTCGGTATAGGAGTTGGAGTTGCAGCTGTACTTGGCACGATGCGCTTTCTGAACGGCTGGAGTCTCAAACCAATGGTCTACTTATCCCTGGCTCCGGCCATAGGCCTAACCTTATACTGCGCGTTTAACCCGGAATTGAGTAAAATTCTTGGTCTTGCCTGGGATTGTGGAGCTGTAACAACGGGCCCGATCACTGTTCCATTAGTTCTCTCTCTTGGAATAGGTATTGCCGCGGCCGCGGGCAAGGGGAACTCATCACTTTCCGGTTTTGGGATTGTTACTTTAGCCTCGGTCTTTCCGATCATTGCTGTGATGATTTTGGGAATTTACGTATCATTTATTATCTCTCCCGATGCCATTATCCAGGCAGTCCAATCAGCCTCACTTATCAAAAGCGAACCGGCCTGGTTTGAAAAAACGCCAATGGCAGAAACTATTGGCGGTGTGCGAGCTATTGTACCATTAGTGATTTTCCTGTTTCTGGTGTTAAAGCTTATTTTGCGTGAGAACATTCCGGAAGCCGGGATTGTCATATATGGGCTGACGCTTTCTGTCGTCGGAATGATCATATTTAACGTGGGACTGAGTTACGGTCTGGCAAAGTTAGGTGGTCAGTCTGGCAGCCTCGTTCCCGCTGCTTTCGCAAAACTTGAAAATATTGAAGCATCACCATTATATGATTTCGCAGTTGGAGTTTTCGTTGCCCTGCTCTTTGCGTGGATTCTTGGATTCGGGGCCACCCTGGCAGAACCGGCGTTGAACTCACTTGGTCAGACGGTTGAAAACCTCACAAACGGTACTTTTAAAAAAAGTATGTTGATGTACGCTGTATCTATCGGCGTCGGTTTTGGCATAGCCTTAGGCGTCTTTAAAATCATATATGAAATTCCGATATCTTATTTACTTATACCTGGCTATCTTCTTGCAATTGTTTTGACTGTATTATCAACCGAGGAATTTGTTAACGTAGCCTGGGACAGTGCCGGCGTAACTACCGGACCGGTAACTGTGCCACTTGTACTTGCCATGGGGTTGGGGTTTGGGAATGCGGTTAGCGCTATTGATGGCTTTGGAATTCTTTCCATGGCATCTATTTGTCCGATTCTGTCGGTACTCTGTACCGGACTATGGGTCCAAATGAAGATGAAGCGTCTGGAAAAAGCTGAAGAATAGGAGGTACAGCAATATGATAAAAAGGGAAATTACAGTATTGAAAGATGTTGCATTGATTACATGCATAGTTCAGCGAGACGTCGCGAATACGATTATTAAAGCTGCCCGGGAAGCGGGGGTTCAGGGTGCTACCGTCCATTTTGCAAGGGGTACGGGAATAAGGGAAAGACTTGGGCTACTGGGTGTTGCCGTTGAAGTGGAAAAGGAAGTAATCAATATCGTGGTGTCAAGTGAACAGGTAGAGAGAGTATTTGAAAAAATGTATCTGGCTGGAAATCTCGATACACCGGGTATGGGCATTATGTATATCACGCCTTTGGAAAAAGCGGCAACCTACATTCCTCCTGAAGTTCTCCAGAAACTGTCAGCGTCTGAGATTTCCGAAGGATAGATAGAAGCTCCATCAAGTTAGGCGTTCGTTTCACTCACACTAACTGATTACGCCGATTATATTTAGATTACACTGATTTTTACTTGAATCGTGGTAATCCTAATCGAATCTGTGTAATCATGTATAGAATTGAAATTGCTATACATTAAAATAATAGCGCAACTGGTAAACGTATTATCAACAAAATGAAAATTCTAACAAACAAAAAACTGATTACATGCATAATCCCTAAAGGCAAGGCTATCGGAGTCGCAAGAATACTCCATGAAGAGAAAGGCATCAATACAGCAAACGTCAGTAGCGGACGAGGCAGAGGATTGGTGGAACCTATCGGCTTCAGCGGATGGTATGAGGTAGAAATTCTTACTGTAGTTGTCAGCGAGGGTGAGGCTAACGAAATTTTCAATTTTATTTATGATAAGGCAGATGTCGGTCATGCTCACGGAGGTATCATGTATCAAGGCAAGCTAACCACATCTACACAGTTCGAATTACCAAAAATTCATGGGGAAGGCCAGGAAACCACTAAATAAAACTCCGCCGACAGAAGTTGGGGATTTTACCTGCTTAATAACTGTCATGGTGAGCCTGTCGAATCAAAAAACTTTGTCCCTTTAAGTTCCTCTATCACATTCTGCTAAAATGTGCTCAGTCAAGGTAAAGTGCAAGGCATTTGCTGCTGCCGCCGGCTTTTATAAACTCACTGAAGTCCAGGCAAAAAACTTTAAATCCTAGATCCTCTAAACGACCTTTCAGTTTGCTTGTACAGTTGTTCATTACTACTTTTTTTCCGCTGACTAACGCATTACAGCAAAAGTTCATCGCGTCTTTATTATTGATTTTTAACAGGTTTGGAATCAGGTGATTTAAAACCTTGATTCCGTATTTATCAAATGCCTTGGGGTAATACATTGCAGTTTCCTTGTTTAAAGGACAGAAGCAGGTATCAAGATGATAAAAATTCGAGTTAACCAGTTCTAAAGATATGACCCGTTTTCCCATGACATCACCAATATACCTGTGAGAGTGGATATCAGATCTGAACCTGAAGCCGGTCACAAGCGTATCCCCAATAACTAATGCGTCTCCCTCACCTTCAAAAAAATAGCTCTGAGGAAGAGTAATGACTTCATATCCTCTTCTCCTAAACCATTGAGAAAAATATTTTGTTTCTCCCTGTCTCTGGGGATGTCGAAAGTTGCTGACAATGAATTTCTTTTTAAATAGAAGTCCGGCATTGGCAGTGAATACCATATCAGGAAGACCGGGCCGGGGTTTGATTTTGTGAACTTTGATTTTTAGTTTTGCTAAAAGTTTACAATAATTTTCCCATTGTGCAGGGGTCTTTTGTTTATCCGGTTTGACCCGGACATTCATCCAGGGATTGATTTCATAATTGACCGTATAGTACGTAGGAGGACACATTAATAGTTTAAAAATAACGAATGACCTCTTTAAATTATTATTAGACAGGTTTACGGGATAAACAAGACAAGCATTGTTTTACGATCTCCGCTATCTCTGCACGCCAAATCTGCATAATTGTGTTTTTTTAGCAAAGTTTTTGATAGGCAATTGGGCAGTAGCCCTTTTGATTTCGGCCATCCAGTGCCCCAACCCTACGGGCGGTTTTCCTTTGGAAACTGTTCAATTCGGCTTTCAATGTCTAATTGTACCTGCGGCTCCGTCAAACTGCAGTGAAAAAATCTTTATGGCAAATTATCAGAGAGTTCTCTTAAAAAAGTTTCCACATCAATAATTATTCCTGTTGCCTGAAAAGTTCCTCTATCGGTTAGCTTTGTTACCACAGCAGGATCAATATCCACACATATAGTTCTTACATTTGCTGGCAACAAATTGCCGACAGCAATAGAATGAAGCATAGTAGATATCATGACGGCTAATTTTACACCTTTAAGTTTTCTTTTCATCTCTTTCTGTGCGGATATTACATCTGTTATAACCTCTGGAAGCGGGCCATCATCGCGAATAGAACCGGCAAGCAGGAAGTCACATTTTTTTTTAACACAGGAATACATTATGCCGTTTTTCAAAATACCCTTTTTAATCGAGTTTTTTATTCCCCCTGTGTCTCTAATAGTATTTATTGCCCGCAGGTGATGCCTGTGTCCACCCGGTGTGACAAGCCCTTTTTCAAGAGAAACCCCAAGGGAGGTTCCATAAAGTGACGCCTCTATATCATGAGCCGCTAACGCGTTCCCCGCAAAAAGGATATCCAGATACCCCCTGTTTATCAAATTGATCAAGTACTTTCTGGAACCCGTGTGGACAATAGCAGGGCCGCAGACAAAGAGCACTTTAGCGTCTTTATCTTTTTTAAGTTCCGTTATTTCTTCGGCAATACGTTTAATAATGACTCCTTTCGGCTTTTCTGAAGAAATTCCACTGCTCATAAACTCAAACACACCCTTTTTTTTGGGCTGCTCCGGCAAATTAACTCGCACTCCTTTTATCCCGACAACAAATTTATCTCCTTTTTTTACATCTATCATTTTTAAGGATTCAGCTTTCATATGCCTGTTATCAACTCGAATTCCACAATCCATTGAAATATTTTTAACTTTTATCCACCTATTTTTATAATTGATATAAGTATCCAGGTTGGTAGTTGAGTAAAAACCTTCGGGGAACACACCGTCTTTTTTTGCAACTCTTAAAACAACATCTTCTTCTTCCTTAATGATTGCTCCAAGCTCATGAAGCCTGTCCAAAATATTTTGAAGCAGTTTCTGATCAGATGCAGAAACCTTTAACCTTGCGTAACTGACATTTTTTTTTGTTTTTCCTATTCTGATTTCATCTGAAGAGTAGTTGCCTCCTCTCTCTAAAATTTCGTCATAGACTTTGGGCAGGATGAGGGAATCAATAATATGACCGTTAAGTTCTATTATTTTCGAAAACTCTTTCATGGGATATGTGTCCTTAGTGTTATGGTATAGGATTTATGACCGA
Source organism: uncultured Nitrospinota bacterium (assembly GCA_964394335.1). Lineage (GTDB taxonomy): Bacteria > Nitrospinota > Nitrospinia > CAJXCL01 > CAJXCL01 > CAJXCL01. Next base: position 7,826 of record CAYMVZ010000069.1, on the reverse strand, counting down.
AAGAAAATAAAAGAAAAAGGGGGGTTGAGTTTGTAGTCCCGCATTTAGGGCTAATACCAATTTCTTTGGAACACAGATTTAACTGAAAGTGAGGAAAAGCTGATTTATGGCCGACCGCAACAATTCCCCTTTGCATAGGGTAACGCTTTACTGTCATTCCCAACTTGATTGGGAATCTATTAAGTCCCCTCTATCAAGAGGAGTTTGATGGTTATACAAAAATTAATTTCCCGTTATTTAAGGAAGCTCTGACTTAATCAGAGCTTCCTTAATATATCTTCAAAACTGAAGTCCATTAAGTTCTCCAATAGCATAATCTAATTTACTATCATAATGAGAACACATCTCATCGATCCCTTCAAACAAAATATTAAATGAGCGAACACTCTGTAACAGAATAGAAGACGCATTCTTGTTTTTTTCTTTTGATTTATCTTCCGTTTTCATTTTATCCAGCAAGGTTTCAATACACCATTTGTTGATCTCAATAAATTCACTTTCATTTAGAATCTGTTCGGCAAAAAAATTCAACTTTTGAAGATAACTGTTTAATTTTAATTGTTGCTGAGGTGAATTATCTGAAATATTGAGCAGTTCTGAGGAAACATTTTTCCCTTCTTTACCAATATAACCAACTCTGGCAATCTTTGTTTTTAATTCTTCCAATTGTTTGATAAAAGTTGGAATATCTGTAGTTTGATATGTTGATTTTATTTCTGAAATAACATTTTTAAGTTCAACTCTTTTCAGGCAATATTTATTTATTGCCTCTTTAAGAGGCAGCATTTCTGCTCCTCTAATCTCCAGACCATCTTCAGTTGCGTCAATGCAACAAGTAGCATGATGTTTTATCATGGCTTCAAACCATGTTTTCCAAGTAAACATCTTCAATGAAGTACGAATATCTTCAGCAAATACTCCTTTTTTAGTAAGATTCATATCACCATATGTTTTTGAAATATGAAGATCACTAATTGTTTCATGTTGAGAAACTTGGTCTAACCATGATTGATCAAAATAGCACCATTCAGCATAAGCCCGTCCACTCGGATATGATAGATCCTGTCCCACCAGGATTATTGGAGAACAGCCTAATTTATGAGCGAGATCAAAGACAGCTGTTGCTATTGACCCACCGGACAAGGTCTCTCCTTTTTTACCAATACAATTTTCAATCCAAAACATCAATGGATCGCCGAAATTCATAATGAACACAGGACCGTGATATTCTTTTATAATAGAAGGATAGGCAACAGGATTTGCTATTAAACAAGTTTCCTCCTCTCTTATCCCTTCAAGATGCCTGTAATTATCCTCCAGAGCGTCCAGGGATATAACAAAATCAGGTTTAATACCATATCTTAATAAACTTTTATATGCTGTATCCACAACCATAATTATGGCTTTTCCTGTAGCTCCGGCAATCCAATGTATATTCTTATCCAATGAAGGACCTGCAGAAACAATTATTGCTGGAATTCCCTGGAATTTGTTAAACAACTCATTAATCCCTGGTTCAATGACAACTGATTTCAAGTTGGATAAGATATGCCTCTGCCAAATACCAGAAAATTTCTTTAAGGTTGCCTGATTTTGTTTTGCCACCTCGGAAAGTTCTTCCAATTGTCTGTCTATTTCTTCATAATAGTCCGGTGCTAATTCAATAGAAGCAGGATTCCGAAAAACATTTATATCTTTAATAGTATAAACACCAAAATAGTCTTCAAGCCTTTTCCTAGTGGCCTGGAAAGGCGATTCATTTACAGACAAACAAACCCGTTCAACAAAAAAAGGTTTTAAATCAATATAGTTAATGATTTCTTTAAAAAATTCTATGTTTTGTTCAATTACTAAAATAAAAGTACTATCAGCGGAGACCTCAATGATTTCCTGAACATGTTCACCCAACCCAAATCCTTCAATCACTACCACTTCATAATCTTTGAGATTTTTATAAGAGGTTAACCTCAAAACATTTTGGTCTGATTTTTTTGACTGAAAAACTAAAGGCTGTTCTCCTTTTCCGGGAATCGTTAAAGACAATATCTGATCCTTATCAAAGATTTTCTCTTTTACTACAGCAGAATCTGCCTTTAGAATCTTTTCATATAGTAAGGGGTCTTTGAGTTTTAATAATTTTAGATTGGATGATAAGAATGGATTTTCTTGATTTGTTTCAGAATTATTTTGGGTCATATGCTCTGTTATGTGTTACAAATCTATTGAGCATTGTTTTTTAATAAGGCTTTGTAACACATTAAAAACAAAAGTTGAATATTGAATATCAAATATCGGATTTTAGAATAAAATATTCGGATTTGCCGTTTTTAATCCATTGTTCCTTGTTCGATACTGAAGCTCCCTGCAGCAAAGCTGAGCTTAGCTCTACAAGTTGCGGGGAACGTTCCCGCAAAACACTTTCAATATTTTTTATTTACTTTGGTTGCGGCCTTTCTACTCTATAGGCTCTACAAGGAAAAATTTTTAGTCTAAGGCTCAATTGTTACATAATAGCCAAAACGTCCTCTTTGAACTAAAAACAACACGGACTTTCTTTTCATAGCTTCAATAATAGATTTTCTAAAATCGGAAATCCCTCTTATTGTCTGTTTATTTATCTGCCTGATTACATCGCCAGGAAAAATCCCAATTTTTGCCGCAGCACTATCGGGATTCAATCTGGTAATAACTACCCCATTACTGGTAAAGAGGTTATATTTTGCAGTAAAATTATCGTCTATTTCATCCACATGCATACCTAACCAACTTTTAGCCAGTTCTTCTGCCCGGTTTTCAGGTATTGGGATTGTAATAAGCTTTACTTTTTTTTTCTTTTTATTTCTAATAAAATTTACAGTTACCTGGTCACCTGCTGTGTAAGAAGATGTTTGATCCTGATAATTATCAGGGCTTGTAATGTTTTGTCCATCAATCTCCAAAATTATATCTCCGTTCAATAAGCCTGCTTTTTCTGCAGGACTATCTTTAAAAACTTTTGAAACAAGGACGCCTTTTAAATCCGATAATCCAAAAAATTTAGATAACTCAGGAGTTAAGTGCTGCACAAATATTCCAAGCCACCCCTGGTGAACCTCCCCATAGCTGATGAGATCATCCACAATCCGTTTGGCTTTATTAATCGGTATGGCAAATCCTATACCTTCTCCTTTTTGAAATATAGCTGTATTTATTCCAATCAATTCACCTTTAACATTTAAAAGTGGGCCTCCGCTGTTTCCCGGATTAATTGATGCGTCTAATTGGATAAAATCAGTAAAAACCTTCTTTCCTCCAGCTTTAATATGACGGTTAAGCGCGCTAATTATCCCTGTAGTAACAGTATGGGACAGACCAAAAGGATTGCCTATAGCTATTACGGTTTCACCGATTAACAGGTCATCCGATTTGCCCATTTCAATAAACGGTAAAGGTTCTTTTGCGTCAATTTTAATCACTGCAATATCTGTTTTTGGATCGGCGCCTATAAGTTTTGCACTAAATTCGCGTTTATCACTAAGAATAACGGTAATACTGGACGCACGGGATATGACGTGTTCGTTGGTAAGAATATAGCCCGAGGAGTTAATGGAGACTCCGGAACCTAAACTTTGTCGCCGAAAATTTCGTGGTGGTCTAAATACATCAAAAAATTCATCAAAAAATGGGTCTCCAAAACCATAAAAAGGGTTAGGTCTTTGTTGTACGATTTCTTCAGTATTGATATTTACTACAGCAGGTCCGACTTTCTCTACAACCTCAACAATTGCAGATCGCCTTGAGACGGTTCCACGTGCATAAACTATTGAAGGCAAAAAAAGGGAGAAAAAGCAAAGGAAGGCTGTATAAAAAAAAATATGTTTGCAGGCATTAATGCGATATCTTAAAGATATTTCCTGCACATACCCTCTGAAAAATAATTTGCAAATCTAAGACTGTTAAAAAAACTACAAGATGATTTTTAATTACCTATTTCATTTTCATAGCTATATATATAGTACTTCCACCTCGCTTAATAAGAAGAAGTACAGTATCTTCGGTGCCCAATTTATCCATTTTCACCTCAAAGTCATGCAGGTTATTTATTTTTTCTCTATTAATTTCCGCAATAACATCCCCGCGCCGAATCCCTGCAGAGCTGGCTGGGCTGTCAAAAATAACATCTGCAACAAGGACACCATCCTGGGAATCAAGATCAAGACTTTGCATCAATTCCGGTGTTATATCCTGAACACGGAGGCCCATTTTTTCAATCTTTGAAGATAATATTTCTCTTCCCCTGTCTTCGAGCTTATCTATTGTAGTTCTAATCACTTTTCTTTTACCGTCACGAACAACAACCACATCTACTTCTGAGCCAGGCCGTGTTTGCGCAACAAGTTTGGGAAGTTCTTCCATAGTTTTAACAGGCTGTCCGTCAAATTCAACAATAACATCTCCTCTTTCAATGCCGCTTCTTTCTGCAGGGCTTCCTTTAATAACGTCCCCAACCAACGCTCCTTCATTTTCAGAAAGGTTAAATGATTTAGCCAGTTCAGGGGTTATCTTTTGAATCATGACACCCAGTCGACCACGGGTAACGGCTCCCTTTGTCCTTAAGTCCTCCAGGATCGACTTTGCCAAATTAATTGGGATAGCAAATCCTATCCCGATATTACCTCCCGTATTACCGGCATAAATGGCCGAACTTATTCCAATCACTTTTCCTTTTGTATTAATTAGAGGACCACCACTATTACCGGGGTTGATAGAAGCGTCTGTCTGTATATAGTCGTCATAAGGACCGGATCCAATCACCCTGCCCTTGGCACTCACTACTCCTACAGTAACCGTATGATTTAATCCAAAAGGATTCCCAATTGCCATAACCCATTCACCCACCTGCAGTTCATCCGAATTTCCGAGTTCAACTACCGGCAAATTATTATCGTTATCAATTTTGATTAGAGCAATATCTGTTTTTGGATCAGTACCAATAACCTTTGCATCATATTCATCTCCATTTTCCAGGGTAACTTTAATTTCATCCGCCCCTTCCACAACATGATTATTTGTAAAAAGATACCCCTCCTTGTCAATAATAAAGCCTGAACCTAAGCTCCTTCGCGGTATGTTCCTTTGAGGGCCAAAAAACTTATCAAAAAAATCTCTAAAAGGATCCTGTTGTCCGGGAGGCCTTCCTCTAAACCGTCTACCGGGAATTTGTTCGGGCTGCGGTTTTGATGACGTGCTGATATGGACTACTGCAGGATTTTCCTTCGCGGCAATTTCAACAAATATATTTGAACCAACTATTGCCCCGGGATCTCCTTTTCCCCATAACGGGTTCGGGAAGCTTACCAGTAAGGCAGACATAAGACCCATAGTTAAAAAAGTACTGATTTTGGTAGAAAACTTTTTCATGAAATCTCCCTTGCTAAAAAAAACCATTGAAAAATGTGTTGTTATTAAGTTTAATGGATTGAGTTTATCACAACGAACACCAATATTCCACATTTTTATTTGACTTTCCAAATAAAATAGCTATAAATGAAAACGTAAATTATGAATTTCTTTCTTTCTGTTTTAGGGCTTGTAATGATCATAGAAGGACTCCCGTACTTTTGCTTTCCTGGTCATATCAAAGCCATAGCTGAAAAAATTCGCGAAATAGACGATTCATTACTAAGATTTTTTGGTTTGGCGCTAATGTTAACTGGCCTCCTTGTAATTTTTGTTAGTAAAAAAATTTTTGCGTGACTTTCTATGTATCCTACATTTTTAAACGAGTCTTTCATAGTAAACACCCTTGATAAATATTTTAGATTCGTGACTATGTTGTTGGGAATGGCAATTCTTTTTTGCGGCTGTGCTACTCTATCGGGTCAAAATGCACCTGAATCAGATGATGCTGATATGAGTTCAATAAGTTCTGAACAATCAGAAATGGATTCGTCTACAGACAAAGATCAGAGCGCCGAACCTTCTTATCGATTCACTGATGTTCCGGTCCCTTCTAAATTTAAAATTGATAGGGGCAAATCTTTTATTTATGAAGCCGGTTCTTTTAAGGCAGGAATAATAACATACAACGGGTGGTCAAAGTTAGATGCACTGGTTGATTTTTACAAAAAAGAGATGCCTAACTTTGAATGGCAAATGATTAGCATCTTTGAGCACAATGATATTACCCTTGTTTATTCCAAAGAAGGATGGAATTGCACCGTTAATCTTTCTTCCGGTAATTTAGGCGGTAGTAAAATAAGAATTCAAATTGGCCCAATTAACACACCATAATATTTTACTTCCAATCTTATCCAAATGATAAAGTTAATAGCCTTTCTTCTTTTCCTTTATCTTTTCCTTGCGTATGTTCTCCGGTGGTTAGTTCTCAGCAACTCACCTGAATTTTTTAAACAATATAGAGATCGAACTCTTTTTACGGGCTTTTTTGACAGGTTTGTACCGACTGTTTTTCATTTTTTCCTGGAATACTGCTCATATGGCATTGCGCTTATTTTGCTGGCAGCTGATTACATATACCATTATATAATTATATATTTCAAACCGGAAAAAATTTCAACGCCGGTTTCAGAAGAAAAACCTCCTATTTTGCTTATACACGGGTACATGATGAGAGGCTGGACATTAATGTATCTCAAAAAACGTTTGCAAAAAGACGGTTGGAATAATGTCTATACCTGGAGTTATATTCCACCTTCTAAAAATATTCCTTATTATGCCAAACAATTAGAAAACAAAGTTAGTGACATCCTTAAAGAAACATCTCAAGCCAAAATCATCCTAATATGCCATTCAATGGGGGGACTGTTGGCAAGATATTATATTAGCCATCTCAAAGGAAAATCTTATGTTGAAAAATTGATTACTATAGGAACGCCTCACAAAGGAACCCAGTTGTGGTCTTTTACTTTTAATCCATGTGGCACTGATATGCGGCCTGGAAGTAATTTCTTAAAAAAATTGGGACTAATTCCGGCTACTATAAAAACTTTATCAATCTTTTCCTCTTTCGATGAAATTATTTTGCCTTATCAAAATAGCTGTCTAAAAGGAAAAAATATTCTGAACAAAGAGTTTGATAATTTAGGGCATATGAGATTAGTTTTTAGTGCCCAAGTGTATGAAGAAATTCAATCATTTCTCTCAAAATCAGACTATAGCCTTGACACACGTATTCTCCAAAAGTAAAATAAAGAACATTCCAAAACATGATGCGGGGTGGAGCAGTCTGGTAGCTCGTTGGGCTCATAACCCAAAGGTCGCAGGTTCGAATCCTGTCCCCGCTACCAATTTTTTCAAATGTTTAACATTTCCGTGTATACCCTTAAACCTGCTATCTTCTAACAATCTTCTAACAGATTTATTCGGGCTACCAGAAAACTCCACAAATCCGAGTATACTATCAAGCTTTTCCGCCTCTTCTTGATTGACCTCTTTGATCAAATGTCCATACCTGTCAAGAGTGGTTTGAATTGAAGCATGGCCTAATTGATTCTGAATATATTTAATGTTTTGCTCTTGCTCAATTCTCAATGCAACATTAGTGTGACGGATGTCGTGAAAGCGTATTTGTTTTATCTTGGCCCTTCTCATAGTCGGTAGGAATTCCCTCTTAATAAAATTGTCCGCGTCAAGAGGTTTACCTTCTGAATTACAGAACACGACATCAAGATCACCTGGGGGACATGCCAGCTTGTGTTTCTTTAATTCCATTACAAGAGTCGGACTCATATCAATTTTTCGTTTAGACTTCTTTGATTTAGGTGAAAGAAATTGACCTACCCTAAATATTAGTACCACCCGTAGAGTGATGATTTTCTATGCCG
>CAYMVZ010000068.1:0-13638 GCA_964394335.1 uncultured Nitrospinota bacterium | reverse complement strand
AATGAATGTGACAATGAAATCCCTTTTGAAATTTTTACCCAGATGGGAAAAGCCGGCGGATGCGCGGCTTCCCAGTTAGAAGCTATAGGGCGCCTGGTTTCGCTCGCCCTCAGGTCACATATTGAACCAGATATCATTGCCAAACAGCTACGCGGAATAAGCTGCCACCAGCAATCATGGGAAAACGGTCAAAAAATCTTATCCTGCTCGGATGCTATTGGAAAAGCTATACATCAATATCTAAAAAGAAAAAAAGAAGAAAAGAAGGGAAATCAACCCATATCAGATCCAAAATTTGAAGAGCCTGACGACCCGCACCTTCTTGAATTGGCCACGATAATGATCTGTCCGGATTGCAATGGAGGGAATCTTGAACATGCTGATGGCTGCCTGCTATGCCGCCTGTGTGGTTATTCAAAATGCGGCTAATGCTTTTTTGCCGTACCGTCCGGTATGCCCTTGTAACACAACATAATGCAATGATTGCATTATTAACACAACTCCTAAGCCTTGTATACTTCGACGTCTCCCCTATAACAGCCTAAAAACTTAACATTATTCCTAACATGGCCGAATAAGAACTCCAATTGACTTCATTGAGACGTGTGCCGGACGTAGTACCATCAGCAAAGAAGGTGCGCCCAGTGCCTGCATCAGTTGACCACTCCTGGTAACCTACATTCGCATTGATGAGCCAATCCTTATCTATAGCGTAACTGCCGCCGGCAGAGACCACAATGCCTTTGCCGCTTGCATCATGTTCAAAACTCTTCGGATGCGCAAAGTCACTCCTGAGGTTCCAGTTTCCTTCAGCATCATAATCTGCCCAGTGATACTCAAAAGAACCGAAAAGCGCAAGTCTTCTGCTTGCTTCAATGGACAAGTCAATACCTGCCCACGGCCCCTTCCATTTTGTATCATAGGTGCTGTTCAAGTCTGAGAATGATCCGGTGGCAGGGATTGTTTGAAATCCGTCTGTCAGAGTGAGATTTTGCTCATGGAGTGAATATCCCACAAGAGGCGCTATTTTCAACCAGTCCGGTCCGGGTTCAAATGGATACCCCACCCCTACTGATGCATCCATTACATTTCCATTATTAGAGTTGTTATTTGATCTCGAGAATTCGAGAGTGCGGTTGTCCCCATCATAGTCTGAATCCTGGTTATCGCCATCTAAAATCCAACCGTAACCTATTGAACCGCGCAGGTATAACCATTCAAAAATAACTTTACCTTCTGCTTGTAACTGATAAATTTTTAAATCACTCCAGGCCAGCTCTGATAAAATATTTGGATTGTTTCCAGCGCTGTCTCCTGCAATATTCCAATCGAGATCATCGGATCGGTAGCCATTATTAAAAACAAAAGATGCTCCCATCTCTGCTGATACATTACCTGCCAATAACAGAACTACTGAAAACAGAAAAAAACCTAAAAAAATTCTTCCAATGCGGAATATCCGTTCAAATAGCCCCATCACTTTACCGCCTTCTTTCCAATATCTCTTCTGTAATATACATTTTCCCATGAAATCTTTGAGACTCCTCGATAAGAGTTTTTAATAGCCTCTGAAACAGTATTTCCAAGTGATGTGACTCCTAAAACCCTTCCACCGTTAGTCACTAACTTGTTATCAACTTTTTTTGTGCCTGCATGAAAAACAACGGTATTGCTGTTGTTTCTCAGCTTATCAACCCCCAGGATTTCTTCTCCCTTTGGGTAGCTACCAGGATAGCCTGCCGATGCCATAACAACGCATACAGATGCGTCTTTACTCCATTTTATTTTTTGAGTATCCAATGATCCCTCAATAGATGCAAGAAAAAGTGGTACGATATCACTATCCATCCGCATAAGAATAGGCTGGGTTTCAGGATCGCCAAACCGCACATTAAATTCCAAAACCTTTGGTTCTTCGCGTATAATCATTAGCCCGGCGTAGAGTATTCCTTTATAGGCCCTTCCTTCTTGAGCCATTGCCTTAATAGTGGGTCTCAAAATATTTTCCAGAATTTCTTCAGCAATAGTATCGGTAACAATGGGCGCTGGAGAATAGGCTCCCATACCGCCGGTATTAGGCCCTCGATTTCCATCATAGATTGCTTTATGGTCCTGGGCAGGTTCAAGCGGGATTAAATTATTTCCATCAGAGAAAGCAAGAACAGAAACTTCTTCCCCTTCAAGGAATTCTTCAATAACTATTTTATTGCCGGCACTACCAAATAGTTTTTTTCCCAGTATTTCTTCTACTGCCTTTTCCGCGCTCTCTAAAGAATCACAAATGATTACACCTTTCCCTGCGGCTAAACCATCCGCTTTAACTACAATTGGAAACTTCTGATCTTTTAGATATTCTCTGGCACTCTGAGAAGATGTAAAATGTTCATAGTTTGCACTGGGGATATTATATTTTCTCAGGAGATCCTTGGTAAAGGCTTTACTCCCTTCCAGCTCAGCAGCTTTTTTGGACGGACCAAAAATTTTAAGCCCAGCTCCTTCGAAAAGATCCACAATCCCTAAAGTCAGCGGAAGTTCAGGACCTACTATTGTTAAATCAATCTTTTTTTCTTTGGCAAAGCTCAGCAAACCATCAATATCATCGGCTTTTATGCTAACGAGCTTTGCCAGAAACTCTATTCCGGCGTTTCCCGGAGCGCAAAAGATTTCAGAAACCATCTGGCTCTGGGAAATCTTCCACACCAGGGCGTGTTCTCTGCCCCCACTACCTATTACTAAGACTTTCAATAGTATCTTTTCCTTTTTATTGATTTATTCAATAAATAACGACTTTAGTACAACAAAATGAATTTAGGGATCAGTTGTCAGGGATCAACAATTTTTTTGATATTCCGATCCCTGCCCCCTGAACTCTGATAGCTGTCTTTTAATGTTTAAAATGCCGGATACCGGTAAATACCATAGCAATTTTGTGTTCATTGGCTGCCGTAATTACTTCCTCATCTTTTATAGAACCACCCGGTTGAATTATAGCCGCTATCCCATTTTCAGCAGCCGCGTCAATTGCGTCTCGAAAAGGGAAGAAGGCGTCTGACGCCATAACAGTTCCTTTTAGAGAGCTTTTTGCTTTTTCAACTGCAATCTTTGTGGAATCAACACGGCTCATCTGTCCGGCGCCAATGCCAATAGTGCGGTCTTTTTTTGCAAAGACAATGGCATTCGATTTCACATGCTTTGCCGCTTTCCATGCAAAGCGTAATGCTGTCCATTGATCTTCAGAAGGCTGCTTTTTAGTAACCACTTTGAGTTGCGCTTCTATTAAATCTATATCGTCATTATTTTGCAAAAGTAAACCACCCGACACCCTTTTTATGTCAAGATTTCCCCCATTTTTCTTTCCCTTTCCCATGGGTAGCTTCATCAGTCTTAAATTCTTTTTCTTCGAAAGTATATCCAACGCTTTTTTTTCGTAATCAGGAGCAATGATAGCTTCGACAAAAGTCATCACAATTTCTTCAGCGGTTGGCGCATCAACTATTCTGTTAAATCCGATAATACCCCCGAAAGCAGAAGCAGGGTCTGTTTCTTTCGCCTTTTTGTACGCTTCAACAAGGCTTTCACCCATGGCAATACCACAGGGATTTGTATGCTTAATAATAACTGAAGCTGTCTCCTTAAACTCCAGAACCACTTTCAAAGCAGCTTCCAGGTCGATAATATTATTAAAAGAGAGTTCTTTCCCCTGTAACTGTTGAGCCTGTGTAATGTCAGTATTTCCTGATCGAGCATCTATATAAAAAGCGGCGTTTTGGTGAGGATTTTCTCCATAACGCAAATCCTGAACTTTTCTCAACGGAATATGATAATTTTCAGGAAAAACAGATTTATTAGTTTCGCTTTTTTCTAAAAGATAATTCGAAATAAGGCTGTCGTAGCGGCTAGTATGGGCAAACGCTTCTTGTGCCAACAACTGCCGTGTTTTTTTGCTGAGAGAAAAGTCATTTTCACTTAATTCCTGAATTAATTTTTCATAGCAACGAGAGTTTGCAACAACAGCGACGTCTTTATGATTCTTAGCAGCGGATCTCACCATGGATGGTCCGCCGATATCAATGTTTTCAATGGCGTCTTCAAAGGAACAATCCTCTTTTGAGATTGTTGCTTCAAATGGGTAAAGATTTACAACTAACATGTCTATAGGTTTTATGCCGTGTTCTTTCATAGCTTTCATGTGATTTGCATCATCCCGCTTTCCTAATAATCCGCCGTGGATTTTTGGATGAAGAGTCTTTACTCTGCCATCCATCATTTCAGGAAATCCTGTATAGTCGGAGACCATGGTTACAGGCAGGCTATTTTCATTAAGAAGATGGGCAGTACCACCGGTAGATAAAATTTCTACACCATTTCCCGACAGAAACTTTGCGAATTCCACAATTCCTGTTTTATCCGATACACTAATGAGTGCTGTTTTAATTTTCCCCATATTTCTATCCCAATTCCCCTTTTACATATTGAATAATACTTAAAATGGAAACTACTGCTGTTTCGGTTTTAAGAATTCGACGACCTAATCCTACAGGAACAAAACCGAAATTACGAGTCAGTTCTATTTCTTTTGAGCTGTATCCTCCTTCAGGGCCGATCAAAAATGATAAATGGCTTATATCAATATCATTTTTAAGGCAATCTCTCAACTTTTTCCCCTTTTCCTCCTCCCAAAATATCAACTTTAGTTGCGCATTTTTATTGGCTTTGCAAAAATCTTCTAAATTCCGGCAGCAGGAAACAGTTGGAACAGTTAAGCGATGTGATTGTTCAGCGGATTCCTTGGCAATTTTCCACCATCTTTTCAGTTTGTCTTTTGCAAGAACATTTTTATATTTAACCACACTTCTTTCTGTCTCGATAAAAGTGATATTTTCCACATCCAGTTCTGTCGCCTTTTGAATAATAAAATCTATTTTCGAACCTTTTGTTAAAGCTTGTCCTAATGATATAGAAAACTTAGAACCAGGTTTTTGAAACTGTTTTTCAATAATATTTCCTTTTAAACTTTTATTGTCTGATTTTATGATTTCCACTGTATAAGTGTTCCCTCTATTGTCTAAGACCTGTATCCGAGCACCAGCCGAAAGGCGCAGCACATTTCTAATTTGACTGATCTCATCAGGCTGAAAAACAACATTATCATTATTTATCTGTTCCAACTTCACAAAAAATCTGTGCATTATAAAATTCCATCTAAATGCATATTTCACTCTGCAGAAATTTAACTGCTTTCCCTGAAATCAGTACTCTTTCATCAAGAACTTCGCAGTATAATTCTCCGCCTCGTGAAGATAATTGCATAGCATGTAGTTTGTTTTTTCCAAGTCGTCTTTCCCAGTAGGGAGCTAAAGAGCAGTGGGCGGAACCTGTCACAGGGTCTTCATCAATGCCTAATTTTGGAGCAAAAAATCGGGATACGAAGTCCGCTCTCTCACCGGGCGATGTTACAATTACCCCTCTTAAAGCAAGACGCTTCAGTCGTTCAAAGTCCGGCTTTATATTTCTCACCTCTTTTTCGGAATCAAACACTGCTAAATAATCTTCGGAACTTAGCACCACTGTCGGCTTCTTACCCAATCCTTTGATTAAATCATCAGGAACATCACAGACAATCGGTAGCTTCATGGGAAAATCCATTTCCAAAAGCTCTCCTTGTTGTCCAACAGTAATCGGACCGCTTTTTGTATGAAATACGATTTCCTTTGCTGATATTCTTAGTTCATTGAATAATACGAAAGCGGCGGCTAAAGTAGCGTGCCCGCAGAGGTCTACTTCGGTAGCTGGCGTAAACCAACGCAGTTCATAATGGTTATTACTCTTTACGAAAAACGCTGTTTCAGAAAGGTTATTTTCTGCCGCTATAGCCTGCATCAGGGAATCATCAATCCATTTTTCGAGAGGACACACTGCAGCAGGATTTCCCCAGAAAACCTTATTTGCAAAAGCATCAATTTGAAATAGAGAAATTTTCATATTGTTACTAATAAGATTTATTATGGAATAAGAGTCAAATATATTTTTAAAAATACTTTGATGCTCACCAAAGATAATATATATTTTAGTTTTATTTATCGCTTCCTGAAAGTGTTTAGCGAACGAATTCCCGCAGATTGCTACGGGAAGCTTCAATTTTTTTTCTGCTTACGCCCTCCGTATTGATTATACACTTGCTCTATAGCATGAGGTTCCCCAATAAAAGTAATAAGATCCTTTTCATAGAGCACCGTATCTCCCCTGGGGATAATGGTTTTATTAATTCGGAGAATAAAAGCTATCAGGCAGTTTTCCGGCAATTCCAAATCACCAATAGCCTTTCCAATAAACGGAGCGCTTTGGGAATCTGTCTTAATACGAATTGAGAGAAAATTCTTATCTTTGAGAAATAATTTCTTTAACTGGTTTTCGTTTGACGCGGAGAGCCAGTCAGGTATAAAACGATCGTCATCCGCGTGACCGGCAATATTGGAAAGGATGCGAAGATGCTGGCCTGGATTTTCCTGCGGGCTGACAAGAAAGAAGATGGCGTGTATAGGACCGGAGGTATAACCTGTATCAGGAATCTGCATATTTTTATCTATAACGATTCCCGGTCGACATTGAAGAAGAACCATTTCAGACCGCTTAATATTTGGAAGTCGAAGGTGAGGAAGAGCAAGGCCACGGGTAACAGGAGTAATTCCCAATTTTGTATCTTCCAAAAAACGTTTGGTGAGTTGACCGGCTGTGTATGGCAGATGCTGAGACAGCAAATCTGAAGCTCGAAATACAGCTTGTTCAAAGGTGGTCTTTTTTGAAAGCATTATAACTTGTGCCTGTGTAATCACTTCATCAAAAGGGTCTGAACCTCGCAACCCTTTTTCAACAAGAATACCGCGCAGTTCTCTATCAAGGCCGCCAAATCGACGCTGTCCAATTCGTTCAAAAATATGATACATTGCTCCAAGCCGTTCTACCTTGTCACGGGCATACCAGAAATACCATACGGCACTAAGGAGAACGAGGCCGAAAGTAAACAATAAAGAGATCATGCCAATTTCAAAAATAAGGACAAAAGGGGCGAACATTCCAAAAATCTGCATCCAGGGGTACAGAGGAGACCTGTATCCTGGATCATAGGATTCTATTCTGCTCTCCCTCATGACAATAACAGCAAGGCAGATAAGTGAAAACATCAAGAGTTGAAAAGCGCTCGCTAATTTGGCAATTTTAAGTGGATCAAAAAGAAAAAGAATAAGGAGAACCATGGCTATGGTAATATAGATTCCGCGGTCTGGAATTCCACTTTTATTAACTGAAGTGAAATATTGAGGTAGTATATGGTCGCGGCTCATAGCCAGCGGGTATCTTGAGGCGCTCATTATTCCGGCATTTGCTATGGACAAAAAAGCAAGCAACGCCGCCGTCGCAGTAATTCTTACTCCCCAGGATCCCGCCAAAATATTCGCTGCATCTGCAACAGGTGTGAGACTACCAAAAAGTTTCTGTGGCGGTACAACACCCACTAAAACCAGTGTGCCTAAAGCATAAACAATTACCACTGTAATCATGGCTAAAAAGATACCAAGAGGGAGATTTCTTTCAGGATCCTTTATTTCCTCCGAAACACTGGCTATCTTCGTAATACCTATATAACTGATATAGACCAGTCCGGCGGTGGAGAGAAAGGCTTCGGTGCCTTTATGAAAGAAACCGGTGAAGTGATTTGGTTCAATATGAAAAGAACCTGCAGCTATGAACCATCCAATGCATGTCAGAAGGCCAAAAACCATAATAACCTGTAACGAACCTGATTTCCCGGCGCTAAATAAATTGATAAGTCCAAATAACAATGCAAGACATGACGCCAGCGGTATAATAGCCACATTGGGAAAAAAAAGATTTATATAGACTCCCATCCCAATAAGAGCAAAAGAAATTTTCAGGGTGAGAGCGCACCACGTCCCAAGTCCACCTATAGTTCCAAGAAGGGGGTGTGTACTCCGGTCGATGAAATAATATACCCCACCGGCACGCGGCATTGCTGTAGAAAGTTCCACAACGCTGAAGATAGCGGGTATCAGGGGAAGAACAGCAATAAGATAACAGAGAACCACAGCCGGACCTGCCTGTTCCGCCGCAATACCGGGAAGGAGAAAAAATCCGTCTCCAAGGGTTGCTCCAACAACAATGGCATATACATTAAGCAGCGTCAGTTGCTTCTTTAGTCGCCTTGACTTATCAAGAGGAACCATAGGATAATTCTACGTAAAAATTAAATAATGAGAATAAACAAGATTAATTAGATAGTAAAGTTCTATTAAGAACCTGTTTACAAGTTAGATTTCGCACTGTTTGTCATTCTGAGCTTGCGAAGAATCTCGCTTTGTTTTATCGTAATGGCTATATAGCAATTTATAAAGCACTTTTTTCCTCAGAGTAAAATTTAAAAAGATGATACCAGTTTTATCCATTATAGGTAAATCAAACAGCGGAAAAACAACCTTTATCGAAAAGCTTATCCCTGTGTTGACTAAAAAAGGATACCGCATTGCAACGGTAAAGCATGACAGGAGTCATGGGTTTGATTTCGACAAAGAGGGAAAGGACAGTTGGCGACATAAACATGCGGGAGCTGTCACAACCATATTATCTTCCCCAAAGGTTCTTGCTTTAGTCCGGGATGTTGACAAAGAACTTTCTTTAGCTCAAATCGTGTCCAATTATGCGGATGGAGCGGACCTGCTGATTGCTGAAGGATATAAAGAAGGAGATCATGATAAAATAGAAATTGCGGCTGGTTTAGCGGAAAATAATTTGTCCTGCAAAAACGACAACCATGTTATCGCCCTTATTTCAGACAATAAGTACGGTCTTGATATTCCACAGTTTAAAAGAGATGATGTTTCTGAAATCGCTAAATGGATTATAAAAAAAATTTTATAAAACATTAGAATAAAATTAATTTCTCTTTGTGCTCTTCGCCCCGCTAAGCGTGGCTTCATGGTTATGAATATTTTACTTTTCCATACCAAAATTGTTTAGCGAGCACATCCCTCGGAGCTTGCTGCGGGGTTAGCGAGTGAACTTAAAAAAAATCATACTTTACACTGAAGCTCTGCTACGGAGAGCTTCAATTGTGATTATCGGCAAAGCTGAGCTCAGCTCTGCCATCCCTGGCCTCAACCCTTCGGGCGGCTTTCCTTTGGAAACCGTCCAATTAGCTCCGCCCCGCTGAGCGTGGCTCCGCAGAATCGCACAAAGGAGAGTAGCTGCGAAGACTTGAATTCGGTTTTCCGTACCAAATTGTGAGTGCGGCTTCGTCGCACGATGATCTTCATGGCAAAACATGATAACTTTAAAAATTAAAACCCAATGTCGATGTCAATTTTTGGACATCACTCAGGCCATTACAAAGGCTGTCCGTGGAAGTGGTATTTCAGACGGCATAATAGCCATCTACTGCCCCCATACAACAGCAGGAATTACTATCAATGAAAACGCGGATCCCTCCGTGCTCAGTGATATTAATCTGAAAACCTCCAAATTCATTGATCACAATGACCCGGATTATCGCCATGGGGAAGGAAATTCGGATAGCCACATAAAATCTTCTTTTTTCGGAGCTTCAGAAACAGTGATCATAGAAAGAGGGAAGTTAGCACTCGGCACATGGCAGGGAATATTTTTTGCTGAATTTGACGGACCACGTAATAGGGAGATTTTTCTAAAAATAATTCCGGGCTAATTTTACTGCAAAGATAAAGGCCGCAAATAAAATCAAGTAAGTTCCCAATAAGTCGGGGTAAGCCAGACGCCCTATGTTTGTCATTCCCGAATGCCTTTATCGGGAATCCAGTGGTCAAGATGATCCCTGGATTCTCGAAACGAACACTCGGGAATAACAGGAAAGGTTATCTCCTCAACTTTTTGAGATGTTACAAAATTTTTCCTTAAAAAAGAGAGTTTTTTATAGTATAAAACCACCTTCCTCCGGGCGTGCCTCCTTTACTCCCGATCCCTGACAACAGAACCCTGATCCCCAAATCATGTGATCAACCGGCATCATTTAACAAGTTTTTTCATCAGGTACTTTTCATAAATCCGGTAGAGAGTAGACATGGATTCAATATCAATCCATTCATTTTCTGAGTGAATATTTCCTACTATAGGACGGGATATTATGACCGGAATACCGAGAGCTGTAACAAACCGGGCATCACTTGCCCCGTGCGCTTTGCAAAGCTTAACCGGTTTGCCGGTAATATCCTCGGTCACAGAGATAAAAAGGGGATCAGGTGAAAATTGAGATGTCTCCGCTGAAATCAGGACTTCCAATTCCATATCTTTGCCGAGTTTATCCTTTAGAATTTCGATCATTTTTTCAGTTGTGCATGGAGGTGTAAAGCGGACATCACAAATTGCTTCAACATGCGCGGGAATACGGTTGTATGCCTCATTTTTCGTACGTATTATTGTGACTGTAAATGTAGAATACCAATGATCATCCCCGTCTTTTTTCATGTCATTAAAGAAGGATTTTATCTGTCTGAGTTGATCTAATAGTCTTTCCATTGGATTATCAACTATCCATGGACGACAGGCATGCCCTGCAGGTCCATGACAGCGGATAGCCAAGTGTAAAATCCCTTTTTCTTCAACAGTGATTTCGTTTAATGAACCCGAGTCCGGTATTATCGCGACACCGCATCTCAGTCCCTTTTCTTCAAACAAAAATTTTACCCCGTAATCCCCTCCCCTTTCTTCATCTGTCGTAACCATAATTCCTAAAGACGCTCCAGGAATACTCGTATGGATATCCCGAAAGATTTCAAGAAGAATAGCAAGAGCGCCTTTCATATCGGCCCCCCCCGGTCCATATATCCGCCCGTTCTCTATACGCGACTTGTAAAGAGCATCTTCAGGTAGACAAACAACATCGACATGAGCACAGAAAAGTACGTCCGGCTTTGATTGATTTTTTGGAAGGGCTGTTATAGAGGGGATGCCGTGAGAATAATAAGTCTGGATAGTTATTCCTTCGGTTTCTTCAAGATGGTTTTTAATAAACTCAACAGACCTTTCAATATTATCGGGACGTGAGCTACTGGTTGGAATAAGGACAAGGTCACGGGTTAACTCCACAAGACGGCGACTGAGGTCATCCTTCATTTTTTCTCCTAATCTCTATCATATTTGCATATTGATGGGAAAACATTTTGTATATTCTCTAATAAATTGTTGCATTCCTCAGTATCAGGGGCTAAAAAAAGAAACTGCCCTTTGCTTACATTCCCGGACTCATCCAGGTTAAAGTTAAAAGGCAATATCCCTCTTTCCATATCCTTATTAAACAACAGACTGTTTCGATCAAGTTTAGTTAATAATTGATAACCCTGTAAAGCGCCTTCAAACTTTAAATTCCTCATAATCCACGCCTTGTTGGGAAGAAAATGTCTGGCTAAAACAGAGGGGTAAGTAGCGCCTGTAACCCTCGCGTTTATTTCATTAACAATCACTTCGACTTTTCCATTCCTTTTAACCGTTAGAAAATCCACACCCCCTGTTCCCCGGTAACCCTGCTCGTATAGCCAGCGTCCTGCGACTTCAGCCTGGTATAACATTTCCTCTTTAATTTGTGGATATTTTTTAAAATAAGGAGGGGGTGAAATATTCCCTTCATGAACGTGTCTATCACTTAGAAACTGTTCAGTTACATCAAATAAAGAAAGCTCTGTATCGCTCAAAAACATTTGAACGCTTGGTGAGCCTATATGTGTCACCTCTTTAATCTTTTCATCAAGCCAACCTTGTACCAGACAGGGCCCTTCAAAAAAGAAATAATCCGGGAATTCATTGCCAGAGGGATTGCAGGCGGTATAGTGCTTCACCAATCCGCAGCCGGACGCGCCGATTTGTGATTTCAAAACCGCTTCCTGGTATCCTATCTTACAAAGTTTATCGAAGCATGAAACAACTTCTTTTGCTGAGGACGCGAGGAAAGTATCAAACACGGGCAAGCCTTTTGCTTCAAGATGGTTGTGTAATAAAAGTTTGTTGTTTCCTTTTTTACTTCCTTCAAAACTGCTTATCGTTGTTTTACCCGTATTGTCCGCGATGGCGGTAAGGGTTTCATCCGTCACAAAGCCGTCAAGCCATTCCGCGGAATGGCTTCGTATCTTCTCAATAACCGGCAGGATCTCATCATTCGTAATCAGTTCCTTTAAGGATCCATAACTTTTAAAAGGCAATATTTCTATATCCGGGATTGAGATCCCAAGTTTATTTGAAAGATATTCCAGCAATGATTCATCAGGAGGAGCTTCCAGGATAACCAGGTTTTTTTTATTGCGGAATATCAGGTTCAGGATAGAGACTACACGACCACCATAAGTTGGCATACCGCATATTTCTCCCTCTAAAACCCTTGTCAGTTCATCATTGCCGAAAAAAAGCGCATGCAGGTTCACAAAAAAAACAGCACCCCTATCCCAGAAGATCGGTAATTCTCCGGGAATGATTTTTACTTCAACACTCATCTTATAAATTTTACCCTGATGATTGAGAAAAAACTATAGGAAAAAGCTGGCAGCGCCGATCCATGTCAACTGGCTCATTGACCGTACCCCAAGGGCACTTCCTGCGGGCGAAAGGTCGCAGAGATCGCGGAGACAGGAGTTAGGAAGAGACGCATTTCCAAAAAATTCCCCCTTGTAAAGGTAAAAGGGACACACTTCTCCCCGTCACAAAACGCGTTTTTTTTCCACACTGATTTCAATTAACAGTTAACTATTCGCAATGACGGGTTATTTCAAAAAAATTGGGTTCCCGGGTTTTTACCCGGGAACCAATATTTCTACCGTACGTTAATCCATGTTAAAGAAATCTATTTGGTAAGCTTTGCAGCAACGATACGGCCATTACCCCTTTTCAGCAGTAGAGTAATAGAGTTTCCATCGTCGGTTTTACTAACTTTTTCCTCATACTCTCTCAAGGATTCAACAGGGACTCGATTTATTTCAACCAAAAGATCACCCTGCTGAATACCCGCAAAGTAGCCCTTGCTTTCCGGCTTAACTGAAACTACCAACAACCCTCTTTCATTTTCGTTATAACCATACTGCTTCGCTAATTCCCATGTTAATTCAACAAGATGAAAACCAAATTCTTCCATATTTCCTTTTTGTCGAGGATTATGTCTCGCTAAATTCTTCCTTTCCCCCAATTCAACAGAAATGGTTTTTTCTTTATTATCTCTAAAGATGGTAATGTCTATTACTTTTTCCACCCGGGAATTTGCAATCGTTCGAGAAAGGTCTCGGATAGATTTTATTTTCTTTCCATCCACTGTTGTGATCACATCATTGATTTTAATTCCTCCTTTATCTGCCGGGTCTGCTTTATAAACATCTGTGACAAGCACTCCTTTTTTACCTTTAATTCCATAATACTCGGCTAATTCCGGGGTAAGATCCTGAATTCCAACCCCAAGCCAACCGCGGGTCACTTTCCCATCTTTTTTTAATTGAGTAATAACTTCTTCAGCAAGATTTACCGGTATGGCAAAACCAACACCCTGTCCATTTCTCAATATTGCTGTGTTTATACCTACAACTTTTCCATCCATATCAAGAAGAGGCCCTCCACTATTTC
>CAYMVZ010000067.1:0-13782 GCA_964394335.1 uncultured Nitrospinota bacterium | reverse complement strand
AAAGCTGCCCGGACATGGGAATATCCATTGCCGTCTCCCCAGCGGGAATCATGGTCATAATGGATTCCTGCCGGAGCTAATTTTTCAATAGTCTTTTTTAAATCATTCACCACACCGGATTCATACTCAATGGTAGTAACCCCTGCGGTAGAACCTGGTATAAATATCGTTACAGTTCCATCCGTTATTCCTGATAGAGAAACTTCGTTTTGAACTTTATTAGTAATGTCGAGAATATCCGTTCTCCCGCTTGTTTTTACTTGAAAAGAAACAGATTTGACTGACATGGTGCCTGCAAAATATTTTTTATTTAAGTGGAAATTACTATATTATTTTTTGTGATATATGACAAACGGGGAGGATCTCAGACAACAGATTACCTAAGCACGGTAATTTTAATAATATATTCAGCCCCTTTAAAATTTATTATCAGGGCCTGGTTTACGTTTGAATAGTAACTAAAGATAGTTCTGTAATTTTTCAGTAAAAAACCTTGAAAACCTTTTTTCCTTAATCGTAAATATCAAATGGTTTTTTAACAGATGCGTCGCATTAATAATCATTTAAAAACACTTACATTTTATACTTGCCAAAATCTTCAGGCTTGAGATTTTCCAGCCATTTTTTCCATTTGGAGGGATCTTCAAGGTTTGATTTATCTGTTAAATCAATATTTTTTTCCGATAGATCAATACTCTTGGCTTCTTCAACTACTTTTTCTTCTACATAAACCGGGACTTTAAGCCTTAACGCCAGAGCAATCGCGTCACTTGGCCTGGAATCGACATTAGTTTCATTACTATTTGCTTTTATACAAATTTTAGCGTAAAAGGTGTTGTCTTTGAGTTCATCAATAACAATATGGGAGACAGTGGCTTTAACTTCGGTCAGGATATTTTTAATAAGGTCATGAGTCATTGGTCGTGGCGTGTTAATGTTTTCCATCTCCAGCGCAATTGCGTTAGCTTCAAAAATGCCGACCCATATGGGTAGGGCATGTTTTCCCTCCGAATCCTTTAAAATAATAATCGGCATATTCGTCAATGGATCCAGAGTCAAACCTCGGATTTTCATTTCTATCATCATCACACCCCCTTTCTTGATTTGCTTACTTTATTATTCGAGAATTCAGTAGCCATTTACTTATATTAAGCATTTTTTTTCTATCTTGTCAATAAGTCTATTTTTTTAGAAAAATTCGACCAGTCACCATTTTTAAGTGATTATCACCAACTTTTAATTAATAAGCTGACCATCCAGGCTATATAATCCACTGCGTAGAATTTCAACAGGAACAATTTTACCTGTTAAGTAGTCTTTTCTCAGGCTTCTAACGTGTGAACCTTTGTCTTCTTTCAAATTTTCATTGTCGTCTGTCGATGTATTTAGCTTTAATTTGGCTGCGGCGTCTGGCCGCCCTGTAAAATTTACAATCTTATTAGTTCTTGTTCTTCCGGTTAATTTATCCGGATTAGTCTTACTCTTGCCTTCCACCAGAATGTCCACATTTTTACCTTCCATACGTTTATTCAACTTTAATGTAATGCCTTTTTGCAAATCAAGCAAAGTATCAAAACGTTTTTGTTTTGTTTTTTCATTAACCTGACCAGGAAGTTTAGCTGCAACTGTTTCAGGTCTGGGAGAAAAATTAAAAAGAAAAATACTGTCAAACTCTATTTTTGTAATCAAATCAATAGTGGCTTGAAAATCCTCTTCTGTTTCACCCGGAAATCCAACTATAATATCTGTTGACAATGCCACATCAGAAATGCTTGATTTTAAACTGTTTATTTTTTCCATATAGTCATCTAACGAATACTTTCTATTCATAAGAGAGAGAATTTTGTTTGAACCCGACTGAGCCGGCAGGTGAATTTGTTCGCATACTTTATCTAAATTCTTTATTACCCTGATAAGCTCTTTTGAAAAGTCTTTTGGGTGAGAAGTCACAAAGCGTATTCTATCTATCCCCGGGATTTCGTTAATTTTTTCCAACAGGCCGGGAAATGTTATGCCTTCGTCAATGCCCTTGCCATAAGAATTAACATTCTGCCCCAATAATGTAACTTCTTTATATCCCTGCTGTGATAATACTTTTATCTCATTAAGAATATCATTGTATTTTCTGCTGATTTCTCTACCACGCGTATAGGGAACAACACAATAAGAACAATAGTTATTACAACCATGCATGATGCTTACCCATGCCTGAATGCTGCTTTCCCTTGATATAGGGTAATCCTCAAGATACTGTTCTTCTTCTGAAAATATTTCTGAAACAGCGACGTTACTCTTTGAAGCTGTCTCAATCAACGAGGGAAGGCGATGAATATTCAAAGTCCCAAAAACCAGATCCACATAAGGAGCGCGTTTGAGGATTGTTTCACTACTAATCTGCCCAACACAACCACCCACACCAATAACAAGATTCGGATTTTTATTTTTGTATTTTTTTATTCGCCCTAACTTGCTAAAGACCTTTTGTTCCGCTTTTTCACGAATACTGCAGGTATTCAATAAGACAACATCTGCAGAATTCAAATCAGGCGTAAATGAATAATTATATTTCCTGAGTATTCCCGCCATCTTCTCCGAATCATATTTATTCATCTGGCAGCCAAATGTCTTAATAAAGACCTTGCGCGTTGAATTTTCGTAATTTTTTTTAATTTCCTGAGCAGGCATTTTTTTGTTTCCTAAAGCCAAAAAAGATGGATTTGTGATTTTCTGTTGGAAGTTCTATTTTAAGCCTATTATTGAAATATTCAAAGTTTTCTTTTCAGACTTGGGTGGGTAAAGGCAAGCTCATCCCATAAAACACTCAGTACTTGTGGGAGAGGTACCGTCCCCTGCTGGTACTGAGCGAACAACCGATTATATGGCTCAGATCCAACTTTAAAAATACCTTTTTGTATTCTTCGTGGAATAGTGGCTAAAGTAGTTTGATTAATTATGCTATAATGGGAAGCATCAGTATTAAGCTGGTATTTGACCTTAAAACCATTATTTTAACATGATTCAGAAGTCTTCTCTATTACTTCATATTTGCTGCGCACCCTGTTCTCCTTACGCAATAGATCTGCTACGAAAGGAATATAACGTCACTGCCTATTTTTACGATCCCAATATTCATCCTGAAGAAGAATACCGGTTTAGGATGGAAGAAATGAAAAGGTTTTCACATGAAATCAATTTGTCATTTATTTCGGCAGAGTATGACGTAGAGAGGTGGTTTGATATCACGAAAGGTCATGAAATGGATCAGGAAAAAGGGGAGCGGTGCAATCTTTGCTTTGATCTCAGGCTGGATAAGACAGTGCGCTTTGCGAAAGAAAACGGTTTTGATTTTTTTGCAACGGTTCTCTCAACAAGCCCTCATAAAGACGCGAAAATGATCAACCAGGTAGGACAACTATTATCTAATAAATATGGAGTTAAATTTTTAGAAGCCAACTTTAAAAAAAGAGATGGGTTTAAAAAAAGTGTTTCATTAGGCAAAGAGTATGGTTTAAAAAGGCAGGATTATTGCGGCTGCATTTACAGCCAAAAAAATTGAAGCAGGAAAATACCGTATTAATTGGTTAGGTTTGCTAATTTTTCTTTAACTTGTTTTGTATAAAACTTTTCAGTTTTTCTTCAAGTACAGGTGGGATTTCTACCTGCCCGATGCATTGCTTGCAAAGGCTTGTGGTTTTTTTATAGGTATTTAAAAAAGCCGTGCAGGGAGGACAATCATTAAAATGCTCTTCCAGTTCCTCATGAGTTTCAGGATCAAGTGTTCCCTCAAGATAGTCACACAAGATATCGGTTAATTCTTTGCAGACCATAAAGCTCTTTTCAACGATCGGGCTGCAGATAGAAGAGAGAACAAAAAACAACAACCTGCAACCTTACTGGTTAAATTAAATCCTGAAATCCGCGTCCGAAAAAAGAAAATCCCAACTATGAATTATAGCACTTTATTTAAAATCATCAAAGTAATTTGACAAGCGTTTTCTTAAAAAGAGTCTTGATCTATGCAAGCGGGATTTAACAGCCGGCACCGAAAGCTCCAATATATCGCAAACTTTTTCTGTAGGTAATCCTTCAATATCTCTCAAAACAAAAACCTTTTTTTCTTTTTCCGGAAGCTGGTTTATTGCTTTTTGAATGATCTTTCGTGATTCGGAGTTGAGCAATACATCGTCCGTTTTCATAGACCAGTCATTGATATTTCCCGCGTGAAAGCCATCTTCCTGATACTTAGGGTATATATTATTAAAGGGTATTTGTTGAATTTTTTTTCGGCTTTTTAATTTCATAAAAGAGACATTCAGAGTAATACGGTAAACCCAGCTTGAAAAAGCGGCTTTCCCAAGAAAAGTGTTGATTTTATTACAAACCCTTAAAAACACTTCTTGTGAAATATCTTCCGCATCCGATTGATTATGAGTGAGGTTATATGCCAGGCAGTAAACTCTTTTCTGGTAACTAAGCACCATCTCTTCAAAAGCCTCCGGCTTCCCCGCCTTCATTTCTTTCACAAGCTGTAGATCGTTATCAGTCATTAATTTATATCCTTCAGGCTTTATTTAATATAATAGAAAAGATTAAATTACAAGAACCAAATATCATAGGCTTAAAACATTATCGATTTCAACTTTTGGAAATTTTTAATTAAAAACTTCTAACTCCCTCGTGTGTCGCTTGTTAAGGCATCCATAGATACATGAATTTCGTTCCCATTCTATCTGCAAAGGAATTCATATCTATATTTAATATGTTAATGGTATGAGGAGCACCCGGGTAATTTGATGAATAAATGTTTTCTTTATACTGATGTGGCCTGTGATAGGTTATAACTTTAGTTTCTTTGAGCCCTGCTTCTTTTTTTGTCAGTTCTATCGCGTCTTCCAGATATCCGATCTGATCAATCATTTTTAGCTTTAGTGCCTGTTGTGCGGTATAGATTCTACCGTCGGCAATTTTTTGAATTTCTTCTTTAGAAAGCTCCTTGCGGCCCGTTTTGACCACATTAACAAAACTCTGAAATAAAGAGTCAATTATCTCCTGGAATATCTCTTTTTCTTCTTCTGAAAATGGACGAAATGGAGATGTGATGTCTTTTTTTTCTCCTGATTTAACAGTTTCATCTTCAATCCCGATTTTTTCAAAAAGACCCCTCATATTTAGCTTTAAAGCCAACACACCGATACTCCCTGTAATTGTTGTCGGGTGTGCAATTAT
Organism: uncultured Nitrospinota bacterium; assembly: GCA_964394335.1. Taxonomy (GTDB): domain Bacteria; phylum Nitrospinota; class Nitrospinia; order CAJXCL01; family CAJXCL01; genus CAJXCL01. The sequence goes on along the minus strand of CAYMVZ010000067.1, from coordinate 8,556 downwards.
TTTATCTGCAGACATTGAAAGGTAGTAACCCCCGGATGTTGAGAGATCCATCATTGCCGCTATAATCTTAACACCCTTCTTTTTCTTGAATTGCAGCAGCTCGTGATAAATAATATCGCTTGCCGTTACCGTACCACCCGGTGTGTTCACCCTCAAAATAATTGCTTTAATTTTTTTATCGTCTTCCGCTTTATTTAACTGCTCTTTGATTCTCTCCACCATTCCCGGTTCTTTTTTAATCCCTGTAATGTCACTCCTGCTTTTACCTGTGATAACTCCCGAAATATCGATAAGAAGAATTTTATCATCTCCTTTGCCCGTGATGGTTTTTTCTTCATAAGGACTTATTTTGCCACCGATTTGAACAGTAATCATCGCGCAACCAGCTAAGAAGAGAGAGCAGAAAAGGAACAAGGGAATAATAATTTTTTGGGTGTAGTTAAGAAAAGTCTGGAAATGTTTGACAGGCATCTGTTTAAAAAATTTCAAATTAATCAATTAGCAATGAATAGATAGAATAATTGATAATTGTTTATTCCTAACTGTTAATTGTTTTACTGACTTCAGTGAGATGCATTCAGTGGTTTTATACAAATCTGTTACATATTTTTAGCATAGACATTGCGTGGTTTAATTCCATCGGATGGACCTACAACTCCCTCTTTTTCCATGAGCTCCACCATCCTTGCCGCCCGGTTGTATCCTACCTTTAATTTTCTTTGTATCATGGAGATGGAAGCCTGGCCTGTTCTTGCCACCAGGGTAAGTGCTTCTTCATATTTTTCATCATATTCTTCGTCACTTTCATGTTTTTCTATTTCCGCTTTGACCTTAAAAATATCTGTCAGGAAAATCGGTTTCTGCTGTTTCTTCAAAAATTCGACAACTCTTTTTATCTCTACGTCTGATACCATTGCCCCGTGAATTCGACTTAACCGGGAGGTTCCCGGTGGCAAAAAAAGCATGTCTCCTTTGCCGAGGAGTTTTTCCGATCCGACCGTATCCAAAATAGTCCTTGAATCAAATTTGGAGATCACCTGAAAAGATATCCGGGCAGGAAAGTTTGCTTTGATAATTCCGGTCAAGACATCTACCGAAGGCCGCTGCGTCGCAACGAGCAGGTGAATTCCTGCTGCCCTGGCCATCTGGGCTAATCGAGTCAGGCAGTCTTCCACATCCTTGCTTGCAACCATCATCAAATCTGCCAGCTCATCAATAACAATCACTATGAAAGGTATCTTTTCCGCCAGTTTCTCTTTTTCGCCCTCTGTCTCTTCACTCTTTTTCGTCTCTTTTGACTTATTATTTTTTTGAGCTTTTTTCTCCTCTTCTATGCACCTGTTATAACCGTCAATATTTTTAACCCCTTTAGCCGACATCAGTTGATACCTTTTTTCCATCTCTTCAACTGCCCATCTCAGAGCTGTGGCTGCTTTTTTTGGATTTGTAACCACCGGCGCTATCAAATGAGGTATCCCGTCGTATACGGAAAGTTCCAGTACTTTCGGGTCTATCATAATGAACTTTACCTCGTCCGGATTTGCTTTCAAAAGAATGCTGCAGATCATGGCATTAATACCCACACTTTTTCCAGAGCCGGTCGAACCGGCTACAAGAAGATGCGGAATTTGGGCGAGATTGGTAATGACCGGCAGCCCTGAAACATCCTTCCCCAATCCCATAAGTAATTTCTTTTTTGATTTATCAAATTCCTCAGTGGCAAGGATTTCTTTTAAATAAACAAACTCTCGTTTTGAGTTTGGAACTTCAATCCCCACCACTGCTTTTCCCGGCACCGGCGCAAGTATTCTAATGCCAATCGATCTCATCCCCATAGCGAGATCATCGGAAAGATTGATTATTTTGCTGACTTTCACTCCCGAGGCAGGTTCAAATTCATACATGGTAATAACCGGTCCTGGCAAAACCTGGACAATCTTGCCTTCTATGCCAAAATCAAGTAATTTCCTTTCCAGTATGGTGGAATTTAGAATCAGCTCATCTTCCGATTTTTTAGTTCGCGCTTCTTTAGTGGGAGGGTTGTCCAGTATTGAAAGTGGAGGAAGATGGTAACCGCCCACACGATCATAGAATTCAAATCTATCCTGAACATCAAATTTCTCCGCTTTCCCTGTTTTTGAATCTTTATTTTTCACTTTTAAAGTTGAATCAATATGATTCGCTTCTTTAATAATTTTAGGTGTCGCTTTTTGTGTTTTTATACGTTCACGGTGAGCTTTTGAAATTTCTCTCCAGGTTTTATATTGCGAATAAAGGCCTTTAAAATAATTCACTGCAGTATAAAAAACTTTATTCAAGAAATTCACTGCCACACAAGAAACTTTAAACAAAAATGAACACGTGCTTTTTAACAAATCTACTGTAGAACCGAGAGAAATACGGGTAATGGTAAGAATAGAAAGGAAAAATAAAGTAAAGACCGCGATATAAGAACCGACACGGTTTAAAAACCTGGTTAAGTTTGAAGAAACAAAATTTCCTAATATTCCCCCCGACTTGATTCCCCGTTCTCCAAAGTAATAGTCCTGTGAAAAAGCAAGATTCAAAAAGGAGCAGAGAGCAACAAACAATAAAATTCCGCCCGCTAAATAAAAAGGAAAACCCGTAAACTTGGAACCCCGGATCAAACCCCAGGCAAGAATTAATATTATAAAAGGGAAAATAAAAGCAGCGCTGCCGGATAATGTAATCAGGACGTCGGAAATATAGGCCCCCACGATCCCCGCGTTATTCTTTGCTGTCACTTTTTTTGATGAAAAAATGTCTTTACTCAAAGAAGGGTCGCCGGGATTGTATGAAACAAGGCCTGTAAAAGAAAAGATTGCAACTGCAATTAAAATAATCCCAGCAAATTCCCTTGACCTGCGCCCGAACAGGCTTGTCAACAGAGATATAGATGCAGCCTTTTTCTTAGGCATCTTTTTAGACATGATTTTAATATATATGAAATTATTGAAAAGGCAAGAATTTTATATTAGTAGATATCAATGAAAACAGATTTAATTTTTACCGCAGAGATAGCAAAGAACGCAGCGAAGCCAGTGACTACAACACTGGAAGACTCATTGAAAGTGTTTAGCGAGCGCATTTCCAGCAGCCTTGTTAAAGGGAGCTACAATTAATCAATTTCTGGAAATAAAATATAAAAAAACAAGAAAGCATCCGGCGAGAGAAATATTACAAAGCACAGCGCCTGCAAAAAACCATTTATTCAGTATCCGCTGATCTCCATCTGAAAAATATTTATGATATTTATGCGGCGTTATCCACCATTTTTTTATCTTAAAATTTGTTTGTTTTTTTCTGCTAAAGAGCAGGAAATGATAATAACATCCTGCGGGTACCCCAAATAATAAACCGGTTACTATTAAAATTACTCCGATTTGTAAGATGACCAACATGTTGAAATAGTGCATCAGCGAGAAAAAGACAATAACAATTAAAATAACTCCAATAATTAGAAATTCCATCTCTTATAATCAAACTAAAATTCCTTCGGAAATAAAGTTTCGTGAATTGGATTCTAAAACAATAAAGAAAAGCAGGGTCAGCATTTCTGTAACCTCCACCATCCCTAATGAAAGATTTTCAGGAACCCCGTGAATTTTTTTCTGGTATAACCGCTCAAAAAAAACCGCTGCAAAAGTTATCAGCATAAAAATAATAATTCCGTTAACTCCCAACAATAAGGCAATAAATGAAGTTATGATTGTACCAATCCAAAAGTCCTTTGCATCTATTTCTCCATAAAGCGGATTAATGTCTGAATTTTGTCCGGGCCTGCTCATCTGCAAATAGGGGAAAAAGATCAAAGACCATCTTCCCAGTACCGGCATAACCAGCAAAACCGCATTTTTCCAGCCTGGAACAATATTATTCAATAAAAGAAATTTCATCATTAACACAAAGAAAAGCATAAGAAATAATTTTAATTCAATATTTGAGGGTATCGATTTGGTTTCGGAAAAACCGGTGATTCCTGTAAGCATGGAAAGAAATCCTTTCAAATGTTTTGCCTCTGTAAATACCAGTAGAAACAAAATTATGAGAATATCAATAACCGGAGAAGGTAAAAAATGACCAGCTGTAAAATTTATTAGAACAAGGAAGATTCCGATGTAAAATCCGGCAAGAGGAAAAAACAATAGAGACTGTTTAATTTCTTTATTTGAAATTTCATGATGGCTGCCTTTTTTAGAGATGGTTAAGTGGCTAACAGCAGTGAAGAGTTTATTTGCAAAATCCTTCATAGGGAACAAGAGTGTAAGTATTTAGCGAACGCATTCCCCGCTGCTTGCAGAGCTAAGCTCAGCTTTGCCACGCTCAGCGGGGCTTTGCCGCAGGGAGCTTTAATTTCTATTTAACCGCAATACTTAAATCAGCAATTTCTGCGGCATTGACAATTCCCATTATTTTAACGATAAGTCCATAATCAAGTTTTTCATCTGCCCTGATCACAACCGCTTTTTTCATTTCCAGTCCTTCTTCCTTTCCTTTTAATCTTTCTTCTAAAGCTTTAAAACCCACTTCAGTTCCGTTTAGAAAAATCTTTTTATTTAACCCTATTTCAATAACATAATTTTTTAATTTGTCAGCAGTAACTGCCGCTTTAGCTTCCGGAAGGGAGATGTCCATGCGCCGTGAAAAATCAATAAAAGAGGTCGAGACCATAAAAAATATCAAAAGGAGAAACACCACGTCAATCATTGGCGTTAGGTCCAGGCTAAAATCTTCTTCTCCTTCTTTTCTGAATAACATGGTTCTTTATCTAAAATGAACGGTTTATTTATTAATTGACGCTCAGGCTGTCCGAAAACTACCTGTACCTGTCATTTCGAGCGGAGCGAGAAATCTTAAGCCATTGATCATACAGAATATAAAGATTTCTCCTTTCAGTCGAAATGACAAATTCTATCGTTTTCGGACAATTTGAATGCGCTCTATAAACACTTTCACCGCAAAGATCGTATGATAAAATTATAATTGAACATTGAACGTCCAACATCGAACGTTAAACATAGAAAAATCATTCCTTAGGAACAAGTTCTTCAACAAGCTGAAGAGAAATTTCTTCCATTTCAAATACAAACCTATCGATTTTTGCTCTGAAATAATGATATAAAGCCAGCGCCGGTATCCCAACCATCAACCCTGCTGCTGTAGTTATCAATGCCTCGGAGATGCCACTGGCCACCAGCCCTGGATTCCCTGCTCCAAACCTGGATATAACAGCAAATGCCTTAATCATTCCCAACACTGTTCCAAGCAGGCCGAGCATCGGTGCCAGGTTGGCCACAACACCCAGCATACGTAAATTAGAATTTAAGAGTGACGCTTCATGCTGCCCCATCCCTTCTATAGCCCGTTCAATTTCAATGATTCCATAACCAGATCGAAAAAGTCCTGCCTTTAAAATTCTTGACAGGCAGATATCATATTGTTGACAAACTTCTATTGCTTTTTGTTTTTCCTGTTTGTTCCAATGTCGACGAAAAGTCATCAAAAATTCGGGGTTGATAATTTTCTTGCGGCGAAGATGATAGCTACGTTCGATAGCTATCCCCAAGGTCAGGACCGAACAAAAAATCAAAGGGTACATAATTACCCCACCCTTATTTATAATGTACAAAGCTCGCCATTTAGATAATCCGGAAAGTGCCTGCGTTTCTTCCTGGGCAAAAGAAATACCGTTGAATAAGCTAAAAAAGGTAAGCGCGCAAAAAATGGCGGCAAATGTTATATATTTGCAATTGAATTTCAAATACGCCTCTAAGGATATAGATAGGAACTTCAATGTTTATAGATTCCCGCTAAAAGCGTGCGGGAATGACATGTAGAGGTACCTGGAAATGACAATCCTGCACTTTTTATCATTCCCGCGAAAGCGGGAATCTAAGTTCAAGAATAAGATGCGTTTAATATAACATAAAAAAAATGCGATATCCAAAATGGGTATTCAATTATTTTGACTGGATAAAAATTGCAGGTATAATGACAAACATAATGCAAGACATACACCTGGAAAAAATCATTATCCTCGACTTTGGCTCTCAGTATACCCAGCTGATAGCAAGGAAAATCAGAGAACAAAAAGTTTATTGTGAGATATTCCCATGCAATGTGCCTTTTGAAAAAATTAAATTATCTAACCCAAAAGGGATTATCTTCTCCGGTGGTCCGTCCAGTGTTTATGAAAAAAATGCTCCCCTCTGTTCTAAAAAAATCTTTGAACTTAACATCCCTATCCTGGGTATTTGTTATGGCATGCAGCTTATGGCGCATCTCTTAAATGGAAAAGTGGCTTCATCTTCCAAAAGGGAATATGGTAGAGCTGTCTTAACACATTCAACTTCGTCCCCCCTATTTTCAGGTCTTAAGCAAGAAATCAAAGTATGGATGAGTCACGGGGATAGAATTGAATCATTACCGGAAGGTTTCACCTCCACCGCGCAAACCAACAATTCTCCTTATGCGGTAATGGAAAACAATAAACGAAATTTTTACGGTCTACAATTTCATCCGGAAGTGGCCCATACAGAGCAAGGGGTGGACATATTAAGGAATTTCGTATTTAAAACATGTGGGTGTTCCGCAACATGGGATATGGGATCTTTTATAGAATATTCTATTCAAAACATAAAAAAGAGAGTGAATGGCGGCAAGGTCTTATCCGCTCTGAGTGGCGGAGTGGACTCTTCCGTGGTATCTGTTTTAATTCATAGAGCCATCGGCAACCAGCTAACATGTATCTTTGTAGATAACGGCCTGCTCCGGAAAGGAGAAGCAGAAAAAGTAGTTGCCACTTTCAAAGATAATTTTCATATTAACCTGCTATATGTGGATGGAAGTAAACAGTTTCTCGAACGTCTTAATGGTGTGGAAGATCCTGAAGAAAAGAGAAAAATCATCGGGAATGAATTCATAAACATATTTGAACAGGAAGCCAAAAAAATTGGGAAAGTAGACTTCTTAGCGCAGGGTACGTTGTACCCTGATGTTATAGAGTCTGTTTCTTTTAAAGGCCCGTCCGCCGTAATCAAAAGCCATCACAACGTAGGCGGCCTGCCCAAGCGAATGCGCTTAAAATTAATAGAACCGGTTCGAGAACTTTTTAAAGATGAAGTGCGCATTCTTGGAAATGAACTTGAAATGCCTCACTCCTTGTTGTACCGGCAACCATTTCCCGGGCCAGGACTTGCCATTCGCATTTTAGGGGAAATTACTCTCCCTCGACTTGAGCTTTTAAGAGAAGCAGACACAATTCTGTTGGAAGAAATAAAAGGAGCCGGACTGTATGAAAAAATCTGGCAGTCTTTCGCTGTCCTCCTTCCAGTAAAAACAGTCGGCGTTATGGGAGACCGCAGAACTTATGAAAATGTCGTTGGAATTCGAGCTGTTAACAGCAAAGATGGCATGACCGCGGACTGGGTTCACCTGCCTTATGAGTTGTTGGGAAAAATATCCAACAGAATTATCAACGAGGTAAAAGGCGTAAATCGCGTGGTTTACGACATCTCATCCAAACCACCCAGCACCATTGAGTGGGAGTAGTTCCATTTGAGCTGCGAATGATAGATTCTATCCTTGAAAAAGCGCGGAATGGCCAGAGGATCAACAAAGAAGAAGCCTGCCTTCTATTTAAATCTCCAGACATCATTTCACTTGGTAATACTGCAAATGTTATAAGAAACCGCAAACAATCGGATTCTATAATTACATACATTATCGACCGGAATATAAATTATACTAATATTTGTGTATCCGGCTGCCTGTTTTGCGCATTTTACAGAAAGAATGAACATCCCGACGCCTATGTGCTTTCAGAAAAAGAAGTATCTGAAAAAATATCAGAGACTGTTAGACAAGGCGGTACCCAAATATTGATGCAGGGCGGTTTGCACCCTGATTTTGGAATCGAATTTTATGAAAAACTCTTAAAAGACATTAAAAAAAACCACCTCATTCATATCCATGCCTTTTCGCCACCGGAGATAATTCATATCGCCAAAGTTTCAAAATTAAAAATCGAAGAAGTCTTAAAACATCTCAAAAAAGCCGGTCTTAACACAATACCGGGCGGAGGCGCGGAAATATTGGTGGATAGAATAAGAGAGAAAATCAGCCCGAATAAATGTTCTGCACAGGGATGGCTTGATGTAATGGAAACAGCACATAACATGGAAATTCGATCATCTGCTACCATGATGTTCGGGCATGTTGAAACAATTGAAGACAGGGTAGATCATCTCTTAAAAATAAGAGATCTGCAGGATAAAACAGGAGGGTTTACTGCTTTTATACCCTGGCCTTTTCAACCGAAAAACACTAAACTAAACCGCATACCGGTTTCAGGGTATGAATACCTTAAAACATTAGCTGTTTCCAGAATTGTATTAGATAACTTTAAGAATCTTCAGGCGTCCTGGGTTACCCAGGGAGCAAAGATCGCGCAAATGGCTCTCCTGTTTGGCGCGAATGACATGGGAAGCACAATGCTTGAGGAAAATGTGGTGAAAGCCGCAGGGGTCTCATACC
>CAYMVZ010000066.1:0-13793 GCA_964394335.1 uncultured Nitrospinota bacterium | reverse complement strand
CTTCTGAAATAAAATTATCATCCGTTCGGAATATTTGTGAAGATCTGCATAATGCGTCAATAATAGAAGGATTAAATTCTTCCTTTAAAAATGGAATTAGTTTATTTCTTACCCGGTTTCTGAGGTAATGATTTTTCAGGTTCGTTGAATCCATTAGAAACTTGAATTTATTTTGCTTTAATAACTGTTCAATCTCTTCACGGGTGACTTCCAGCATAGGCCTTATATATTTATTCTCTCTTATTGGCGGAATACCTGAAATCCCTTTTAACCCGGAGCCTTTTAAAACTCTCATCAACACGGTTTCAGCCTGGTCGTCAGCCGTATGGCCTGTAGCGATCTTCGAGATGGAATAGCGGTCAGCGAGTTGATTCAAGTTAAAATATCGCATCTCTCTCGCGGCAACTTGAGTAGAACATTTGTGTTTTTTTTGATACCCGGCAACATCCGTTTTTGCAAAGTAAAAGGGAAGGCCAAGACTTTCTGTTAGGTTTTTTACAAATGACTCGTCTCTGTCGGATTCTTTACCCCTCAGCATATGGTTAATATGAAACACGGACAGCTCAAATCCGATATCTTTTTTTAATTCATTCAGGCAGAAAAGCATAGCTACAGAATCAGGTCCACCGGATACTGCAGCTGCTAATTTTTCACCGGCTATGATCAGATTCTGCCGGATTAAAAATTCTTTAACTTTAAAAACTACATTGATCATGAAATAAATTTACCGCAAAGACGCAGAGTTCGCAAAGAAAATGATCTAATAATATCTTCGCGCCTTTGTGGCTAAAAAAGTTCTCCATAAAACTTTGCTTCAAAATTCCGCGTTATTTGGAACCCTGGGAAAGGGAATCACATCCCTGATGTTGCTCATCCCGGTAGCAAATTGAATCACTCTCTCAAAACCAAGGCCAAACCCGGCATGGGGAACCGTCCCGAATCTGCGAATGTCTAAATACCACCAATAATCCTCTTCGTTTAGACCCATTTCTTTTATTCTCTCCTGTAAAAAATTTAGTCTCTCTTCACGCTGACTGCCTCCTATGATCTCACCTATCCCCGGGAGCAATATGTCCATAGCCCGCATGGTCTTTTCGTCATCATTCAGTCTCATATAAAATGCCTTTATTTCTTTTGGGAAATCGGTAACAACCACAGGTCCGTGAAATTTTTCCTCGGCTAAATATTTTTCATGTTCTGTTTGCAAATCCTTGCCCCAGTCGACCGGATATTCGAAAGATTTGCCTGAATTTTTCAACAACTTTACAGCCTCAGTATAAGTAACTTTACTAAACCGGGAATCCACAACCTTTTTTAACTGTTTTAAAACATCTACCTCATTTCTTTTCCCAAGAAAAAGCAGATCTTCTTCACAATTTTCTAAAACATAGTTAAAAATATATTTTAAAAAATCCTCTGCCAGGGTTATATTTTCCTGCAAATCGCAGAAAGCCATTTCCGGTTCAACCATCCAGAATTCCGCAAGATGCCTTGGTGTTTGTGAATTCTCCGCTCTGAAGGTCGGTCCGAAAGTATAGATATCGGTTAAAGCAGTGGCAAAAAGTTCGCCTTCTAATTGCCCGCTTACAGTTAACCTCGCCGATTTTCCAAAAAAATCCTGTGAAAAATCAACAGTGCCGTCTTTAACTGGTGGGTCGGCATAATCAAGCGTTGAGACCTGAAACATTTCCGCTCCTCCTTCACAATCGCTGGCAGTGATAATCGGTGTGTGGACATAGACAAAACCTCTGTTCTGGAAAAAATTATGGATCGCATAAGACAGACTATTTCTTACCCTGAAAACAGCACCAAACGTATTAGTGCGAGGTCTCAGGTGAGCAATTTGTCTTAAAAATTCCCTGCTGGTATTTTTTTTCTGTAATGGATATTTTTCCGGGTCAGCCCATCCGTAAACCGATATTTTATCAGCCTGGACTTCTACATTCTGTCCTTTGGCGGGAGATTTCACCAATTTTCCATCCACCCGGACACTGCAGCCGACTGTCAGTTTTTCTATGTCGGAGTAATTAGATAAATTGCCGTCCGCAATTATCTGAATGTTTTGAATAGTGGAACCGTCATTAACTTCAATAAAAGAAAATTTTTTAGAGCCTCTTCGAGTTTTTACCCATCCTTTCAGGGTTACAGGAATATCATACTCCGTGGAATTCAAAAGGTCTTTTATTCTTATTTTCCATTTGACAGGTTTTTCCATAGAAATCTCCTAATTTAATTTGTAGGTTGCTTAAAAATGGCTTATCCAAAATTTACTACAGGACGATATTAAAAGTGTTTAGCGAGTGCTGTCGCAGCTTTGCTGCGGGGAACTCCAATTATAAGAACATTTGCTTATTCTTTTCAAACTTTTATACTGAAAAAATTAGAGATTTTGCTTATGAAAGCTAAAAAAAGTATTTTAACAATTTTGATATTTGATGAGTATCTTTTAGAAGATTAAAAATCAATTTGAAGGGTTTGACGATACAGTGGAAATGACAAGATTCAAAAGTTAAAAGCCTGTCAGCAGGTGGCTTTAATAAGCTGAGTAGTTTTTCTGTTCAGGTATCCCACCGCAGGGAAAGTACTATTTTTTAGCGTGTATTGATTCTATTCCTGTTCTGCAGGCGGATGTTCACTTGTTACAGGCGCTTCTGATTGCTGCTCCCCTTCAGTAACAATAGAGGAAGTCGTTTTTTTTGAAGATATAGTTGCCAGGCTTAATGAAGTTACCATAAACAGGATGGCAATCCCTGTGGTTAATTTTCCGAGAAAACTACCGGCGCCTGCGCTTCCAAAAACCGTTTGACTCGATCCGCCAAAAGCAGATCCCATAGTCGCTCCTTTTCCTGTTTGGAGCAGCACTATCAGTATTAAAGCCAAGCCCGAACCGATATGTAAAATAGTTAAAAAAGTAATCATTAAAAAACCTCCAAAAAACAATTAACAATCAGCAGTGGTCAATTAGTAATTTACAGTTATCAATTTTAAATTAATTGGTTATTAAAAAATTTGTAACATCTCAAAAAGTTGAGAAGATCGCCCTTCCTGTCATTCCCGAGTGTTCCTATCGGGAATCCAGGGATCACTTTGACCACTGGATTCCCGGTAAAGGCATTCGGGAATGACAAAAATAGGGAGCCTGGCTTACCCCGACTTATTGAGAACTTGCAAAATTTTAAGATTGCTAATTGCTTATCGTTATTTCTCCTGCCTGAATAATTTTATTAAATGATTCTGCTTTTAAACTGGCTCCTCCCACAAGGGCGCCGTCTATATCTTCTTTCGAAAGAAGACCTTCCGCATTGCCCGGATTAACACTGCCGCCATACAGGATTTTTATCTTTTCAGAGGAGAGTTTATTAAAAATCTCCTCGATTTTTTTCCTGATGAATTGATGCACCTCCTCAGCCTGTTGAGGAGAAGCGGTTTTCCCGGTTCCTATTGCCCAGACAGGTTCGTAGGCAATAACACACTTATCTAATTCTTCAGGTGATATATTAGCAAATCCTTCTTTAATTTGCGACTCAATAATTGAAAAGGTATTACCATTTTCTCTTTGCTCTAAAGTTTCTCCTATACAGACAATGCATTTTAGATTTACTTTTAAAGAGGCTTTAATTTTCTTATTGACCGCCTCATTAGTTTCATGAAAAAACTGTCGTCTTTCAGAATGGCCGATAATAACATAATAACAACCTGTATTTACCAGCATTTCAGGAGAAACTTCTCCGGTAAAAGCCCCTTTTTCTTCCCAAAAAACATCCTGCGCTGCTAAAAATAAATTTTTTTCTTGCCCTGAATCATCCTTTGATAGATATGCGTTTACAGCATGAAGTGCAGTGAATGGGGGAGCAACCACTATTTCAACATTTTCATTATTAGCGGGTTGAATTTCTTTTATCAAATGAACAGACTCTTTTATGAGTCCGTTCATTTTCCAGTTTCCGGCAATTAATAAACCTCTCATTTATTCATTCCTGCAAATAGGCAACATTTAATTTATTAAAAAGATTTTATTCAACCAATTGACTAAAAAAGCCAAATCTCAATTATCAAATTACAAATAAATTCCAATATCCAAAAACACAAGATCCACTTCTTCTATTTTAATATATAGGAATTTCAATGTTTGCAAGATTCCCAATCAAGTTGGGAATGACAGGCAAGAAGTGTTATTCCCGTCCCCATTTTCATGAGGATAAACTCCAGCCGGAATCTAACTTGTGAATATTTTTGGGCTTTTAAATATTGAATATTGTTATTTACCGTTTGCTGTTTGGAGTTTGTGATTTGGCTTTCTATTTGTTGCCATTTAGCAGCATTACGATGAAAACTCTCTCATAAAGCTCCCTACTCAGCAATAAACATGGCAAGGTCTCTGACTCGGCAGGAATACCCCCATTCGTTATCATACCATGACAGCACTTTTACCATGTTTTTTTCGATAACACTGGTGGAAAGACCATCCACAATAGAAGAATGCGGGTTATCATTCAAGTCAATAGAAACCAGTGGTTCCTCAGAGAACTGCAATATATTTTTTAATTCCCCTTCCGCGGCGGATTTTAAAGTTTTATTAATCTCTTCAGTGGTGGTGTTCTTTTCGATTTCCGCAACCAGATCTACTAAAGACACATTTGGTGTTGGCACCCGTATAGCCATTCCGTCCATTTTCCCTTTGAGTTCCGGCAAAACCAGGGAGACTGCTTTTGCGGCTCCTGTTGTGGTCGGAATCATTGATACTGCCGCTGATCTCGCCCTTCTTAAATCTTTATGTGGAAGGTCCAGAATCCTTTGGTCATTAGTATAAGAATGGATAGTTGTCATCAGGCCTTTTTTAATACCAAAATTTTCAAGCAAAACCTTGGCAATCGGCGCCAGACAATTTGTAGTGCAAGAGGCGTTGGATATAATATGGTGTTTTGCAGGGTCGTATTTTTCCTCATTAACTCCTAATACAATTGTAATATCAGGCTCTTTTGCCGGCGCAGAGATGATTACCTTTTTCGCTCCTGCGGTAAGGTGCTTCGAGGCATTAGCTCTGTCGACAAAGAGCCCTGTGGATTCAACCACTAATTCCACTCCCAGTTCCTTCCAGGGAAGATTGGCGGGATCTTTTTCCGAAAGAATCTTGATATTCTTTTCGTTGACTATTAACGAACTTTCTTTTGCGCTCACAGACGCATTCAGACGACCATGTACGGAATCATATTTTAATAAATGGGCTAAAGTTTTGGCGTCTGTTAGATCATTTATAGCGACAATTTCCAACTTCTTTTCAACGAGAGCGGATCGCAATATATTTCTTCCAATACGTCCGAACCCATTAATAGCAACTTTCAAGCCCATAATATTCTCCCAAAAGGAAAGGTTGTCTGTTAGCAATAAATGTCAAGTCAAAACAATGATCTCAGATATTGTACTATCATGCGGACTCCAACGCCAACGGCGCCTTTTGGGACATAAGGTTTTGGTTTTTCTGTCCAGGCGGTTCCGGCAATATCAAGATGAGCCCAGGGATATTCCGAGGCGAATTTTTTTAAGAGTCCTGCCGCGGTAATCGTTCCTGCCCCACGGCCTCCAATATTTTTTACATCCGCAATATCGCTTTTTATCATTTCGTCATATTCTTCCCACAGAGGGAGCTGCCATACTCGTTCGCCGGTCACTTCTCCGGCTTTTTTAACGGCGTCGATTAATTTTTCATCAGTTCCCAAAATTCCGGTAGCATGATGTCCGAGAGCTATAACACACGCTCCTGTTAGAGTAGCCATATCGATTACGGCTTTGGGTTTATACTTTTCCGCATAAGTTAAAGCGTCTGCCAAAATAAGGCGTCCTTCAGCGTCGGTATTGAGCACTTCAATAGTTTTTCCGGACATGGTTTTTAAAATATCTCCCGGTTTATTAGCGCTTCCCCCCGGCATATTTTCTGTTGCGGGCACAAGGGTTACAACATTAACAGGCAGTTTCAGAGAAGCCGCTGCCATGATGGCGCCTATCATTCCAGCGCCACCGGACATATCTGTTTTCATTTCATCCATACCCTGCCCCGGTTTGAGAGAAATGCCGCCTGAATCAAATGTCAACCCTTTTCCAACCAGGACAATCGGAGATTTATTTTTTTTTGTTCCCCAGTATTCCAGGATAATGAACTTTGGCGGCTGATGGCTTCCTCTGGCGACGCCTAAGAGCCCGCCCATCTCTAATTTTTCCATATCCGGTTTGTTCAAAATTTTGCATTTAATATTACATTGTTTTGCCATCTTTTTAGCCTGTTCTGCCAGATAGGTCGGTGTGGCAGTATTCCCCGGGTGATTAATTAAATCCCTCGTAAAAAAAACAGCTGCTGAGATTTTTTGCGCTATGCTCACGCCGGATTTCAGGATCTTTACGTTTTTTTCATTTTCAGTAAAAAGTGTTAGTTCAGAGAGTTTTTTCTCATCATTCTTTTTTTCCGACTTATATTGATTAAACTTATAAAGAGAGAGGATTGCTCCTTCTCCAATTGCCTGACCAATGTCTGAAGGTGTTATACCTTTTATTTTCATATCAGGCAGGTTTGTCATGAGTTTATTGATACCTTTAGCCTCAGCAATTTTAGTGATTGTTGCCGAGGCTTGCCTTAGTTTATCAAGAGTCATTTCTTTTTTATTGCCAAGCCCAATCAATAGGACTTTTTCCACGTTCAGTTTGCCAAGGGAATAGATAAAAGTAGTTTGATTCAGCTTACCCTCAAAGGCTTTTTCTTTTACAAGCTGCCGGATAATTCCCGTCAACTGTTTGTCTACTTGCTTGATGACAGGGGTTAGTACATCTTTTTCAAAACACCATAAGGCAACACAAGCACCTTTTATTTTAAGGGGGGATCCTTTAATAACTTTAATATTCATTTTTGCTCTCACTTTGTTAATTTTAAATGATATAAATCCTAAATAAGGTATACTCCGTTAGAAATTTCCAGAGTGTGATAGTTTTTTTGATAAAAGTAAGTAATCAACAAACAATTTCTAACGGGGACTTACATGAAATATCAACTTTACGTTATTGAAATTTCCAAGTCAATACCTGCAGGTTTTTGATATCCTCCGGTTTCTGTGCCCATGTGAAAGTTTTAGAAACCTTGAAAGCTTTCAACAGTCATGAAAAAGTAGAAATTCTTTCAATAAGAAAAAAATCAGCGAAATCCGTGTTCTTTTTTAATTATGCAAAATGTCTTTCAATCCTTTCTTCTTTCTAATTGGACCTAACAAGGCAAGAGAAAAAGATTTACTATAAAACAACCTGTTCGCAAAACTATTTATCTCCTTTGCGGTAACCTTATCAATATTTTTTATCATTTCATCTAATGTAAAATGTTTTTTAAAGTACATCTCTTCTTTTGCCAATTGCACCATTCTGCTCCCGGAACTTTCCAGCGACAGCATAAGCCCCCCTTTTAGTTGATTTTTCGCCTTTTCCAATTCTCTTGCATCGACTTTATTGTTTGTTATTTCTTTAAGCTCCTGTACTATTAATTCTATGACAGTCGCATAGTTTTTTGTCCCTGTTGCCGCATAGACCATAAATATGCCAGTATCTCTGTAACTACTGTTTATTGAATTAACAGAGTAAGCCAATCCCTTTTCTTCCCTTATTTTTTGGAACAACCTGGAACTCATTGACCCACCAAGAATTGTATTGAGAAGGTAAGACTCATATCTTTGCTTGTCATTTGTTTTTATCCCGGCTGCAGCGAGGCAAATATGCACCTGTTCCAGTTTTTTGTATTTACAAACTGTGCCGACTTTTATTTCCTGAACATGACCGGGGTCGCTTTTTTCAGCGCTTTTAAATTTGCAAAAATGTTTTTCCAGGAGATCCATTGAACCCGAAAAATCGATATTTCCCGCGATGGAAATGATTATATTATTTGAACTATAAAACCTTTCCATATGAGAAAGGATATCCTGCCTTGATATATTCTTTACTGTTTCAGGAAATCCCTGGGTGGGCAAGCCGAGTGAATGGTTTGACCAGACATCCTGGTAAAGCATATCGAAGATGAGATCATCAGGAGTGTCCTCCACCATATTTATTTCTTCAAGAATAACCTTGCGTTCACGTTCAATTTCTTTAGGGTCAAAAACAGAATTAAGAAGAATATCAGAGAGGACGTCTATCGCAACTGGAAGATGCTCGTCAAGAACTTTTGCAGTATAGCAGGTATATTCCCGGCTTGTGAAGGCATTCATATGTCCGCCGATAGAATCCATCTCTATGGCAATTTGATGAGCAGATCTTCGTTTGGTTCCTTTAAAGGCAAGATGTTCAAGAAAATGAAAAATACCATTTAATTCCGGAATTTCGTTGCGTGATCCTGCCTTAATCCAAATTCCAATGGATATTGATCTCAGGTAAGGAATATTTGCGGCAACAACCGGGATACCGTTTGATAATTGGCTTTTGTAAAAATCCTTTTCCTTTTGTTGTTTCATTTGCATTAATCATTGGTCAATAGCAAAGGAGGAAGAAAAATATGACTTATAAAACAAATAACTAATGTCTATTCACCGCTATTTTTTACTCACTTCCTCTGACAAGGCTTCTTTGCGACTCAGGCGAATTTTACCGTCGCGGTCAATTTCCAGAACTTTTACGTTTACTTCGTCCCCTTCCTTTAACACGTCGGTCACTTTGTCTATTCTGTGAGGTGCAATTTGTGAAATATGTACCAGCCCGTCAATACCGGGTAAGATTTCAACAAAAGCGCCAAAATCCATAATTTTTTTAACCTTACCGGCATAGATACGACCTTTTTCAGGGTTTTGCGTCAATCCTTCTATTATTTGAATCGCTTCTTCCAGCCTTGCTTCATCGGGGGAGCCTAAAGACACCAGGCCGGTGTCGTCAATATCTATTGTTACACCGGTTTTATCAATAATACCCCTGATGGTTTTTCCTCCCGGCCCAATAACATCTTTTATTCTCTCTGTCTTGATTTGCATGGTAATAATTCTTGGGGCATAAGGGGAGAGTTCTTTTCTTGAGCTGTCAATTATTTCGTTCATTTTATCCAAAATAAAAAGCCTGCCTTCTTTTGCCTGCTGTAACGCGGTTTCTAAAAGATCTTTTGTTACGCCGTCAATTTTAATATCCATTTGAAGTCCGGTTATTCCTTCTGCAGTTCCTGCTACTTTAAAATCCATGTCACCTAAATGGTCTTCCTGTCCTAAAATATCCGAAAGGATAGCAATTTTATCTCCTTCTTTAATTAAGCCCATGGCTATCCCAGCCACCGGGGTTTTGATTGGAACGCCTGCATCCATTAAGGATAACGAAGAGCCACAAACAGTCGCCATTGATGAAGAGCCGTTGGACTCTAAAATATCCGAGACAATTCTAATGGTATATGGAAACTCTTCATCAGAAGGCAGTACTTTAGATATAGACCTCTCTGCAAGAGCGCCATGGCCGATTTCTCTTCTTCCCGGGCTTCCTATGAACTTAGTTTCACCCACAGAAAATGGGGGGAAATTATAATGGAGCATAAAAGATTTTTTTGTTCTACCTTCCAATCTATCCATTATTTGTTCATCGCTACTTGTTCCCAGTGTTAAAACAACCAATGCCTGGGTTTCTCCCCTGGTGAATAACGAAGACCCATGTGTCCTCGGCAGAGCTTTGACCCTGCCGCTAATCGTCCTAATGTCTTTAAGTCCTCTACCATCAGATCTTGTTTCTTTTTCAATGATGTGATGTCTCACAATCTCCTTTTCAAGGTCAGAAAGAATTGCTTTGATTTCCTTATTCAGACCGTCATCTTCTTCGCTCCCAATCTCGGATATTGTGTCTTTGACAATTACAGAGACCGCATCATACATCGCGATTTTTTCTTTAATAAACAAAGCATCTTTCAATTTTTCTTTAGCAGACCGGGTTACCTTTTCTATCAGATCTTCGTTCTTTTGAGGTTTTTCAACAACTTTTTTTGGTTTTCCCGCGATTTCTCTGAGTTTATTTTGAAGATCAACCAGCTTCTTAATTCCTTCATGTCCAAACATTAACGCTTCAACCATTTCATGTTCAGATAATTCATTGGCTTCTCCCTCAACCATAACAATAGCATCTTTGGTTCCGGCAACTACCAGGTTTAAGTCACTTTCGTTAAGCTGGTCATAAGTTGGGTTGCAGATAAATTTTCCTTCAACCCTTCCAACACGTACAGCACCAATGGGGTTCAGAAAGGGGATATCTGATATGATTAGCGCGGCTGAAGCTCCTAAGATTCCTAATATATCCGGATCATTTTCCTTATCATGGGAAAGGGGGTAGCAGATTACTTGAGTATCGTTTGCAAAACCATCTTCAAATAAAGGTCTTATCGGCCTGTCCATTAAACGGGAAGTTAAAATTTCTTTTTCACTTGGCCTACCTTCTCGTTTAAAAAAGCCTCCCGGAATTTTGCCTGCCGCGTAAGTTTTTTCCCTATACTCACACATCAAAGGAAAAAAATCCTTGCCCTTTGCAGGCTCTTTGCTCGCTACAGCCGTAACCAGCGCAACTGTTTCATTGTAGCTGATTAAAACTGCTCCATTAGCTTGTTTGGCAAGTTCCCCTGTTTCTATAGTCAGTTTTTTATCGCCAAGTTCCATTTCAACCGATTGATGCATTAAATCTCCTTTCAAGTAATATAATAACTCATTATTTTTTTCCGGTTATCCGCGAATTCCTAATTTTTTGATAATAGCTTTGTATCTTTTTTCATCATTCCTTTTCAGGTATTTCAAGAGCTTCCTTCTCTGGCTAACCATTATTATCAGCCCTCTCCTGGAATGGTGGTCCTTCTTATGAGTTTTAAAGTGACCTATCAGGGATGAAATTCTTTCGCTCAGAAGCGCAACCTGAACCTCAGAAGAACCAGTGTCTTTTTCATGCAATTTATTACTGTCAATAATTTCATTTTTCTTGTTACTTGCAATAGGCATTATAGTGCTCCTTATTCAGTTATAGGTTATACAAACAACTTTTTAAATTTAAAACAAACCTCCTGTTTATGACAGGAAGAGAGAGATGCCGCATTCCACAAAGAACTCGCTATTCCCAATAATTTACCTGAAAAATTGTGTATTCGAAAATATTCTCCGGTATCGGATTCTCCATTAATATCTTGAATGCTTTCCCGTGTGATTTTCCTCTCAAGTAAAACAGATTTTTCTCTTTCCTTTTTTATTTTAACAGAAGGAAAAAACGAAAGAGCTTTATCAATAGAATATATCTTATCTTTTAAACCATTTTCAATGGTTGATCGGTTCATATCTTCCATAGTTATCGAATCCTCTATTTTTAACCCTCCAACCCTGGTTCTGGTTAATTCGGCGAGATAAGCTCCACAGCCGAGTTCATTCCCTACGTCGTCACATAATGTCCTTATATAGGTTCCTGCGGATGTTTTTGCTTCAAAAGTTACCAAGTCCCCCTCGTAATCAAGCAATTTAAAATAATAGATATAAACTTTTTTTGGATTTCTGGCAATAGAGATTCCTTTTCTTGCTAATGTGTAAAGTCTTCTTCCCTGAACTCTAACAGCAGAGAACATGGGTGGTATTTGTTCTATTGACCCCGTATATTTTTGAAAGATATTTTCTAAAAGCTTCAGTTCGATTTTATCGATAGATGATTCTGAAATAATTTTTCCATCCGCATCCTGAGTATCAGTTCTGATACCAAGCCGCATTTTACCACGATAAGTTTTTGGAAGATGAATAGCAAACTGGACTATTTGAGTGGCTTTTCCCATACAGATAGGGAGAACACCGTTTGCGTTTGGATCAAGAGTTCCCGTATGACCCGCTTTTTTAGAATGGAAGGCTTTTTTTACATGATTTATTGCTCTGCAGGAAGTTATGCCGACAGGCTTGTTAAAATTAACTATTCCGTTCACGGCACTCCGCTTCTTTAATATCGGAAAGGATATTTAATATTTTTGCGCTTTTTTCCATTGAATCGTCTAACTTAAAAACCAGATCTGGAACATGCCTCATATGTACTTTATGGGCTAATTCTTTTCTGATAAATCCTGTGGCACTATGAAGACCTTTAAGAGAATTCTTTTTTTCTTTTTCATTACCCATAATGCTCACAAATATTTTCGCGTGCCGCAGATCATCTGACATGGCTACTTTTGTAATTGTAGCAAATCCAATACGGGGATCTTTAATCTTATTTTGAAGAAT
This sequence comes from uncultured Nitrospinota bacterium, assembly GCA_964394335.1. Lineage (GTDB taxonomy): Bacteria > Nitrospinota > Nitrospinia > CAJXCL01 > CAJXCL01 > CAJXCL01. The sequence goes on along the minus strand of CAYMVZ010000066.1, from coordinate 1,578 downwards.
TTTTGAAATCTCTTCCAGGACTAATCCTTCAACTCTCTGAGCTCTTTTAAATTCCATGGTTAAAGTATCTCAATTTTGTAATCCAACATTTCAGCAAGGTGCATTGAGTCAATAGTATTAATTGCATCGTCCAGCACTTTATTAATAAATTTTTTATCATTACTCACAGTTGCTATTCCTAAAACTATTTTTTTCCAATCATCATGGCTGTCTATTTCTGTGATGGAAACATTGAATTTTCTTCTGATCCTGTCTTTAATGCTTTTAACTACTTTGCGTTTCCCTTTCAGGGAATTGTTTTCATGAAGGAATAACTTCAGCCAACAGGTTCCGACAATCATGTTTAAATAAATGGTGAAAATCTATAGTTTTCGAGCAATTTCTTCAAAAAAATAGGGTTCGATAATATCGCCCTGCTTTATATCTTGAAAATTTTCCAGTACAACTCCGCACTCAAACCCGGATTGTACCTCCTTCACATCATCTTTAAATCGTCTTAATGAAGCGATCTTGCCTTCGTAGATAACAACATTATCCCGGACAAGCCTTGCCTCGGAATTTCTTTTGATATTGCCGTCCAGAACATAACTTCCGCAAACAACCCCTGCCTTTGGTATTGAAATAACTTGACGGACCTCTACTCTTCCCAAGCGTTTTTCCACCAACGTTGGCTTCAATAATCCTTCCAAAGCGGCCTTGAAATCATTGATAACATCATAAATAACAGAATAAAGTTTCATTTCTACTTTTTCACTTTCAGCAAGCGCTGCCGCTTGTTCGGTCGGTCTAACATTAAATCCAATAATAACGGCATTTGATGCTGCTGCAAGCAGGACATCCGACTCGGTAATTCCTCCCACAGAACCATGAATTATTTTAATCCCAACTTCGGCAGAGCCTATTTTTAGAAGCGAATCTGAAATTGCCTGGACGGAGCCGTCTACGTCAGCCTTCATTATAACATTCAGTTCCTCAATCTTTCCCTCATCAATTTGATTCCTGAGATCCTCAAGCGTAATTCTGGTTGCGGACTGCTTTAAAAGCCTTTCTTTAAGTTTTTGCTCTCTTGCGGTAGCAATTTGGCGAGCCTCTTTTTCATTATGAACCACAACGAAAGAATCTCCCGCCGCAGGGACTGATGACAATCCGATTATCTCGACAGGAGTTGAGATTTCGGCATTTTTGACTTTTTTCCCTTTATCGTCTAATAGCGCCCTAATTTTTCCATAAGTTGCTCCGGCAACAAAGGAGTCACCGTTTTTCAAAACACCTTTTTGAACAATAAGCGTAGCAACAGGGCCTCTTCTTTTATCTAATTTGGATTCAATAATTGTTCCTCTTCCTTTTACTTTTGGGTTTCCCTTCAACTCCATGATCTCCGTTTGCAACAAGATCATTTCCATTAAATTGTCCAATCCGATTTTATTTTTCGCGGAAACTTCAACAAATATTGTTTGTCCACCCCATTCTTCAGGAGCCAAATTGTGTTCTGCCAGATCTTTTTTGATTTTTTCGATATTAATATTAGGTTTGTCAATTTTATTAATAGCCACAACAATAGGCACATTTCCTGCTTGA
>CAYMVZ010000065.1:0-14139 GCA_964394335.1 uncultured Nitrospinota bacterium | reverse complement strand
GCGCCGTAAGGGGTTTCCGCCCAGTGCAATACCCAGTCGTATGTTTTTCTAATTAAGGTCAATGGGGAATCTTGTGGTATCTACGCGTTCTTTTTGGGGTGATATTTTTTTGCTATACTGCTTTACTTCTTCAGACATGGAAAAGCCGCAATCCTTTTTGTTCAAATAACAATCTCGTTCAAAATTATTTCCATAAATCAATGTTTTATCTTCCTGTACTGCTATTTTTAGCTTTTCCTTAGCCTTAACTGGTTTGAAGGAAGAAATTAATATAGAGTCCGCGACAGATGCTGATTTCTTTTTGCTTACTTCGGAAGGTTTAAAATTTACCATACTCTGGACTAAATTTCTAATGATTTTAACTTCCGAAGCCTGAACTACCGGCTGGCTTTTGATGTCCTTTTTTTTAATGATTTGTTCAGGGTGGAGCAATAAAAGTTTTTTTTCCATTTGAGCTATGCTTGGTTTGAAGGAGAAATTTAAAATAGAGTCCGCGAGAGGTGTTGATGTCTTTTTGCTTACTTCGGGAGGTTCTAACTTTACCTTACCCTCGGTTACTTTTCTAATGATTTTAACTTCCGAAGCTTGAACTACCGGCAGACTTTTGATTTTTTTTTTAGTGATTTGTTCAGGGTAGAGTGATAAAAGTTTATTCTCCGTTTTAGTGATGCCTAACCCTTTTTTATCCCATTTTCTAAAAACTTTAGTTTTATTATTATAAACATCCATGTCATTCGTTTTAATGTCTATCACTGTTTCACCTCTTGAAACGGTGATATTGATCATAAACGAAAACAGGAAGACAATAATAAATAGAAGATATTTATTCATTAAAGATCCAACGGTATTTGAAGAAAAAAACTTTATAAAATTAGCAAAAATCATGGCTTTTAATTTTCCTCTGCGTTCTTTGTTTTACCTGATAGCTGACTCCTGACAGCTTTTAGCTTTACAGCTTTTTAACTATTAATTTCAGACCGACAATGTTTTCCACGACTACTTTTTCCCCTTTTTTTATTTTACCACCATCCGATGACGATATCTCAGCAACCCAGTGTTCACCGTGCATGAATACCTCTCCTACCGGATTCAGGTTGGTTTCCGCAGTACCTGTTTCTCCAACCATACCTTCCATACCGGAAACTACTTTTTGTTTATGCGACCGGATTGCCAGATACACCACAAGAGCTGCCAGTGCTCCCATTAATAAGACAGTAGGAATAATCACATTCAGGGATAGGCCCATATATGGCACATTCGTATCCATAAGCATTAAAGATCCCAAAAGCATAGAAATAACACCTCCCACACTTAAAAGGCCGTAACTGATGACTTTAATTTCAGCTATAAATAAAATAATACCGAATAGAATCAAAAGCAAGCCTGCGTAATTTATCGGAAGCGTTTGAAAGGCGTAAAAAGCGAGGATCAGGCTAATCGCTCCTACAACACCGGGTAAGATGAGGCCGGGGTTCGAGAGTTCAAAATAGAGACCGGCCATTCCCATGAGCATCAGGATGTAAGCGACATTCGGGTTCGACAGAGCATCGAGTATTCTCTGTCTGAGTTTCATATCTTCATATTTTAAACTTGCTCCCTTTAAGTCAAGTTTTACTGTCCCGGATTCAGTAGTCACTTCTTTTCCATCTATGGCCATAATTAAGGCGTCAATATCATTCGCAATGAGGTCAATGACCCCAAGGTTTTTAGCTTCTGTTTCTGAGATTGAAACAGATTTTCTCACAGCGAGTTCCGCCCATACGGCATTTCGTTTTCTTTTCTCTGCAATGGACTTAATATAAGCAACGGCGTCATTTTCTACTTTTGCCATCATATGTTCATCGCCTTTGCCTCCGCCCATTAAATTTACAGGGTGGGCAGCGCCGATATTCGTTCCCGGGGCCATTGCCGCGACATGGCCTGCGTAGGTAATAAAAGTCCCGGCTGAGGCAGCGCGTGAACCGCCGGGAGCAACATAAACAGCAACAGGAACTTTGGAATTCAAGATTTCCTTGATTATAATTCGCATGGAAGTATCGAGTCCACCGGGGGTATCCATTTGAATAATTACCAGTTTTTCATTATTATTAGTAGCTTGCTGGATTCCTTTAACCAGGTATTCGGCCGAAGCAGGGTTTATAACTCCGTTGATGGTTAGAACCAGGATGTTGTCTTGCGCGGATACGTGAACAGGAAAAAGATAAAATGATGAAAATATGAGGGGAAGAATTAGAACTTTTTTCATTAAAATCATAATGATTTCTCCGTTATTATAATGTAACATAAAATGAACAGCATTAAAATATAAGTATAAACGATTATTTATATATGGTGTCGCTGAAAGCAGATTGCTGACAGCCGAGAGCTAAAAAAATGTACGAAATAAGTATAAAGACATCATTCAGTTCTGCTCATCAGCTAATTGGATACAACGGTGTATGTGAAAACCTTCATGGCCATAATTGGACGGCAGAGGTATTTGTGAGAACGGATAAATTAGATGAAATTGGACTGGGAATCGATTATAAAATTCTAAAGGATCATTCAGAGAGCATACTGAGCAATCTCGATCATGAAAATATTAACAAAATTGTGCCATTTGACAAAATAAATCCTTCTTCGGAAAACATTGCCAGGTGGCTTTTTCATGAACTATCCGCTCTGATCAATAGAGATAATTTGAAAGTCTTTCGAGTCAATATAAAAGAAACCGAAAACTTCTCCGCTTCTTATTCTGAAGACTAACCAGTCCATTTCCCGCAGAGTATGCGGAGTTCTTAGAGCGGACAGGGGGCCGCAACCAAGAAAATATTTTGACAGGATTAACAAGATTGACTGGATAAAAAAATGATTAATTAAAAATTAACAATTATCAATTGTTAATTTTTAACTATCCTGTTCATCCTGTGATCCTGTCAAATGTTTTAAAATGATTCTAAGATGAACGTAGATTTTCTAATTAAATCCCGTCTTGAGACTTATCCTGAGTATATCGAAGGAGGTGTAGCTCCGGAGCCACGCTCAGCAGGGCAAAGGAGACGAGGTGTGTTTCTTGATGTCCTGATCCCTGACAACTGGTCACTGCCAACTGATAACTGAAACCATCAGCTTGAGATATACAAATAAAAAATGATTTGAACACAGCCATTAATAAAAATAAATTTTAATAGATTACCGCACGAAGCATTTCCGTCTTGTGATGAGGTAAATCACGTAAGGGGTAAGCAGGGATATGAAAATGGTTCTGATCATCCCGTATCCATGTATGATGAAACTGGAAATGGAACTGGTCAGGACGTCGGCAGCATAAAACAGCGCTAAATAGAATGACCATTTTCGAAGCGTTAAAAAACCGTACCCGATGGCAATATGCGCAATGGGTTGGTACATCAGCACAACCTGGGCTGCAATCCCGGTTGCCTGGATGCCAAAAAATTTTGGTTCGTATGCCCAGCCGGTTTTTATGATGTTGTACAATTCGGCAGGTCCGCCGATGAGGAACAAAACACCGAAGATAGTAATGTCTAAAGGCCTCTTTGGCATCTTTATTCGATTTTGTAGTTCGGCGCTTCTTTGGTGATGATGACGTCGTGGATGTGGCTTTCTCGAAGACCCGATGCAGTAATACGGATAAACTTCCCTTTTTTTCTCAGATCGGTGATGGTTTTACAACCGCAATAGCCCATTCCATTTTTCAATCCGCCCAGTAATTGATGCACCGAGAAAGAGAGAGTGCCTTTATAGGGAATCCTTCCCTCCACACCTTCAGGCACGAGCTTGGTCTCCGAGAAAAATTTATCCTGGAAATACCGGTCACTACTTCCTTCCAGCATAGCGCCAATAGAACCCATTCCCCGGTATTCCTTGTAGCTTCTTCCCTGATAAAGAACTCTTTCTCCGGGACTTTCTTCGGTTCCCGCAAAAAGCCCTCCGACCATCACAGTATTGGCGCCTGCCGCGATAGCTTTTGCAATATCTCCAGAATACCTTATTCCTCCGTCAGCAATAATGGGAACCTTGAATTTTTCCGCCTCTCTGGCGCAGTCTGCCAGCGCGGTTAATTGGGGGACTCCTACTCCGGCAACCACTCTTGTCGTGCAGATAGATCCCGGCCCGATACCTACTTTTACAGCATCGGCTCCAGCCTTAATCAAGTCCCTGGTTCCTTCCTTTGTGGCAACATTGCCACCGACAATTTCTATTTTAGGAAATTTCTTTTTTAAAATTTTAACTGTATTTAAAACGCTTTCAGAATGGCCGTGGGCGCTATCCACAACCAGCACATCTACTCCGTATTTAATCAAGGCCTCCGCCCTTTCAATATCTTTTGAAGAAACACCGATTGCGGCTCCGACCATCAACCTCCCAAATTTGTCTTTAGAGGCCAGGGGATATTTAATACTTTTTTCTATATCTTTTATGGTTATGAGCCCTTTTAGTAATCTGTTTTTACCTACCACTAAAAGTTTTTCTATTCTATTTTTATGAAGGATTTCTTTAGACTGCTCCAGGGTTGTTCCGACCGGCACAGTCACCAGGCCTGTTTTTGTCATTAAGTCAGATATTTTTTTACCGAGGTTTGTTTCAAATCGGAGATCTCTGTTCGTTAAGATTCCGACCAGTTTGTTGTTTTTGGTTATTGGAATTCCGGAAATTTTATATTTTTCCATCACGTCCAGGGCTTCGTTGATCTTCTGATCGGGTTGCATGGTGATCGGGTCGACAATCATCCCGCTGGCCGATCTTTTTACTTTATCAATCTCTTTCGCCTGAGATTTTATAGACATATTTTTATGTATGATTCCTATTCCTCCTTCCTGAGCAAGGGCAATGGCCAATGCCGCTTCAGTGACCGTATCCATAGGAGCTGAAACCAGGGGAGTGTTCAATTTTATTTTTCTGGTGAGTTTGGTTGATATGATTACATCTCTCGGTTGGACATCGGATCGGGCAGGTTTAAGCAATACATCGTCGTAAGTTAAATATTCCGGTAAATTTTTGTCTAACATTTATTAAATCCTCAAAAATTTCTTTTTAATATCTTTTAAACTAAAAACCAGAGAGATAGGGCGTCCGTGAGGACAGGTATATGGTAGTTCGGTTTTATCCAGAGACAAAAGCAAGTTTTGTATTTCTTCATGGTTGAGCTTTTGATTAGCGCGTATAGCTCCATGGCACGCGAGAATTTTAAAAGTCTCCGTGAAAATCTGTTCAAAATATTCTGTCTTCTCTGCCTTTGTGAGAATCTCAACAATTTCCAGAAATAATGCCGAATAATCTTTCCCTTCTAAAATAGACGGAACCGCTCTTATCAGAAATGTATTTTTTCCAAAACACTCGACTTCCATGCCTGTTTTATTGACCTCTTCCAAATGGTTTTCCAGCAAAAGAGACTCACCGTGCGAAAGCTCCACACTAATCGGAAAGAGCAACTTCTGTCTTTCAATTTTAGATTCTTTAAATTCTTTTTCTAATTTTTCAAACAATATTCTCTCATGAGCGGTATGTTGATCGACCAGAATCATATTGGAGGAGTTTTCCAGTACTATAAATGAATTTTCAATTTGTCCTACAGGCACGCAGTTTGAGTACCGGTGGTAGTTTTGTGTGGTGGGGGATGGCATATTAAAATCCATGTTTCTCTCTGTTTGCGGAATAGCCGATGGCTTTAAATTTTTGTCTTTGCAGGTGAAAAAATTAAAATACGTCGAATCTATAAACTTTTCTGTAGCTTCCTGCCGTCCGGATTTTAGAGCATCATCTGCAGTGTCTGGTGTGGAATGATTAATTTGAAAAGTATCTTTATAATGCTGTTCTTTATATTGCGAGAGAGTTTTAAAAACTGCGTGATAAATAAAATCATGCACCAATCGCTGATTTGCAAAACGAACCTCAGCTTTTGCAGGATGGACGTTTACGTCTACCACTGAGGGAGAAACATCTAAAAACAAAAATAAAGCCGGATGGCGGCCGTTGGGCAAAAGGGTGCGGTAGGCATCATAAATTGCGTGATTGACTGATTTATCCCTGACACAGCGATTATTAACATAAAAAAATTGATTTCGTCTTCCGGAGAGACTGAAAGAAGGTCTGGAAATGTAACCTGACAATTTTATTTTATTTGCTTCCCTGGAGATGGGAATTAAATCTTTAACAATATCTTTCCCAAAGAGGTCTCCAATACGGGTCTCCATATCACCTGATGCCGAAGTATTAACAGCCTCTTTATCATCCTTCATTAATCTGAACTGGATTTTTGGATACGCTAAAGAAATTGTATTGAATATCTGGCTGATATAGGACATTTCGGTAATGTCGCTTTTCAGAAATTTTTTCCGGGCAGGAGTATTGAAAAATATCTGGTTGACTTCCACGGACGTGCCCGTGGGAGCGGCTATTTGTTTCACATCCCGTGTTTTCCCTCCTTCAATAAAAATCTGTGTGCCGGTCTCGTCATCTTTGGTTTTAGAAATTATATTGAGCCGGGCTATAGACGCGATACTGGAAAGGGCTTCCCCGCGAAACCCAAGAGTTTCAATAGTACCGAGATCTTCTATTGAAGATATTTTGCTGGTTGCATGACGTTCTAAAGAGAGAAGAGCGTCATCGCGCATCATCCCTATTCCGTTATCTAAAATTTTGATTACGCTCTTACCGCTATTTTTAATGGAAACCGTTATTTGGGTGGATAAAGCGTCAATAGAATTTTCCAGCAGTTCTTTTACTATGGAAGCCGGTCTTTCAATAACCTCTCCAGCCGCTATTTTATTAGTGATGTTCTCAGGTAAAATTAGAATTGCGTTTGTTTTAATCATAAAATGTATGTAATGCTTTTCTGAGAGAAAAACGCGGGATAAAATGTGGGGTGAGCGACGGGATTTGAACCCGCGGCAACTGGAGCCACAATCCAGCACTCTACCAACTGAGCTACGCCCACCATATTTTTACCCTGTTAGAATGCCCCTTGCGGAAGTCCGGGGACCGTGTACAAGAAATATTTTCAACTTCTTTGCACAAGAGAATATCCCCTGTGAGAAATTCTAACGGGATTTATCCAACTATATTACATTAAAAAATTAAAATCAAATTAATTGCGAATACTATTTGACTCTTATAATATTTAATGTTAAAAAACTATAAAAGTAAAAATTATTAATTGATCCAATTTTTTGAGGGAAGGAGTTTTATGGAAAACTTCAGTTCCTATTTGGCCGACCATGTAAGGCCGGTAATAGACAAGAAATATCGCACACGGAGTGACGCGGCCGATGATTTGGGAATTGACCAGGCCGTTCTTTCAAGAATCTGTTCGGGAAAACGGTTCGGGATCAGTGAACATCTTGTGGAAAATATTTGTTTACGTTTGGGGCTGGATCCGGCAGAAGGATTGTTGCGCCTTTTTCTTTCAAAGAACCCAAAGATTAAACATCATTTTTTCGAATTAACTAAAAAAACAGCTATTGAGATTATACATCCGGATAAGCGTAGATCGGTTGATATCGCAAACAAATCTATTTCAGGAGATCTTCTCCCTATCCCTATAGTACAGTTTGATTCTTTAATTTACTATAAGGGCAACAGCAAAGTCAAAAGCGGTGAATATACTCTTGTGCCTAAAAATTTACTCCCCAAAGATGGGGACTTTGTTTCCTTTAAAATTAAGGGAGACTCTATGGCGTCGACCTTGCCGGATGGAAGTTTAGTTGCCGTAGATTTGAGCGACACTCAAGAATCACACAACAGTATTTACATATTTAAACAGAAAAATGAGGTCAAATTCGGGAGAGCTTTCATACAGGACAATTTTATACAGATGAGCCCTGACAATCCAAATAGAAATAAATTCCCAAGCTACACTTACGATATGGAAAAATCAAGAAAAGATAGTCCGATTTTGGGCAAGGTAGTTTGGAGCTTGAAAAAATTATAATGCGGTGGAATTGAGAAAGACAGTTTTACTTGAGGCATCTTGCGGCTAATTTGAAGACCGCGAATGATGAGATGACGCCGAGTATCGCTCCGAAGATTACGTCCAGGGGAAAGTGGACGCCAACGTATATTCTGGACACCCCCATCAAAAAGGCAATTAATATTAAATAAAGCGCGTGTTTTCGATAAATGCAAATCAAGGCTGTTGCCGCGCCAAATGCCGCCTGTGTATGACCCGAGGGAAAAGAGCTTTCCCTGTATGCATAAAAAAGGTTGTGTACCCTGACTTTTCCGGACAAAATCAGAGGTTCCATTTCTTTGAGAGGACGGGGCCTGGCCACAATTTGCTTTAATATTTGAACAACCAGACCTCCCAATAAGACGGCGGCAACGAGGATTATGCAATTTCTCCTGAAATTTTTCTTATCGATTGCGTATAAGTAAAAAAGCGCGGCCGGTAGCAAAACATGAAGATAACCGGCTAAAGTCAACCCTCCAAGGAACAAATCATTAAAACCGCTTTCAAGGCTGTTATTGAGAATTAAAAAAAGATCTCTATCAAACTTTAATATTTTCTCCAGCATTCCTTCTCATGATCTTTCCCGAACGAGCTTTATTATCTCTCCAGGCTTAAGTTGCTCTTTTAGGCTGCGATTGTTCAGAACAGCTATATCCATCGCTCTTTTTTTCTCACCCAATTGCTGTTCTGCTATGGAATCAAAAGTATCCCCCTCTTTTACACGATACAGATCAATAAATTCTTTTTTCCGGTACAGCCTTTTGTCCCTCACGTTTCGTTTTCCACCATATTTTAGCCCTGCGATATGGGAAAGATAGTTTTCTCTAAAAAGTTCAACCTTTTTGTTGTTCCTGACCAGCGAATTGGCCATATCCTCTGCCCTGATGATTCTGTCTCGAGTATCCGGATGCGTAGCCTGAAAACTATGATAGGTCTGACCGGAGATCATCTCTTTAAATTTCAAGCCCCGGAGAAATTTGGTCATTTGTATGGGGTCATAGCCGGTTTGATATGAGTTAATAAGCCCTAAAGTATCTGCTTCCAGTTCTGCTTCCCTCCCGTACCCCAGGAGGATTTGATTAAAAATTGACTGGCTTACCATGAGCCACTTGCCCCCTTCTTTTGGATTGGCAACCACGCCCCCGAGAGAGAGAAGAGTAAGACCAAGGGATTTGGTTAACTGCTTTACTCCGTGATGGGCGATGACATGCCCGATCTCATGTCCCAGGATGCCTGCTAATTCCGCTTCGCTATTAAGGGAGGCCAGGATTCCATGAGTAACATATATATAACCACCCGGTAAGGCAAATGCGTTAATTTCCGAACTTTCCACTACTTTAAAATGAAATTGGAATGTGGGTTCGTCGAGCGTATCAACCAGTTTCTGTCCTACCTCATTCACATAATCCTGCAGCACTTTATCGTCATAAAGCCCGTACATTTCTATAATTCCCTTGTCAGATTTTTTGCCTAAGGCAATTTCGGCATTTTCGTCAAATATTTGAATAGACTGTACATTGGAGGGGTTGCCAAGCAATAAGAAAGATAGAAAGGAAAAAGAGATAATTGCGAATAAAAGCGATTTGCAGAGTATTCGAAACATAAAATTTACTCTCATAGTAATATTGTAAACATAAAAGAAAAAATTATAAATAGCAATATTAATAATTTGTGATAGGTCTCTTTAAAATATATATAGAACCCGTGTAAAAATGCTGCTAAACTCTACATTAGTATGGAGGAAAATTGAAATGAAAGTAGCTGTGATCGGAGCTTCCCAAGACAGGGGAAAATTTGGGAATAAAGCAGTCCGTGCTTATATCAAACATAGTGATACAGTTTATCCGGTTAATCCAAACTGCCCTGAAATAGAAGGGATTCCCGCTTATAAATCAGTGCTCGATATACCGGGTGATCTGGATCGGATTACTATATATCTTCCTCCTGAACGCACCATCACTGTTCTTAACGATATAGCAAAAAAAAGAGCAAAGGAAATTTTTTTTAATCCGGGCTCTGAAAACAATGTTGTAGTGAGAAAAGCTGAGGAACTGGGGTTAAACCTTTACCTTGCCTGCAGTATTGTAGACATTGGCCTTGATCCAAGCGAATTATAATATTCCTTGCCGTTCAAAACCCTCTTTGTTATAGTGTTGTTCTTATGTTTGGAATCGGTTTTACAGAAATTATTATAATTTTGGGAATCGCCCTTGTTGTTATAGGGCCCAAAAATTTGCCTGAACTGGCGAAGTCTCTCGGGAAAGGGTATGTGGAATTCATGAGAGCCTTTCGTGAAATGCAAAAATCCATTGAGGATGATGTGGAGGATATCCAAAAAACGGTTGATGATGCTACTAATATAAATATAGATGACCCTCTTGAATCCGATGAAAATCAAGAGAGACCAAAAGAGGAAAAGAAAAGCTATAATCAGTCGGGTAGAGAAGGTGAAGCCGAAAAAGAATGAAGCGCGTTGATTTTGAGACTAAAATACCGTTTACTGAACATTTAGTAGAGTTAAGGAACCGCCTGGTTATTGTGGTATCGACCGTGATGGTCCTTTCTGCCTTCGGCTTTATAGGCAGGGGACATCTCATTAGATTTCTTGAAAACCCCCTCCCAAAAGCATTTAGTAAAATGAGTTTTATCTCTCCCACAGAAGGTTTCTTTGTTGCCATGAAAGTTAGTATTTTTGCTGGAATTATTTTTTCCTTCCCTGTTATTCTTTATCATGTCTGGGCATTCGTTTCTCCCGGTTTGAAAGAAAAGGAAAAAAAATATACTATTCCGCTGGTTTTCTTAGGGACTATTTTTTTTCTTTTCGGAGTCTTTTTTGCTTACTATGCGATTTTACCGATTGGGTTAAAGTTTCTTCTCTTTTTTGGAGCCGAATACTGGACGCCAAACATCACTATCGCTAATTATCTTTCATTTTGTCTTAAACTGATGCTCGCATTTGGAGCGGTCTTTGAGATGCCTTTGCTCATAGCTTTTGCCTGCAAAGTAGAACTTATAACAACACGCCAGCTTGTTCATTATAGAAAATATGCCTTCCTATCATTTTTTGTTTTAGGAGCCATGTTGACGCCGCCGGACGTTATTACCCAGGTATTTATGGCCATGCCTTTGATCATATTATATGAAGTCGGCATTTACGCGGGAAAAGTGTTCGAGAAAAAAAGGGATGAAACAAACGGTGAATGAGACGGACAAAAGTCCGAATCCTGATATCAGAGTTCATGTTATTGTATCCGGGATTGTGCAGGGAGTGTTTTTCAGGGCCAACACAAAATCAGAAGCGGATCGCTTGGGAGTTTGCGGCTGGGTCCGGAACAGGATGGATGAGACAGTGGAAATTGCAGCTGAAGGGAAAAAAGATAATATAGACCGGTTTATTCAATGGTGCCATAAAGGACCACCCGGAGCTGACGTCAAAAATGTGGAACTAAACAGGGAAGAATTCAAAGGCGAATTTAAGTCTTTTAATATCGCATATTGATGGGAGTGCTGAGGGAACCAAAACCGGTAAAATTATTTTCAGGCCTAATATTCAAAGAAAAAGAAATTCTACTTTCAGCCCGGGAAAAACTGGTTAAGATATTTGGCGAAATGGATTTTGAAAGTGAAATTTGTCCGTTTGATTATACCGGGTACTATGAACAGGAGATGGGAAAAGATTTAAAACGGAAATTTATTTCTTTTTCCAAATTAATCCCACCTAACAGCCTGCCTGATACAAAAAATAAAACCAATGAAATAGAAAAAGAACTCAGCCATGAGGATACAGGAGACAGAACCGTAAATATAGACCCCGGTTACTTGTCTGAAGAAAATGTAGTGCTTGCCACCACTAAAGGTTACTCCCACCGTCCCTATCTCAATTCCGGTATTTACGCGGAAATGACCTATTATTTTAAAAGAGAGTCTTACAGAGTATTTGATTGGACCTATCCTGATTTTAGACTGCCTGAGAGAATAGAGATGTTTCATCACTTGCGTAATATCTACACTTCTCAGCTTCCGCATTATTAATAGGAATCCTAACGCGTCTTTCGCAATTCAGTAGGCAAATCACCCAAAATCTCTATAATAATCCTTGAAAGCAATTGATTTATAAGGTCTGTTTATTGAGGGGCGTGGCAGTGGAAACTTTTCATGAAAAAACAACCCTGGATACCCCGTCGAGAAGTGCGGGGTTCTTTACTTCCTGTATTTTCAATGGATTACGACGAACAGCGAAGTCCGGTTTAACCTGCTACAATAAGCTTCAATTTTCTGAATCGAATTGAAACTTCAGCAGTCTAACTATTGATGTTGATTATTATTATCTAAATTGCCGGAAAGCTTTGCTTATTAAGAGTTAATTCAATCATTTAAATGGAAATGGAAGGAGGTGTTTTTTAAGTTATTGCTTAAATGTTACTCATTTAAACAGATCAAAAATTGTTATCATTTAAAAAGGAGAATTTTATGCTGACAGTGACACAGAATGCAGCGGAGCAAATTAAAAAAGTTCAGAGTAATATGAATGCAGAGGAAAAATTTTTACGTATTTCCGTAGTAAATGGTGGATGCAATGGTAATCAATATAAAATGGAGTTTGATGCGGACTCTCAAGATTGCACCAAAATCAATTCTAACGGTGTGACTATTCTTGTGGACAAGCATTCTGTTCCTTTACTCAGTGGATTGAACCTGGACTACGTTGAGGGGCTTGAAGGGAGCACATTTGTCTTTAACAACCCTAACGCAACAGGTGGATGTGGCTGCGGACAGTCCTTTAGTGCATAAGACATTCTCTGCACATTACATTAATTTGCAAAAATGTATCTTTTCTTAGTAGTAGAGGAATCCAAGGGCATGTTTAAGAGTGTTTGCTATGGAAGGACTGGAGTCCCATTCTTCCATATGGATGTCACCTGTACGGAACTGACGGAAAAAAGCGTTGGAGCGATGCAGACCCTCCATAACCACATCCACCGTTGAAACAGGAGAAAAAAGGTCCGCTGCCTCAATGGTCCACTGGTTCAGGTTGGGTTGCTCATCCGGCGAGGCAGACGCTGCCGCTGGTTTTGCTTTCCCCCTGTCTTTTCCTTTTCCTGAATCATCGCTATCGTTACTGCTGTTGTCATCACTTCCATTCTCATCTTCATCATCAGACTCGTCCCCTCCGGGACCTTTGTCCGGTGGAAACGCGGGTATTGGTGTTCCGTCTGTATAGGCATAAGTTGGTTTTCTAAGGGTTAGAAGAATCAAAATTGAAGTCTGTATTTCGCTTGTATTAGCCTCTGAAAAAAAGTACTGGATACCCGGGATGTTCTGAAGAAAGGGCACACCGGATTTGTCTCGTGAGTTGGTTCTTTCGTTAAATCCTGAAAGGATCAGGGTCTGGTCAAAACGCATAACTGAGTTTGCTGTAAACTTTGTATTTTTGGTTTTTATGGCCTCCTGGAAGGTTCCGAGAAGTGCAGCAGACGGTTGGAAGCCACTGCGCTCCGCTTTAACAGCAATACGAATTAAGTTATTAGATAGAAATTGAGGTTTTACCGATATTTGAAGCCCTGCGGTCACCTTTTCCAGGGCTCCGGATTCCTGACCACGTACGGTAAAGAATTCCTTTTCGCCGAACGAGAAATTGGAAGCCTTGCCGTCTAAAGCAAGCAGAGACGGTCTTGCCAGGATATCCGATTTATCACCCGCGGCGTTAAGAATATTCATGGAATAGCGGATTTGTGGTATAGCTAATGTTGCTGTGATCGTAGACGTCCAGTTTTTTGCGGTTGCCGTCGCACGGGCTTCTGCTTGTTTTCCTGCCGCCTCAAAAGTCATTTCCAGGTTATTCAGCAAATTGACTCCTTTAGAGGTTGTTATCTTTTCTTCTGTTTGGATAATAGTAACGTCTATCTGGGCCATTCGGTTAGATTTAATGTCCGCGTCATCTCCAAGCATGCTTAACTGAGTTTCTTCTTCTTGCAGGTCAAATCCGGTGATATCCGCATTGCTTCCGGCAGACACATTTCTGATCTTGGCGAGATTTTTTTGATTTGCTATCTTCTTCACTATCCGAATCATTGTCATCAGAGTCATCATCAGACTCATCATCGCTCTCAGTGTCGTCAGAATCATCGGTTTCATCAGTGACCCTACCCCGAAAAACTGATCCACCCTTAAAATTAGTATTGTGATAAAAC
>CAYMVZ010000064.1:0-14253 GCA_964394335.1 uncultured Nitrospinota bacterium | reverse complement strand
ACCATGATTCCCGCTGGGGAGACGGCAATGGATATTCCCATGTCCGGGCAGCTTTATTAGGAGCTTCTCTGTCGGTGCCTTTTAACAAAGGTGATTTGAAATTGGGCACGTGGCAGCAGATCGTTATTCTGGATTTTGACAATCGACCGAGATCCAGGAGTATTTTAATTCAAATTGTAGGCGACTAAAAAATAAAATAACAATTACCAAACCCAAAATAACAAATAAATTTTGATTATCGAAATTGCAATGACTAAAACGGAGAAACGGGGAAAAGTTTGGGTTGTTTAGTTATTGAAACCTGGAAATGATTTGCAATTTGACGATTGGAATTTGTGATTTTTTTGGTACTGTTCAGCAATAGAGTGATTCATTAGATAGCAATTAAATGGTTAACAAGTTGCGGGGTAAAAAATACATAGGTATGTTATTTGAGTGCTGTAATGTTTACCAAAGAATTTATATGAATAAAAAGAAAACTGCTTATTCTGGTAATTGCCCGAAATGCTGCAATCAAGTTGAAATCAAAATTGCTCCACATGGTACATGCGCCAGATTTTTTAAGGCAATATGATGGATTTACCTTCCTCTATAATCCCTGATAAAAGGCCTTCTGTCTGGATTTATCAGGTTTTTAACCTGAACTCTCTTATTATCATTTCTTTCATCGCTCTCATTGTTCTATTTGAAATTAAATTCGACTTTACGGAAAAAATGACAGGGGATTTCCTGAAATGGAATAATCACAAAAGACAAAAACTCGGTCGAATGTGGAATGTTGAACGGCAAAGTGTTACGGCCATGGGACAATTAAACGAGCTTATTGTTGAGAAAGAAGAAAAGCGAAAAAGAATTGAAACGTTAGAAAATTTTAGTGAACTGTTTGAATTTCTAAAAACAGACCGTTTGATTCGATTAACAAAAGAACAGTTTGTAAAAATATACAGCAGTCTTCCATCAACTATAGCAAATAAAATTATTGATCCCTATAACCTAATTAATTATTTTCATCGTTCCGATTGGATTAAGACTTTTGTATTTCAAAAGCAAACGGGGATTGAAATCGTAATGGTAGATGGCCAGTTTGGAGTTCTGAAAAGTATTTTGATTTCAGAAAAGGACGGAAATTATCTGGAAAATTTTGGTAAAACAATCCCAACTTCGCTGGAAAACCTTGAAGAACTGAGTAGCAGAATTTATGACGTCAGTGAATTTATGGACGCCATTTATAAAATGAGACAGAGTGCGCGGGACAAGATTATTTATGACCCTTTCAATTTCTTGCACTGGGGAAACCGTCTTAAAAGGGTAGGGATATCTGAAATTTCGGAGGATAACCTCGTTAAAATCGGATTTGAAATTCATACCTTGAATAAAAAAGAAGTTGTGATAGTTTATGTAGACGATTTTCTTATATCAAATCTTATCCAACATCTTTCTGGTGAAGAATTGGTGTCAGCAGATGGTTTTTTGCAGGACGACTTGACTGACTATTTGTAATTGTAATCTTAAAATACTTTCAAGAGGCGACTATTACAAAGCACCTGTTTAAAGCATTTTTTCAACTACTGCTTTTTTTATCGATAGTAGGATCCATTGTTCTCTTTATTTTTTTTCTTCAATTTTCCTCTGAAATTCCGCAAATTCCAAAAAGTCTTGGAATAATTAATCTCAGTCTTCCTACAGAAATTTTTTCTGACAAAGGTAATCTCATCACTAAACTTGGAGGCCGGAGCAGAATTCCATTAGAGAAAATATCTCTTCATTTTATTCAGGCTGTTATTGCTACGGAAGACAGCCAGTTTTACGAGCATTCAGGAATTAACAAGCGAGGAATAATAAGGGCCATAATTAATAATTTAAAAGCAAGAAAGATAGTACAGGGTGGAAGCTCCATTTCGCAACAGTTAGCAAAAAATCTTTTCTTCTCTTTTAAAAAAACCTGGAAACGTAAGATTTACGAAATACTGGTAGCTTTGCAATTCGAATCTTCTTTTACGAAAGATGAGATTATTGAAGCTTATTGCAACCAGATTTATTTTGGTGCAGGGGCTTACGGTATAGAAGATGCCGCACAAACATTTTTCGGGAAACATGCTGATGAGTTAAACCTGGCAGAAGCAACTCTGTTGGCGGGTCTACCGAATTATCCTTCCAAATATAATCCATACCGCCGGGAGGACCTTGCTTTCGAAAGACAAGAGAAGGTGCTTTCTCGAATGCTGAAAGTAGGCTTTATAGGGAAAGAGGAAATGGATGCCGCTCTTGCGTTTCCTATAGTTTTTCGAAAACCAAATGAAATTTCCAAACAAAATTCTTATTTTATAAATTATGTCATAGAAGATATTGAAAAAAGATACGGGAAGGAACTTTTATATTATGGAGGCCTAAAAATATTCACTACTCTTGATGACAGATTACAAAGAGTGGCTCAAAAGGTCACGCGTGATCATCTTGAATATCTGGATAAACTATTAGCTCCTGGTGAAAAACAAAAAAATATAGATGGTAAAACAGAAAAACAGAAATCCTTGCAGGGAGCTTTGGTTGCAGTTGCTCCGGGAACAGGAGCCATTCAAGTGATGGTTGGTGGAAAAGACATTTCCTTGAGCCAGTATAACCGTGCTGTTTCTAACAATCGCCAGCCTGGTTCCGGATTTAAACCTTTTGTTTATTTTACTACTCTACAGAAACTGAATTATTCACCCGCAACAGTTGTAAAAGATGAACCTGTAATTTTTAAAATTCGCGGTTCGCAAGATTGGGAACCGATAAATTTTAATAACAAATTTACCGGCAGCATTGTTCTGAAAAAGGCACTTATGGATTCGATTAATGTGATTTCAGCAAAGCTTATTGACCAGGTTGGCGTGGAGACGGTTATTGAGAATGTCAAGAAATTTGGTATTAAAAGTCATTTGGAAAAAAATATGTCTCTGGCTCTCGGGACATCACCTGTTTCACCGTTAGAAATGGCTTCCGCCTTTACTGTCTTTGCCTCCGGAGGGGTATATGCAGAACCTTTTGCGATCAAAAGGATTGAAGATTCTCGCAGAAATATACTGGAAGAAAAATTTCCGACATATGACCAGGTTTTTGACCCCCAACTTGTTTATTTAATGGTAGATATGATGAAAGGGGTTGTAGATGATGGTACTGCCAGAAGGATTAGGAGAATGGGCTTTAATCGACCGGCAGCCGGGAAAACAGGAACCACCAATGACTTTAAAGACGCATGGTTTACGGGCTTTACACCCACTCTTTCAACTTCAGTCTGGGTGGGGTATGATGACGCGACATCAATGCAAAACAAAAAGGGGCGTAGAATTACCGGCAGCCAGGGGGGGATTCCGATCTGGGTGAATTTTATGAAAGAGGCAATGAAAGATGAACCGGTTAAAGATTTCCCTGTTCCGGATAATATTGAGTTTGCAGAAGTTGATCCGAAAACCGGGTATCTTCTATCTGAAAGCAGTAACTCAGCTGAAAAAATTCAAGTAGCTTTATTAAAAGGAACTTCACTTAATCAATTACTTCTGGAACTGGAAAAAGAGACTGCTGAATAATTTAGGAGCGGAAACCGCAAAAGGAAAAGTTTTTTCTATCCGATTCTTGCGCTCTCTGCGTCGAAAAGATTAATCGTTAATAATATGATAGCAAACTTTTTAAAATATCTAACTGTCAGACTGGCTTTAGCTTTCTTTGTCTTTCTTGTTGCAAGTTATTCTTCCATGTATATTTTATACGAGCAAGTAGGCGGGGAAAAATATAACTTCATCTTATGGTTTATTATTGCAATATTGTCTTTTTTAACCCCATCTGTGGTTTTGAGTTACGTAGGGAAATTAAGATTTAACGGTTTTTTGATTAGAGCAGGTGGATATGATCTGTCCCTTGATTCAAGCAAAGCTATGAAACGGTTTGAAAGACTTTTACGGTTTGCCTCTTCCTTTTATTTTTTTCCAACCACCACCGAAAAATTATTAAAACAGATATATCAAGAGTATTCAAAACTCTTTCTCGGTTTACATGCCCGATCCATGGCAGCCCAGGAAGTGTATGAAGAAGCGATTTTGCGACATCCAGACGACGGGAACCTTCAAAATATGTTGCTTGATATATACAATGAAAAAGAAAATTTATCTAAAAATGAATTTAGAATAAGCTTTCATATCTTTAAACATTCCCTGGACAACCGGAAGGCTATTGAAATACTTTCTAAATATTATATTAAAAATAATGTCTTTGATTTTAATTCACAAGAAATATTTTCCAAAGCAATTAAATTAAATACATCATCAAAGGAGAAAGCGGTAGATTTTCTTATTTTCAAACTGATCGAACTGCAAAGAGAGGATGATTTTGCCGCTGAAGTTTACTTAACGGCTTTTTCAGAATATTCAAACCAGAGTGAACCTGTAATAGAAGCAATCATAAAACTGTCACTCGACCGGAAAGAGAAAGAGTGCACAGATGATCTTTCACAAAAAATATATAAAACTTATGAAGGAATATCAGAAAAAATAAGAAAACAACTTGAAGAACGCATTTCAAAAGATCGGTTGGAAAAAGAAGACGTATTTTCTACTCAAAAAGAATTTATTAAAGAAAAGATGTCCGGCCTGTTCCAACAAATGCTTGATATAATCAAAACCACCAAAATTTCTTTTAAAACCAGCATTCTGAAATTCCAAACAGTTAGACTTTTTAACGCAGGTCGGATAAAAAAGCGCTCTTCTATAACTTTCTCGATTATAGGTTTGGTAGCAATTTTGTTAGTGGTTATGGCAGTATTGCAAGGGAGAAAAAATTTAAAACCTTCTTTAAACCTTTTAAATATGAACCCGAATTATACCATGTACGAATCAAAGCTCCCTTATTCCATTCAAGTGGCGGCGTTTAAGACATTAGAAAAAGCAGAAAAGGTTATTAACGACTTGTCTGCAAAAGGCGAAAAGGCTTATTATACTAAAACCAGTGAAAAATCCGCATGGTATCGGATTCGTGTTGGAGAATTTAAAACCAGAAAAGAGGCAAAGTTCTATGCGGAAAAATTATTAAAAACAAAGCTGATAAAGGGGTATTTTATTACTAACTTTGAGCCCGGGTTTATCAAAATAAATGAAAGATAAAATAATAGAATTTTATAATAACTTTAATATAGATGATGTTCAAAACTTTTTGCGGGATATGGACTTGTTGACCCTATTAAGCCATCCTGCTGTGGTGTCTTTCTGCATTGTGTTAGGGCTATTATCTATTTATAGAGAATGGAGACTCATTATTATTTCGGTTCTATCCTATGCATTTCTTTATGGTTATCTTTTTATTACATTTGTTGTCGTAAAAAATTCTGAATTATCTTCTGTGGCAACTTTTTCAATGTTTCTTTTCGCAGTATTCCTTTTAGCCGGTCTCGGTATGTACAAACGCTTAATTCAATAAGATTATTAAAATTTGAAAAATAGAAGGAGAAAGGGAAAAAGAGGGTCGTTTTCATTAGTCACAGGTTTCCGAGCATTGAAAAAATGCTAATGATCTTCTTCTCTGTAAACCGAACGCTTTATGGCAATCCTTTTTTTATTTGGATTTATAAATTGGAAGTGTGTGGGCGCCGTCAGGGATGATATATGTAAAATCGTTTCCATCTAAGAAGTCTTCACTTTTGGATAAAGCTTCTTGAATATTTGCAGCCGGGATTAAATTCATACTAATAATATCCTCTTTTGCTAAAGATGAAACCAGTATTATTTTGACTGCTTTTGCCTTCAAGTAAGTTGAAAAAGCGGTTTGCCCATTAATCTCAAATGCCGTATGAAGATTTTGTAAAAAACTTTCTCTTTCCGTATGCTGAAACCAGTTGAGGAAAGTAGCGTTCCCAAATCCCTCAGCACATTCAGCTAAAACAATCATCACCCCGCCTTCTTTAACAGCTTGAAACGCGTGTTCAATAGATTTATGGGTTTGAATAAAATTTATATCTCTCGGGGACCCGCCACAGGAGACAATTACAAGATCGGCTTTTTCTCTGATATGCACACTACAGTGATTCATGAAAAAATTGCACCCTTTGTTGTGTGCCTCCTTTAATTCACCGGCCGCTGCATGAATGATTTCACCTGAAGAATTAGTAATAGTGTTAATGAGAAAATCAGGAGAGAGCTTATTTACGGTTTCCAAAATATCCTCATGCATGGGATTATTTTCCATTTGGCCGGCATAGGTTTTAGACTTTGTTCCATAGCCTGCTGACTTAAGAATTAGCTTGTGAAAGGCCATACATGATTCCCTTGCAGCGACGCCCGGCAATAAAGATTTTCCTCCCCCTCCAAAACCGGCTAAATAATGAAAAGTAATGTTTCCCGTAAGGATTATTCCATCCGCTTTCAAAACATTTCGGTTTATCAGGAGAGGGGTGCCCCTGAGAGTTTCACCGATGTATTCCATTTCATCACGATTATCCGGATCGTGGTCAAGCATTTCTATTCTTCGAGCAACTTCGTCTCCAACTATAGTTTTTCTTTCTATGCTTGTTAGTCCTCTATGGATTCCTAACGCAAAGAGGATGGAAATCTGGTCATCAAGGATTCCGATTTTATTTAAGCGTTGGAGCAGGATGGGTAAAAAAAATTCTGCGCCCGTGGAGCGGGTAATATCTGAAACAACAATTAAAATCCGGTCATCAGCAAAAAAGATCTGATCTAAGGGGGGACATCCTAAAGGTTTATCAATGACACTCGCTAAATATTGTTCAGGATCAGATGCCGGTTCGATTTTAGCGGATTTAAGTATTTCGTAATATTTATTTTTAATACTAAATGATACACTGGTTTTGCCATATTTCAGGGTAAGCTTATCCATAATATGGTTATAGTATCATCTTATTAAAAACTCGGCAAATTTGCTCTTGAATTACACGGATAAGAATTTATTTTACTCTTAAAATTTTAGACATGATAAGCGTTATTATTCCTACCTATAACCGGTATTCTTTTCTTGATAGGGCGGCTAAATCGGTTTTCAAGCAATCTTTAAGAGATTTTGAGCTTATCGTTGTGGATGACGGTTCTGATGATGAGACAAGGAAATTAATCGAATCCTTCTTTGACCCCCGCTTTCGTTATTTTCATCAGGAAAATAGGGGAGTTAGCGCTGCAAGGAACAAAGGAGTTATCGAATCAAAAGGAGATTTAATAGCATTTCTCGATTCCGATGATTGCTGGAAAGAAAAGAAACTTGAAAAACAAGTAAAGTTTATGGAAAGTACTTCCTGCCTTATTTCCCATACACAGGAGTTATGGTATCGCAGGGGCAAAATTCTGAATCAGAAAAAAAAACACAGGAAATGTTTCGGGAATTTGTTTAAAAAAAGTCTGGATATGTGTTCCATAAGCATGTCTACAGTAATGATAAGGAAATCTTTATTTAATGAGGTTGGCTTATTTGACGAAAATATTCCAGTATGTGAAGATTATGATCTGTGGCTTAGAATTACTTCTAAATATCCTGTGCATTTGTTAGATGAAGAATTAACTGTCAAAGATGGAGGGAGACCGGATCAATTATCGCGAAAAATACCCATGCCGGATCGGTTCAGAATCCAAGCAATTATTAAATTACTTGAAACCGGCAAACTTAACAAAGATCAAAGCATCCTTGCCAAGAAAGAGTTGCAGAAGAAGTGCATAATTTACATAGACGGATGCAGGAAGCATGGAAGAGATGAAGAGGCTTCTAAATATGAAAAGAGATTAA
The DNA here is from genome assembly GCA_964394335.1 of uncultured Nitrospinota bacterium. Lineage (GTDB taxonomy): Bacteria > Nitrospinota > Nitrospinia > CAJXCL01 > CAJXCL01 > CAJXCL01. The sequence goes on along the minus strand of CAYMVZ010000064.1, from coordinate 6,498 downwards.
AAGAAATGCTTGATGAAAGTGTTTAGCGAACGCATACCCCGCTTATTGTGGCGGGGTTAGAGAGCGAACTTTAAAAAATTATATTATCCATTGATTTCGACCATCCATGGTCTCAACCCTTCGGGCGGCTTTTTTAAAGCCATCCAATTTTACCATCATGATAAAATTGTGAAGATTCACTGCGGCTTACCGCAATGAATCTTCAGTATTAAGTGGATACAATGAAATCATATTTAATTAAAATTACGTTTTTGCTTTATTTCTTTTCCGAGTACTCTATGATATCGTGCATTTCAAAAACATTTGGAGCTGAGAACATGTCAGGGAGGGGTTTATTTTTGTGTGCTTCTTTAAATTCTTTACTTTTTGTCCAGGACGTAAAGGCTTTTTTGCTCTTCCAGTATGTTAGAATGACGTAATGCTCAGACTCAAGGGGTCTTAAAACCTCATTTCTAATAAAACCCGGCATGTGATCCACTTTCCGCGCGCGATTCTTAAATCTTTCCTCGAAGGCCTTCTCAAATCCTTTTGCGACACTGATTCTATTGGCAACAACGATCATCTCACGCCCTCTACTAAGCCCATGCTTCTTCAGGCAAAAGAAGACGGTCCACAGGCTGATCACTTATAATGTGTTTTTCTATTATTTCAGGAACATCCTCCGGAGTTACTTTGTTGTACCAGGTGCCATCCGGATAGACTACGACCATAGCTCCTAAACTACACGGGCCTAAACAAGTAGATCCACTTATTAAGGCTTTATCGAAAAGATTTTTGGTTTCAAATTCTTGCTGAAACCTAAATAAAACATCATTGGCTCCAACAGAGCCACAAGAACCTCTCGGGTGTCCCGGCGGTCTTGAATTCATACATACTAAAACATGTCTTTTTGGTTTTGCCACTAAATTTCCTCCTTTAAATAGAATGCTTAACCAGCATTTTATGCCAATACCGTAAAAATATTAATATAAATTAGACTTAAGAAGTCTAAAAAAGATTCTAAAAAAATATCCATATCTGAAAAATAGTTAATACATTAAAAGCAAGAAGCTATTATTATAAATTGCGACAATGAGGTCAAACCTTGGCGGGATGTTGCCCAAAGCGGATTCATAAATCCTAATACCCTTCGGCAAGGTCAGGGTCACAAATAATTTATTTGGGCAAGAGACCGTTGATTTTAATTCTGTGCGGACTGTATGATATTAACTGCATCTTCCTGAATTTTTTTAAGGTGATCTTCTCCAAGAAAACTTTCGGCGTATATTTTGTTTATGTCTTCAGTGCCGGATGGCCTGGCCGCGAACCAGCCGTTTTGAGTAACAACCTTAAGTCCGCCAATAGGAGCATTATTGCCCGGAGCATGAGTAAGTTTGGCAATGATTTTTTCACCGGCCAACTTCTCCTCGGAGACCTGACCAGGTGATAATTTTGATAGCGCGGTCTTTTGTTCTTTTGTCGCGGGTGTATCAATGCGTTCGTAAACCGATTTTCCAAACTTTTCTTCTAACTCTTTGTATAACTCCCCGGGGTCACATCTCATCTTTGCCGTGATTTCAGCAGCCAGGAGGTCCATAATTATCCCATCTTTGTCAGTTGTCCAAACTGTTCCGTCTTTTCGAAGGAACGATGCACCACTGCTTTCTTCACCGCCAAATCCATATGAACCATCAAGAAGGCCATCGACGAACCACTTAAAACCTACCGGTACTTCGCAAAGTTTTTTGCCCAGGCTATTGGCTACACGGTCAATCATTGAACTGGAAACCAGGGTTTTACCTATTGCCGCATCCTTTCGCCATTGGGGCCGGTTGGCAAAAAGGTACCACACGGAAACTGCAAGATAATGATTGGGATTTAAAATTCCAACACTCTTGGTAACGATACCGTGACGATCGTAGTCAGGGTCATTACCAAAAGCCAGATCAAATTGATCTTTCATTTTTATTAAGCTTGCCATTGCATATGGAGAAGAGCAATCCATACGTATTTTCCCATCTTTATCCACTGTCATAAACGAAAAAGCGGGGTCAACAACAGGATTTACTATTTCTAAATCAAGCGCGTATTTTTTAGCAATCGGCTCCCAGTAGTCGATTCCTGAACCACCCATCGGGTCTACCCCAATTTTCAAACTTGTATCAGAGATAGCTTCCATATCAATAATGTTAGAAAGATCATTTACATAAGGGGCTATATAGTCATGCTCACTCGTTGTATCAGCCTTTAACGCCTTTTCAAATGAAACTCGCTTAACTTTTTTATCCACTTCACTTAAGATTTCATTAGCTCTGTTCTGAATGATTTTTGTTACGGAACTATCAGCCGGACCTCCATGAGTAGGGTTGTACTTGAAGCCTCCGTCGTCCGGTGGATTATGTGATGGAGTTATAACCACACCGTCTGCGAGTCCTGAGGTTGAATCCTTGTTGTAATTTAAAATAGCATGGGAAATAACAGGAGTAGGGGTAAAACCCTGGTTTTTCTGGATTTTAATCATAACATTATTAGCCGAAAAAACTTCACATGCGGTAATAAAAGCCGGTTTAGAAAGCGCGTGGGTATCCATTCCCATGAATAAGGGACCTTTTATATTCCTGGACTTCCTGTATTCACAAATTGCTTGTGAAATGGCAAGAACATGCGTCTCATTGAAATTATTTTTAAAAGAAGAACCTCTATGCCCGGAAGTACCAAAAGATACCTTCTGGTTAGGATCAGCAGTATCCGGTTTGTTTGTGTAATACGCGTTTATCAAGCGAGGAATGTTCGTAAGAATTTCTTTCGGTGCCGGCTTACCGGCAAGTTTGTGTATAGTCATATTAATATTGATAAAACTTTCTTACCGGTTCTTGCCGCGGTTATACTCCCCCCAACCTGATGTTGTGAGTGTGGAAAAGTAAAGAACGTTAACATAGTAAATGTTATCAAATTAATTTGCAATACAGCTTTTATTTATTCTAACATCGCCTCCAAGACTGAATTCCATGCCAAAGCCAGATTAGTCAGGTTATATCCCCCTCCGCCCATGGCAAGGATTCTACCTTTGCAATACTCATCGGCTATAGCACAAAGTCTTTTAGTAACAAAGGTGTGAACTTGAGGACTATATTGCAGATGTGTGATAGGATCTCCGGCAATGCAATCCGCTCCAGCCTGGAACAGAATGATCTCTGGTTTTCTATCTCGTAAAAAATCTTCCACCTCAGGCCAAATAAGTTGAAAGGCCGCGTCATCAGAACCCGGAGCCATAGGAATATTCAACTTGCTTCCTTTCGCTTTACCTCTTCCTGTTTCGTTGGTAAACCCGGTACCCGGGTACAGAAAGCGACCATCTTCATGGATGTCAACAAAGATAAGCGCAGGATCTTCTTCAAAAGCATAAAACACACCGTCACCATGATGGGCATCTATATCTACATAAGCGATTTTTTGCATGCCATATTTCTTTTTAAGTGTCTCAATTAAAACACCGCAATCGTTAAACACGCAAAATCCTGCGGCTTCATCTCTCCTGGCATGGTGCAATCCAGCGATTGGTATGAAGATTTTTACGTTTGATCCATAAAGGGTTTGTGAAATTCCATCAAGACCGGAACCTACCACAAAGGAGGCGGCTTCAAACATGCCCGGAAAAGCCGGAGTGTCACCTCTATCAAGATATCCTGTACCGGTTTTAGAGAGTTCTTTTACTCTATCAATATAGGATACAGTATGAAAATTAGCCAGGTCTTCTTCAGAACATAATACAGGTTCCCTGATTTTCACTCTCCTATCCAGTCCTTGCTTAACAGTTTCTTGCCAAAATGACTGGAGACGGTCAGGGCCAAAAGGATGATCTGTCCCAAAAGAATATCTCCCGAGGGATTCTCCATAATAAAGCTCAACCTTCATAGTGGAAAACAAAAAAATGCCTCATAACTTTTATGATTGTTATCAAAAATTGATTAGGATTATAATTAAAAGAAATCTGGTAATCAAAAAATATCTTATTCCCTCTATTATTTGAACATACCCTTTGAGTTTGTAAAAACACTTCTTTTTCTGGATTTATAATTCCCTTAAACTATATATTTGATTAAAATGCTTTTATTTGAAGCTCCCCGCAGCAGAGCTTCGAGGAATGTGCTCGCTAAACACTTTTAAAAATTAAAGGTATTTTATGAATGAATTGAAAAAACGAGCTGCGTTTTCAGGCAGTTACATGCTTTTTGTTTTTATCTTGCGTCACAAAAACCAATTTGTTATAATAATTCCGCTTTTATAATAAAAGGAAGAATCAGAAAACAACTCAATCACTATGGAGAGAAAAAATGTCTGTTGAAAGAATTAAGTCTATTGAAACAATTATGGCGGGTCAGTGGCTTTTCACTGCCGGTCGTGTAGCGGAATATTGCATTTATAAACTCATTAAGGGTAGGGTGTCTATTTATAAAAGCGGCAAAAAGATACGCGAAGTAGAGATCAAGGAAGGGATGAAACCCATAACTCTTGGCATAACTGCTGTTTTACGGGATGACCTAATTCATCAGATATCTTGTAAAACCGAAACCGATATCCAGGCGGAAAGAATTTACGTGGATCAAATCAAAGGGATTCTGGCAAACGAGATTCCGGATAGTTTAAAAAAGACTATTGAATCTATAACCGAATTAATAGTAATGGGCAACGAAATTTTGTGTATGATTTATAAGTTTTCAGACGCACCATCCATAAACCTGGAGGTTCCTGATGGCGTAAGCTCCGAGACTCAGGATATTTTATCTGAGCTAAAAAGACTCTATGAGTTAATAACCACCGATGTAGACGCTATTATAAAAAAAGACTGACCAGCGCCTGCCTCTAATAAGGCATTTTAAACAAAGTAAATTGTATCCAATTTTTTTCTGCCTTGAGTAATCTCGAAGTAATCGAGAAGCTAATTGAAGCTCGCCGCAAGTACTCTTCTGTGAGAGAATCCACGAAGCTAATTTACTTTTCCAGCCTCACAATTTCCTCAAGATGACTTCATGATTTTTTTTATAAACTTCCACTTATTAAAAAAATAAATAGTATTGTTATAGAAAAAAGGGATGCCAATTTTAATGGTAAACAAGATTTTTCAACTATCATGTTCATCATGTTATCCCGTCTAATATGTTTGTATTATGTAAGTGTATTTATTTGGAGCTCCCCGCAGCAAGCTACGACTGCGCTTGCTAAACACTTTCAAAAATTAAAGGTATTTTATGAATGAATTGAAAAAACAAGCAGCGTTCTCAGACCGATCCAGGCTTTTTAGAAATATTGAAAGAACCTACAAAACAGGGAAAAAAAATTACACCAGAATCTTTCGAGATGAACCATTTGTCTTGAAAATTACTTTTCCTGAGGGAGTTTTTCCTTCCCGGGTAGTCTTGAATACTAACATAAACCAACCCAATGGCAAATGGGGTGCTATAAAATTTTCCCGTGAGGATGCCTGTACTTTTTCCTTGAAATTAAAAATAAACCGGTCTGGAATTTATTGTTTCAGGGTGAAATTCATCCTGACCGGGGAAAAATCATGGATATGGGATCCTGTTCCACACAGTTGGCTTATTGCGGATCCTCCGTCTATGAAAAATTTAAAAGTATATACTCTTATCCCGGGAATCACAGGTAATATTGAAAACTGGGTTAAGGAATTGAGGCGAATTAAAAAAATGTGTTTCAACACCATTCATTTGCTCCCTGTAACGAAAATGGATGATTCAAAAAGCCCTTATTCGGCAAAAGATTTGTTTAACATTGAACCTGAATTCGGAATTTCAGGAGATTCTCGTACCATTGAAGAGCAATGGAATTTTTTTGTTGAGGAACTGATACGGCTGAATTTAAAACTGAGCGTAGATCTCGTTTTAAATCACGTGGGCATTAATAGTAAATTAGCAAATCAGCACCCGGAATGGTTTTATCCGGATCCCGAAGAAAGCGATGGACTAAAACGGGCGGGATGGTGGAAAGGTCAAGAGTGGGTCGCATGGGAAGATTTAGCGCTAATCTATTATGGTCATCCGCATCCAGGTATACGCTCTAAAATATGGGGCACCATGACCCGGTATGCGTTAATGTGGGCTAAATTCGCGAATAAAACGGGAGGTATGGTGCGGTTGGATAATTTTCACAGCAGTGATAGAGGGTTTATTAATTATGTTTTGGGGAAATTGCATGAAAAATTTCCTGAACTTATCGTATTCGCGGAACTTTTTGAAGACCCCGATACTGTTAGTGAATATACCAGAGTTCATGGTTTAAATCTTCTTTTGGCAACACCCTGGGAAGAAAAGTTTGCCCCAAATTTAAGAAATTACATTAAGTTTCTTCACAAAAAACCTGATCAGCTCAAATATATAATCCCTATTACTTCTCACGATAGTGGAAGCCCTACGGAAGAATTTGGAACACCGGAGGCCACCATTCCTCGCTATATTATTTCTGCTCTTTACGGAATGGGAGCAACAGGAATAGTGCAAGGGG
>CAYMVZ010000063.1:0-14463 GCA_964394335.1 uncultured Nitrospinota bacterium | reverse complement strand
CAAATGGATTTAGGTTTTTAATGCCCCGTGCGGAAGCACGGGGTTCTTTACTTTAATTTTAGGGGCAGAGGTGTGGTAATACTTTAATAAGTTTCCATTTAAGTACATGAATGATGTTAGGCAATATGAAAAAGAAGCAAGGTTAAGGAAACAGGGACTGTGGAATCCCTATTTGTAAAAAAACTGCTGCTTGCGAGCAGAATGAAAGCATAATCGAGGGAAAACGGAGTTTGTTAGAACAGGAAGGTAAACCTTTAATTCATTGAAGTTATAAAGATATATAAGGTGCCGAGGGACGGAATCGAACCGCCTACACAAGGATTTTCAGTCCTTTGCTCTACCGAATGAGCTACCTCGGCTCCAAACATAACCTGTCATCTTAAAGAGTTCAAAATCTGTTGTCAATTAAATTTCTATTGTTGCTTCTTGATTTCAGTTAAAACAAAGCATAAACAAAAGGCGCTACAGCACTGCTCTCAGTGAAAACTATCAAAGCTCCAAACAGCAGCAAAACAATAACAATAGGCAAGAGCCAGTAACGTTTTCTAAATTTTAAAAACTCCCAGAATTCTTTTACTATGGACTGGTTTGGCATTTTTATCTCCTTAAAATCTTTTTATAAACCTTTCTTTTGGTTGCGCTAATTCAGAACGGCTGACCCAATATGATGAAACAGTTTTGTCCGGCTTTAATGGAATTGGAGAACCGCCAAATATTTTTTTCATCAAAGCAAAAGGCGTTATGACTAAATAATACGCCATGGTTAACATTATCAAAGTTATTAATTTTCCTATAAAATGGGCAATTTGCATCCATTTTTGATAAGCGGGTCTTAGAATGCTCGGAAATATTAAAAATCCCGTACCCAACAACGACAGAGCGCCAAAAAAACAAGCAATTAAAACTTTCTGCCGCCATACAGCAATACTACATAGAAACCCGAAAAAAAGAAGGGCAACTGCTCCAAATTTCCGGATTTCTTTTTTATCAGTCGAGGATAAGATCATTTTTCCACTCTTCAGCCTCTTTCCACGAAGGCTGTTCTTCTTTATAAAGGATACAGTCTTCCATTACAAGAACGTCCATTTGGGTCCGCATAAAACATTTATAGGCATCTTCCGGTGTGCAGACAATCGGTTCTCCACGTACATTGAAGCTTGTATTCACTAATACCGCGCATCCGGTCAATTTCTCAAATTCTGAAATTACCGCATAATAATCAGGTTTATCATTTTCGCTGACTGTTTGAATTCTGGCTGAATAATCAAGATGCGTTACAGCCGGTATATCGCTCCTTTTAAAATTCAAGCGTTCCAGAATTCCCAATCCGTTCGATGAAGGTTGAGAAAAACATCTTTCTTTTTTTACTTTCGCCACTAAGAGCATATAGGGGCTTTGTTCAATCGTATCAAAATATTCTGAAACTTTTTCCTTAATTACTGAAGGCGCAAAAGGTCTAAACGATTCTCTATATTTTATTTTTAAGTTCATAACTCTTTGTGTTTCCTGGCTTCGTGGATCTCCAAGTATACTTCTTGCTCCAAGAGCTCTCGGTCCAAATTCCATCCGACCAGCCATATACCCAAGAATTTTTCCGGCGGCTATCTGCTTCGCAATGATATGTGCTCTTGTATCTTTAGGCAGCAAATGATATGGATATTGATTATTTTCCAAAAAACTTTTAACTTCTTCATTAGAAAAGACGGGTCCAAGATAAGAACCTCTCTGACTGTCCTGTTCTTCAGATATCTTACGATCTTCATTAAGATATCGATACCACACACTCAGGGCTGCACCCAAAGCTCCACCAGCATCACCTGCTGCAGGTTGTATCCAAATCTTTTTAAAAGGACTCTCGCATAATACCCGCCCGTTAGCCACACAATTAAGCGCCACTCCACCCGCAAGACATATATTCTTTTGTTTTGTTTCTTTATAAACATGGTTTGTCATTTTTAAAACGATTTCCTCAGTTATCTCCTGAATGCTGGCAGCAATATCCATTTCTCTTTCGGTTATGGGTGTTTCAGGCTCGCGGGGCGGGCCTTCAAAAAGTTCAGAAAAGCGTTTATTCGTCATCCGAAGGCCACCCAGAAAATCAAAATATGTAAGGTTCAGGCGGATGGAACCATCTTGCTTCACATCAATCAGCTCTTTAAGAATAAGGTCCTTATAGCGAGGTTCCCCGTAAGGAGCCAGCCCCATAAGTTTATATTCTCCGGAATTAACCTTAAATCCGGTAAAATAAGTAAAAGCCGAGTAAAGAAGCCCTAAAGAATCCGGAAAATGAAGTTCCTTTAAAAGATTAATCTCTTTACCCTTTCCAAACCCATAACTTGCAGTGGCCCATTCTCCTACTCCGTCAATTGTTAATATAGCAGCTTCTTTAAAAGGCGATGGATAGAAAGCAGAAGAGGCATGGGCTTCATGATGCTCGGTAAACAGAATTTCTTTATCAAAGTCTAATTCTTTTTGAATGACTTTTGCTATATGAATTTTTTTCCCTAACCATAAAGGGATCGCTTCCAACCATGATCGAAGTCCTTTAGGGGCAACAGTAAGATAACTCAACAGAAGACGTTCAAATGTTAAGAATGGCTTATCATAGAAAACAACATAATTGAGCTGTTTTGAGGTAATGCCCGCTTCTTTAAGACAATAATCAATCGAATTCCCAGGGAATCTGGGATCATGTTTTTTCCTTGTAAAACGCTCCTCTTGAGCCGCGGCAAAAACCTTACCATCTTTTACCAGACAGGCAGCGCTATCATGATAAAAAGCGGATATTCCTAATATATACATTTTAAGTTAATGGGCAAATGAGATAGTAAGTGCATGGTATAAAACGAAAAGATGTAAAATAATAACTAATTTCTCACTTATTCATTTTACGTTTTAAAAAACTTGATAAAGCTTTATGTCATTTTTTTAGAACTTCTATTTCTTGAAATAAATTTTTATGCGTTTTCACATTACGCATACATCATTTACTTAAGTCTACTATCGCTTTACCATTTTTTAGCATATATTCATTCCCGCAATACTTACAAAGAGCATGATCATTATTACGAACATTTAAAGTAGTTCCACACTGGCATGTCCACCCTATCTGTTTTGAAGGAACACCGGCAACAACAGCATAATCCAGTACATCGGTCTTAACAACTGCTCCGGCGCCAATCATCGCATATTTTCCAATTGTAACACCGCAGATTATTGTTGCGTTCGCTCCAATAGTTGCACCTTTTTTAATCAGGGTCTGCATAAATTCATCTTTTCTTTCGATAAATGCTCTCGGATTATAAACATTGGTAAACACACATGATGGCCCACAAAAAACCCCATCTTCTAAAATAACTCCTGAATATACTGATACATTATTCTGAAGTTTACATTTGTCGCCTATTTTGACCTCAGAGCCAATCATTACATTTTGCCCAATTATGCAACGATTACCAATTTTTGAGCCTTTCAAGATATGTGAGAAATGCCATATTTTTGTTCCTTCACCTATTTCAACATCTTCATCAATAAAAGAGCTTTCATGAACAAAATATTTTTTAAATTGTGACCCTTCGGCAAGCTCAGGATAGTTAGATGGTGTCTTAGAGTGATCCTTCGACAATCCTGTCCTGAGCGATGTTGAAGGGATCGAGGTAGCATTTTTGTCAGGCTGAGTCATATCGAAGTCTTTACGAACCATATGTGAAAGACTTTCTTCCGCACGTTCTATAACTTTAAGGACTTTCACCCCTTCAACCCCATCAGTTCTTGGAGTTTTTTTCTTTTCAACACATTCTAAGAAATGTTTTAATTCCTGCTTTAACGGTTCTGCATCTTTTATAGGAACAACTTTATAGTCAGCTTTGTAAGCAACAGGGATTTTGCCGCCTTTCCATTCAATTTTGTGCGGGTAAATGCGTAATTTGTCCTGGTTTAAATCATCAAAAACAATCATTGCTTTTGAACCGACAACTATCAGTTTCTGCTCTTTATAGGGATGAAGCCAGCTGACAAAGACATGCCCTTTTACGCCGCTCCCGAAAACCATAGATGTCATTGTCGTATCATACACATGTCTATTTAAAGAATCGTCTCCAAAGGCTGATACTTTTATCGGCTCTTCCTCAAGAAGCATTAAGATGACAGAGATATCATGAGGTGCAAAACTCCAGAGAATATTTTCCTCTGTTCTAAGTTTTCCAATATTAAGTCTATTAGAGTAAATATATTGAATTTTGCCAATCTCACCTGAAGCTATAAGTTCTTTAAGTTTTAAAACTGCTGGATGATACTGCAAAATGTGCCCGACCATTAGGATTCTCTTTTCCTTTTTAGCAAGTTCTGCCAGTTTCTGACCTTCCTTTACTGTTAAGGCCAACGGTTTTTCAACAAAAACATCTTTGCCTGCCAATAAAGACTGTTTTACAAAGTTAGCATGAGTTGCAACAGGTGTTGCAATAGCAACAGCCTTTATATCTTTGTTTTGCAGAACTTCATCAAATGATGAGGTGAAGTTAACGCCGGAAAATATTTTTTTTTGTTCTGAAATGAGGTCTTGGTTTGAATCGCAGGCTGTGTAAAGAACATCCAATTCACACAGGTTTCTCAAAATGTTTTTTCCCCAGTAACCAAAGCCAATAAGACCAACAAAAGGGGAAACGTTATTGAGGGAATATTTAGAAACTACATTTGATTTTTTTTTGGCAGGCACTTTTTCATAAATTAATTATTTAATGATAATCTTCGTAAAAGGATTAAAGCAGATTTGCGGGTATTCAGCTGACCAGCGCTTCGGATTCCTGTTCTTTCTCTTCATCAGCTTTCTCTAACGTTTCTCTTTTTTCTTCTTTTATTGCAATATCTTTATAGTATTTTGAGCCTGTTCCGGCTGGTATCAAACGACCCATAATTACGTTTTCCTTTAAGCCTTTTAAATAATCAACTTTTCCGCTAACACTTACTTCTGTTAATACACGAGTGGTTTCCTGAAAAGAAGCAGCAGAAATAAAACTATCTGTGCTTAGAGAAGATTTAGTAATGCCAAGCAAAATAGGCCTGCATCGAGCTGGTTTGCCACCCTTTTGAATTGCGTCTTCATTCTTTTTTGAAAAAATATTTTTCGAAACTTGTTCACCAACGAGAAAATCAGTTTCCCCAGAATGTTCTATAATAACATGACGAAGCATTTGCTTTACAATTACTTCAATATGCTTATCATTAATTTGGACTCCCTGTAGACGATACACTTCCTGAACTTCGTTCACAAGGTATTTCTGAAGTTCTTCTTCGCCTAACACATCCAGAATATCATGAGGGTTTACTGCTCCACCCATTAAAGGTTCACCGGCTTTAACCCTGTCACCTTCATGCACATTAATATGTTTTCCGCGTTTAATGAGATATTCTTTTTCTTCATCGTTTTCATTAACCACTATAATTTTTCTCATTCCTTTTTCAAATCCGCCAAATTTCACTACACCATCAATTTCTGAAATAGTAGCCTGCTCATGAGGTTTTCTAGCTTCAAAGAGTTCTGCAACTCTGGGTAAACCACCAGTAATATCTTTAGTTTTTGTAGTTTCTCTTGGAATTTTTGCAATCAAGTCCCCTTCATGCACATCATCGCCCTCTAATACCATTAAATGTGCACCTGCCGGTAAAAGATGTCGCGCTATGGTTTTATTTTTAGCATCCTTAATTGAAATACGCGGCTGCCGTTTTTCTTCCCTGTGTTCAGAAATTACTTTTCTTGAAAGTCCGGTTACTTCGTCCACTTCTTCTCTCATAGTTAGTCCTTCCAGAACATCTCCGAAAGCTACTTTTCCACTCATTTCAGTAATAATAGGCATTGTAAATGGATCCCACTCTGCAAGCAAATCTCCTGGTCTAACCTCCTGTCCCTCCTGCGCTTTTAACTTTGCACCATATACAACGGAAAATCTTTCCTTTTCTCGACCATTTTCATCCTGAATAATAATTTTACCATTTCGTTTCATAACGATAATGTGGCCTTCTTTATTTCGTATTGTGTTGAGATCAAGGTATTTAACGCGGCCTCCCCTTTTTGTTTTAAGGGTTGTCTGTTCTGTAATCCTGCTTGCCGTTCCCCCTATATGAAATGTTCTCATTGTTAATTGAGTTCCCGGCTCACCTATAGACTGAGCCGCAATGACACCCACCGCTTCGCCAATGTTAACCATCTCGCCTGTAGCAAGGTTTCTCCCATAACACATTACACATACGCCAGATGTTAATTCACAGGTCAAAACAGAGCGAATCTTAACTTTTTCCAATCCTGCATTTTCAATGAGTTCAACGGCGTCTTCATCAATCAACTTGTTGGCTTTAAGAAGCACTTCTTGCGTAAAGGGGTCAATAATATCTTCCAATGCTATTCGACCTAAAATTCTTTCGCTGAGAGACTGTATAACCTCACCACTTTCTACAAGCGCGATGACTTCGATTCCATTAAGAGTTTTACAATCACGAGTTGTAACAATTACATCTTGCGTCACATCTACCAGACGACGTGTCAGGTAACCAGAATTAGCGGTTTTCAATGCGGTATCGGCTAAACCTTTTCTCGCTCCATGTGTTGATACAAAATATTGTAAAACAGTGAGGCCTTCTCTAAAATTAGCCGTAATAGGTGTCTCAATAATTTCTCCGGAAGGCTTTGCCATAAGTCCTCTCATGCCAGCCAATTGTCGAATTTGTTGATGACTCCCTCTAGCGCCGGAATCCGCCATAATGAAGATGGGATTAAATTCTTTTTGTTCCCCCAAACTGCCGTTAACAATCTGCTCGTCTTCTCTTTCCAATTCATTAAACATTTCATCAGAAACCTGTTCAGTCACACGAGCCCAGATGTCAATAATTTTGTTATACCTTTCTCCTTTTGTAATTAAACCATCCCTATATTGTCCTTCCACATTAAGAACTTGTTTTCTTGCATTTTCGACAAGTGAATTCTTATTTTTAGGAATCCTCAGATAATCGATAGAGAAAGTTATTCCCCCTTTTGTAGAATACTTAAATCCTATTTCTTTTAAATCATCAAGAAATATTACTGTTTTTTCTCTTCCCGCTTTCAAAAAAGCTTCGTTAACAAGAATAGTCAAAACTTTTTTAGACATTAATTTATTAACAGCGGAAAATGGAATTTCTTCCGGAGTAATTTCAAATAACAAAATTCGACCAACGGTTGTTTCTACCAATTCTTCTTTTATTCTGACAAATATTTTAGCCTGAATATCTATTTCCTCAGCATCATAAGCTATATGAACTTCCTGGCAACTGGCAAATACTTTTCCTTCCCCTTTTGCTCCTCCCCTTTTTTTCGTTAAATAGTAGCATCCTAAAACTATGTCCTGAGATGGTGTTGCAATCGGCTTCCCATTTGCAGGAGATAAAATATTATGCGAAGACAGCATAAGCATCTTGGCTTCTATTTGACTTTCCAGAGACAGAGGAATATGAACCGCCATCTGGTCTCCATCAAAATCAGCATTAAATGCCGTACAAACTAATGGATGAACTTGAATGGCTTTCCCTTCAATCAATATTGGTTCAAATGCCTGGATTCCCAATCTATGAAGAGTGGGAGCGCGGTTAAGGAGAACAAGGCGATCTTTAACAACCTCTTCCAAAACTTCCCAAATTTCAGGTTGCTCTTTTTCCACTAATCGTTTTGCGGCTTTAATGGTAGTCGCATATCCTTTTTCTTCCAGTTTGCTAAAAATAAAAGGTTTAAAAAGTTCCACAGCCATTTTTTTGGGGAGTCCACACTGGTGGAATTTTAATTCTGGTCCTGCGACAATAACAGAGCGTCCAGAATAATCAACACGCTTTCCGAGCAAGTTCTGTCTAAATCGACCCTGCTTACCCTTTAACATATCACTAAGGGATTTTAACGGTCGTTTATCAGAGCCGCGCAAAATTCTGCCTCTCCTTCCATTGTCAAACAAAGCGGATACTGCTTCCTGCAGCATTCTTTTCTCATTTCGTATTATTATTTGAGGAGCTCTTAAATCTTGCAGTCTTTTCAACCTGTTATTTCTGTTAATGACTCTTCTATATAAATCATTCAAATCTGAGGTCGCAAATCGACCGCCTTCTAAAGGCACAAGTGGCCTTAATTCAGGCGGAATAACTGGAATCACCTTCATTATCATCCATTCCGGTTTGTTCCCCGATTTTTTAAACGACTCTATTATTTTTAACCGCTTTGCCAGTTTTGTTCTATTTTGAACAGAGCTTACTGTTTTTAATTCTTCTCTTAAACTTTCCGAGAGCTTGCTTAAGTCAAGGTTTTTCAGTAAATAATCAATAGCTTCCGCCCCAATGAGGGCCTTAAATTCTTCTCCATATTCTAATTCCAATTCCCGATATTGTTCTTCAGTAATCAAATCCAGATAATTCAAAGATGTTTTTCCAGCATCAACTACAATATAGTTTTCAAAATATAAAATTCTTTCAATATTTTTTAAAGGAATGTCTAACATATGACCAATTCGGCTTGGCAAACTCTTAAAAAACCAAATATGAGCCACCGGACTCGCCAGTTCGATATGTCCGATTCGTTCCCTTCTAACTTTTGATAAGATAACTTCTACTCCGCATTTTTCACAAACAACTCCTTTATGCTTCATATGCTTATACTTACCACAATTACATTCCCAGTCCTTTACAGGGCCAAAAATCTTCGCACAAAAAAGACCATCTCTTTCAGGCTTAAAAGTCCGGTAATTAATCGTTTCTGGTTTTTTTACTTCTCCATAAGACCATGATCTAATTTTTTCGGGTGATGCAATCCTGATTCTTATTGAATTAAATTTTATAGGATTTTTAGCTTTCTCAAATAAATTTGACAGATTATACAAATTTTGACCCCTTAAAAAAATTAATAATTATCAATTGGCCAGTAACATGACAAGCAGTCATACAGACATCATTAGATATAACCGCTAATTGTTGATTTCTTCTTTAGTTTTCTTTTCTTCCTTTTCATCCATCAATTCTACATCTATTCCTAAGCTCTGCAATTCTTTAACCATTACATTAAAAGATTCTGGCAAACCTGGCTGCAATGTGTCTCTTCCCTTGACAATGCTTTCATACATTCGTTTTCTTCCCTCTACATCGTCAGATTTTACAGTAAGCATTTCTTGCAAGATATTCGCTGCCCCGTATGCCTCTAAGGCCCAAACCTCCATTTCTCCGAGGCGCTGTCCTCCGAATTGAGCCTTTCCTCCTAATGGTTGCTGAGTTACTAATGAGTATGGCCCTGTTGATCTTGAATGAATTTTATCATCGACTAAATGGTGGAGTTTCAATATGTAAATCTGACCGACTAAAACTTCTTGATCAAAAGGTTGTCCTGACTCTCCGTTATACAATTGCATTTTACCCGTTTTAGGAAGACCTGCTTGTTCAAGCAACATTCCAATATCATCTTCGCTCGCGCCATCAAAAACCGGGGTCGCCATATGCATGTCAAGTTTTTTCGCGGCTAATCCCAGACTTGTTTCTAAAATCTGCCCAACATTCATTCTGGATGGAACTCCTAAAGGATTTAAAATAATGTCAATAGGCGTCCCATCTTCCAAGTACGGCATATTTTCTTCAGGAACTATTATAGAAACAATTCCCTTATTCCCATGCCGACCTGCTATTTTATCCCCAACAGAGAGCTTTCTTTTCATTGCTATAGATACTTTGACAAGTTTAATAACACCTGGAGGCAGTTCATCTCCTTTTCGAAGTTTGGCAATATTTTCATTCATCACGGTTTTTAACACATGAATTTGATCTTTTGCCACTTCATGTATTTCACTTATTTCGTCTTGTATAGAATCATTAAGAACATTAACTCGAAACAAATCATCATCTTTTAAAGAAAGCAACATTTCTTCTGTGATTTTCTTTTTTTTCTGAATAACCACTTTTTTGGTTTTTGAATGGGTAACTTGATTAGCTGACGTTTTACCACACAGCAGTCTTCTAATTTTATTATCTCGTTCTTCTTTTACGATTTTAATTTCATCTGAATAGTCTTTTTCAATACGTTCTATTTCTTCCTCTTCGATAGTTAGTGAGCGTGAATCCTTATCAATCCCTTTTCTGGAAAAAACCATTACAGCAACCACAGTGCCCTCTATTCCAGGTGAAACACGCAATGAAGTGTCCTTTACATCGCCGGCTTTTTCTCCAAAAATTGCTTTAAGTAGTTTTTCTTCAGGGCTTAGCTGTGTCTCTCCTTTAGGTGTTATTTTTCCTACGAGGATGTCATCAGGCTTAACCTTAGCACCTATTCGAATAATTCCGCTTTCATCCAGATCCTTTAATGCCTCCTCTCCAATGTTTGGAATATCACGAGTAATCTCTTCTTTTCCCTGTTTGGTATCTCTCGCCTCAACCTGAAATTCTTCTATATGAATAGATGTAAACACATCATCCTTAACAAGCTTTTCGCTAACGACGATAGCATCTTCAAAGTTATAACCCTTCCATGGCATGAAAGCGACTAAGACATTTTTCCCAAGTGATAACTCTCCCATATCTATGGCAGGACCATCAGCAATAACATCTCCCTTTTTAATTTTCATGCCCGTACGAACAATTGGTTTTTGGTTAATACAAGTATTTTGATTCGAACGCTGAAACTTTCGCAAAGAATAAATCTGCACTGTTGAATCAGTCTGAGCGCTTTTTTCTCCATCTTTTTCATTACGAATCATTATCCTTGAAGCATCAACACTAACAACTTCTCCTGAAGTTTTTGCTAACACTATAGCTCCTGAATCCCTGGCAACAATACCTTCCATTGCTGTTCCCACGAGGGGGGCTTCTGTTTTCAAAAGTGGAACTGCCTGTCTCTGCATATTAGAACCCATCAAAGCACGGTTAGCGTCGTCATGCTCAAGAAAAGGAATTAAAGAAGCCGCTACACTGATTAACTGCTTCGGTGATACATCCATATAATCCACAGTATCTGCCTGCACCATCACCAGGTTACCGGCAGCTCTAGTGAAAACAAACTCATTAATAAAACGATTTTTACTATTTAGTGGGGCTTTAGACTGGGCAATAACACATTTTTCTTCTTCCCTCGCATTGAGAAAATGAATTTCATTAGTTACAGTACCATTTACAACTTTACGATAGGGGGTTTCAATAAACCCGTATTGATTGATTCTGGCATAAGTGCTCAATGATGCTATTAAGCCGATATTTGGTCCCTCCGGTGTTTCTATAGGGCAAATCCGCCCATAATGCGTTGGATGAACATCTCTGACTTCAAACCCGGCGCGTTCTCTTGTTAGTCCGCCCGGTCCGAGGGCACTTAGTCTCCGTTTATGAGTAATTTCCGAAAGAGGGTTTGTTTGATCCATAAATTGTGAAAGTTGACTGCTGCCAAAAAACTCCTGAAGAGCTGCAGTTATAGGTTTAAAATTAATTATGTCATGAGGCATTATCTCATCAAGGTCCTGCATGCTCATCCTCTCCATAATAGCCCTTTCCATTCGAACCAAGCCTATACGAAATTGGTTTTCCAGCGATTCCCCAACCGAACGAACCCTCCTGTTTCCAAGGTGGTCTATATCATCTATAGACCCTTTCCCTGTTCGAAGACCCAGAAGATACCTGACAACTGAAACTATATCCTCTTTTGTAAGTACTCTGGTTGACAGTGGAATATCCAAATTTAATTTCTCATTTAATTTTAATCGTCCGACTCCCGCTAAGTCATATCGCTTTCTATCAAAAAAAAGACTGTTAAAAAGATTTTTTGCTATTTCTATGGTTGGAGGTTCTCCCGGCCGCAACCTTTTATATATCACACGAAGAGCATCTTCCTGAGTTTGGGCTTTTTCTAAAGCTATAGTGTCTCTCAAAGAGAAATCAATGCTCTGTTCATCAATGTGTAGAATAGAAAACTCTCTTATTTTTTTCTCAGAAACTGTCGACAGTGAACTTTCTTGAATGATAGAATTCACTTCCAAAAGAACCTCACCTGTTTTTTTATCGACCACATCTTCCGAAATAACTTTACCAATAAGATCCTCCGGATTAACTGCTATCCATTTAGATTTTCCAAATTTTTTAATCTTTTTGATAGCACTTTTAGTAACCTTCTTAGAGGCTTTAACTATAACCTCACCACTTTTCTTATCAAGAATATCTTCCTTTACCCTAATCCCAATTAGCAAGTTCTCTTGGTCCATTAAATATTCATCTTTCCCAGGATCGTAGCTAACTTTTTCGATTTCATAGAAGCTTTTTAATATTTCTTCTGTTGACAAACCGAGGGCTCTTAAAATGATTGTTGCCGGAAGTTTTCTTTTTCGATCAATACGAACATACAAAATATCTTTAGCGTCAAATTCAAGATCTATCCAGGAACCGCGGTAAGGAATAATTCTTGCTGAATAGAGTATTTTCCCACTGGAGTGGGTTCTTCCTTTATCATGAGTAAAAAACGTACCCGGAGATCTATGCATTTGAGAAACAATAACTCTTTCTGTTCCATTAATGACAAATGTACCTTTTTCTGTCATCAACGGCATTTCACCTATATATACTTTTTGCTCTTTTATATCTTTTATAGTCTTAATCAAAACCTCTTCAATGTCGGAACTTTTCAATGTGGACAAAACCTCCCTGGTGATTTTCGTTCCATGAAGAAAAATAGTGTAATGTTTCTTAGGGTGCTTTACCGTTTCAGCGAGTATTTTTCCTATAGGGTTAGCACTGTCTTTAGAGCGTAAATTTATTCTTTCTTTATTGTAACGTACTAACCTAACTTTCAACTTAAGCGGACTGGCAAAAGTCATACTTTTCTGGCGGCATTCATTAATGTTTGATTTTTCTTTAAGTCTAACAACTTTTTTACATTTTTCGCACTCGATACCATAACCGCCAAGTTCCTTATATTCACCGCAACCACACTCCCAGTGACCAATTTCATATCCCAAATATTCTAAACTTGCGGTTCCATTCAAGTTAGAAATCGGCAAAATTTCCCTAAAAACACCTTCCAGATCCTTTATTTTTCTCTTTTGGGGCTGTTCAGAAAGTTGTAAAAATTTTTCAAAGGAATTTTTCTGAATCAAGATTAAATCTGGGATAGAAATAATTTCCGATAGACTGGTAAAATCTTTTCTTTTTCTGTACTTTGGTCTTTCTGTTTTAAAAACAGATTGCATAGACAATTACCTCATTTAAACTATTATTTAATTTCTATTATTGCTCCTACTTTTTCAAGTTTATTTTTAATTTCTTCTGCTTCTTCTTTATTCATTCCTTCTTTAATTACTTTTGGAGCTCCTTCCACCACATCTTTTGCTTCTTTTAGACCTAATCCTGTAATTTCACGAACAACCTTAATTACCTGAATTTTTTTATCACCAAAAGAGCTGAGGGTTACATTGAATTCTGTTTTTTCCTCTTCAGCAGGCTTTTCTGCTCCTGTCCCCGATGCCACGGCAATAGGCGCTGCAGCAGTCACACCGTACTTCTCTTCCAGCTCTTTCACAAGTTCCGACATTTCCAGTACCGTCATATTATCAATAAATGATATTACGTCTTCTTTTGTCACAGCCATTTGATTCTCCTTTCTTTAATCTTTTATTAGTAATTAAAAATCAGTACCCGTTGGTCGCTGATTATTGACCATGTGTGAGTTTTTTATTTTTCGTCTTTGATCGCCCTTAATACACCAACAAAATTTCTAATCACGCCATTGAGTGTTCCTATAAATCCTCTTACAGGCGATTGCATACTGCCCATTATTTTCCCTATTAAAACTTCTTTAGATGGGAGATCAGCTATTTTTATTATCTCATCAGGGGTTATCTCTTTTCCTTCTATAAGTCCACCGGTAACCTTGAGCTTATTTTTATTTTTTTTGTTAAATTCAGTGACAATTTTTGCTGGCGCGACAACATCATCATAGCTAAAAGCTATTGAAACAGGTCCAGTAAACTTTTTAGAAATTACTTCAAATGAAGTTCCCCGAGCAGCCCTAACAGCAAAAGAATTTTTGACCACCTGGCAATCTATAGAAGCTTTACGGAATCCAGCCCTTAGGGTTTCCATTTCTTTTACATTCATGCCTCTGTAATCAGCCAATACTGCTGCCTTGGTCCTTGAAAACTTTTCGTTCAGTTGCGCTATCTTTTCCTTCTTTAACTCTTTAGTTAATGAAATTTATATCTCCCCCTTTGAGTTAACGGTCATTAGATATTTGAAATTAGTCAGTGGCCAATAACCAGCGACCAATGACAAATGATTAATTTCAAGCAATCATTTTTTCAACTTGGGAATTATCAATATATATGCCTGCTCCCATAGTTGATGAAATCGAGATTTTTTGAATGTATTGCCCTTTGCTTGACGCCGGTTTTAATCGTAACAATATCCCCAATAAAACTTTTATATTTTCCACAAGATCTTCAG
>CAYMVZ010000062.1:0-14588 GCA_964394335.1 uncultured Nitrospinota bacterium | reverse complement strand
GAAGCAGTGAGTAAAATAGGCATTAAAAATGCCGAAGGGGGGATTCGAACCCCCATGCAGACGGCATTATATCACTTTATAACAATAAGTTATCCTTAAAAATATGTGTAAGGATGTGTAAGAAATCATCTTCGCCGCATATTGATTATCCGAGTCAGTCTCTTTTGTTCTGCATGTGCATATCTCTCAGTCATTCTTGAATCAGAGTGTCCCAATAACTCCTGAATGTCGGAAAGATTTGCACCTGCTTCCCTTAACTGAGAAGCAAAACTATGACGCGTTGCATCGTATAATTTGATGGGTGCATAACCGGCATCTTCAACAGCTTTGTTCCAGAGTTCATTTAAAAAGTTCTCACCATAATATCTGCCTCTCCTTGTATTAGCTTCATTAGTAAAGACAAATTCGCTGTTTAGTCTACGCGGCAAAGACTCTAATATAGGAATCATCTTTTCGTATAGGGGTAAAATCCTGAACTTCTTACCCTTTGTTTTATCCCTTAATTGTCGCAAGCTAAATGTTCTTTTGATTATTACCTGTTTTTTTTCAATCTTAACACAGTCCAACAATAAAGCTCTTGCTTCACCCGGCCTTACACCATGCCATACCATGAAATAAAAAATGGGTCTATGTTTTTCCGGTATGAATGCAAAAATCTTTTCCTGTTGTTTTTGGTTGATCCAATTGATAATAGGTTTTTCCCAATGAGGGGAAGGCCAGTCAATCTTATTCTTTTCTAATTCACGGAATGATGAGTAGAACGCTCTTAGTACGCCAATGATGTTGTGTTTTGTTTTTGGAGACAAATGTTTTGGAAGACTGGTGTAAAAATCTTTTACATGAGAATCACTTAATACTCTTAAATCCCAACTCTTAAAAAAGGGCTTAAAATATTTATGATAGTATCCCTTTACCTTGATTTTATATGAAGGCGCCCATTGATTCATTTTTTTGTCAACGCCTGCTGCAAGGTATCTCTCAAACCTTTTCTCAAATTTCCATACCTCAATATTAAGCTTTCGGTACTTATCAATATTAAATGTACCATTAGTAACCTCAGCCCTGATCATGTTAAGGTACTGCTCGGCATGTTCTTTTGACCAGAACTTTCGTCCAAATTCATCACGACTGATAAAGCCGCCGATTAATCTTCGTCTAAAATCAATGCGCCAACCATCAATATTTCTAACTTTACCTTCCATACATATTCCTCCTTGGATTCTTTTTTTGTCGGAAGGATAATATATTTCAGGTTTTGACGCAAGATTATTCTTGGTTTCATCATTTATTAAACCAAGATTTATTAATTCGGTTATTTGATTAAGACTGTAACGCTCTGTTTGCATTTGCTTTTATGCTTTCTGTTATTCCGTTAACTATCTTTGTCAATTCAGGACTCACGACTTCGCCTGTTTCTAACTCATAGAGTGTTATAAGTTCGGATATCATTTTACTCATAATATCTAACATCTCATGGTACTTCTTTTCGTAATAACTTTGATCATAGTTTCCTTCTCTCTTATTCATGGATTGTAATAACTTAATGTGTAAATTGTAGAAACCAATGACTTCCAAGTATTTATTCACTGGAACGCAAGGGGCGTGATACGATTCTTCTTCTTTTTTTTCCAAGCTACGATCCAACTTGAACGCGAGCTCCAATCCTTTCAAAGAAGCAGGTTCACTGCCACGATGAATATGTTCAGCTAATTTTTCAGCCCTTGCGTGTTTGGGCGAGTAGAAATTTACAATGTCTGAGATTGCTGCTTTAATGCCGGGCTTCTTCAGAAGTGTTGAACCATAAGATTTAGCTGAGTCTCTGTTAGAAACGTCATGGCTGGTCATGACTGCCGCTGTAGCTGATTTTCCCTGGGTATATTCCAAGCAGAAAGTCTTCTCTTTTTCAGTTAGTTTCTGAAAGCTTGGCGGCGTTTTTTTTCCTAGATATTTTAGCCGCTTGGTAATCGCAGGCTCTGAGCAACCAAAATGAGCGGCAATATCCTTCTGCGGTATTTTCTTTTTTACCATCGCAAGCAACTGTTTGTCGTTTATTTTTCTTTTTCTCATAGCTGTTGTGTCGGTTAATGGGTTAAATTTATCTGACATTAACCAAACTAATCAGGTTCATTGTTACTGTTTGACATTGGAGATGGTTTATTTTTCGTTTGTAGCTTAATTATGTTGCAAGATTTACTCTTTTAATGAAGTTAATTAACCCTGGCTACCATCCCATGATATTTTTGATAAATCATCTTGGAATATTTTAATGACAAAGATGCTGCGGTAAGGATTCCCCCAGCATAGAGCCAGGGGAGATCCAATACAATTGAACTACTTACCTGCAACATTGGTAATTTCTACCTTAACCTTTTTTTAATGGAAATAAGGTTATTCCCTCTCTTTCGCCGGAGTTCGATTCCTTCGCAAAGCATTCCAAATGCTCTAAATATCCCTCTGTCATAGCTGCAATTTTTGACAGCAAGGTCATCACAGTTTTTTCATCTGATCCAGGCTTTATTAGTAGCCTTATGTCAGGACAATTACTCGTTAATTCATAATCTATTCCTCCCTTAACACAATGCCCGTCAGGATCGACCTCCTCCTCAGAAGAGATTACTTTATCACGGCCCTCAGCCACATTATAAGCATCGAGTGCGATAATTAAATTTGGTTCTCCACCAGCATATCTTTCTAATAATTCACCCTTACTTGGTTTTTTAATACTCATACAAGTTCCTTTCTAAAAGAATTTTATTGAAACAAAACAATTTAAGTTAATAATTGCTCCTAAGAGCGTTAAAAATAAAGTATTCATATTTTTTAAGTACCCATTTTATGTCTCTCCTTTCTTTAATTGTGGCATCTATTTCATTTTCAATAGATACCAGATAGTTATTAAACTCTACGTTCTGTTGTAATTTAATAATTTGACCCGGTTTCATTCGTCTGCTGATCCGCAGGCAACATTCTCGGAACAGAATTGAACCATCCGCTACTTTTAACTTGCCTGTTTCAATTAATGCCTCAGCTTTTTGGGGTTCAATCTCTATCAGTTGTCCCGGCACAAAATTAATCTCATTATTTGTGGCTTTAACTGTAAAGCTCTTTATAACTTGGCAATTCATTCAAGCACCTCAAAATCAGTCCCAATTAAGTTTATTGTTTCATCTGTCTCTATCTGTCCCTTCTCAGGGGGACAGGTTGAATCTATAGACTTTTCAATGCTTTGAACCACATCCTTAATAACATCTGTCTCATTGGTAGGGGACAGCTGAGGAGGTTTTTGTTCAATTGTGTCATTTGTCCCCCCCTTATATGTGAGAATGGAGACAGGTTCGTAAATGACTTTTCTCCCGTCTTTATGGGAATTCCAGTATTGCCCCTCACCCTTTTTGAGTAATCGCAATAGCTTCTTTTTTCCTTTTATGTCTAATTCTTCTTTAACCATCTCAAATAATTGAGACTGGTTTAATGTGCCTTTTTCATTTATTAATTCTTGTATTGACTCTAATTCGTCCGTATCAGGGTCTGGTGCTACCACAAACCCTTTTTCTGGTGCAAAGTTTAGAAAGAGATGAAAGGGTTCATATCGGGTCTTATCTTTTGTGCCAAATTTATAGCAACAGTCTTCGCTATCATCGTCCTCTACTTCCTGAAAGTTACCCTTATTTACCTTGTGAAGGCTAAGGACGTGATCTGATAAGTCGAAAATAGCAGTCGAGCCTTTATATGTTCTGTCATTAGATTTGGGCGTATGATGTAACAGAATGATTGTAAAGCCCATATCTCTTAGCTCTTTCAGCCTGTTCATGATAAAAGCCATGTGCCTGGAGTCATTCTCGTCTTTACTTTGTGAAGCCCGGAGAGTATCAATAATGATTAATGCCCTTTTGGGTAACTTCTGATAGAGTGTCCAATTATCGCTATCAAGTTTTGGTGGTTTGATTTCATTAGTTGAATGCCAGTAGTAGACTTCAGAAGCACCCGTTTTATTAATTCTCTCAATAAGCACAGCCAGACTATTCTCAAAGTCTATATAAACGACCGGCGTTTGTTTTGTTTTTAATCCCATAAAATCTTGTCCTTTGGAAACAGCATTTGCCAGCTCAATACCAAGCCATGTTTTGCCAATTCCACCTTTACCTGAGAGCAGAGTAATGCTTTCTTTTGGATTTAAGCCCTCAACGACCCACTCAACTGTAATGTCTAATTTTTGAAGATCAGAACCCTTCTTTAATACTGAATAGGGGTCAAAATTATCATTGATTTTATCTGTCCCCTTACCCTCATATAGGGGGGGAGACAGTTGACACAGGTCTCTCTGATGTTTATCAAAGATACTTCTGACAGTTGTTACAACTTCTGCGTCTGGCATAGGTGGATTGTTTTTTGAATTGATTAAGCGGGCATTTATCATGCATTCATCAAAACTTAATCCATCGTTTGCCCACGACCCGGTTAGTCTCGCAATGCTCATGTTGCGACTACCTTCATCTACACCTTGGTATAAGTCTGTTATTGGAGTTTTATTCTCTTGATAAAATTCCTTGCTATCCTGCTCTGCGTAGAAGTCATCAAAATCAATTAGGTTATACCGAAGATTTTCATCAATTTGCTCAAGGACAACATCCTTCACATTGCCGTTTTTAAAGTTCTTTGTACCCGGTACTCTCATTATTCTGCTCAAGTCAGTAGCAGCCATGTCGCCGTTAAGGGAAATGGCAATTCCCTTTAAATAACCTTCTAATTCTTCTGAAGCTTCTTCTGGTTCCCTAAGAAACCAATAAAGATGGAAGCTATTTTCACTTCCACTGAAAATAACGGCTGACGGTTTTAATGGAAAATTTTTGATGGTTTGTGTTATCTCTTCTAAGCCTCCACTGAAGTCTTTACCGTCTATATCGCACCACATGGCAGTTATTTCACGACATCCTTCTTTAGTACCGTTACCCTCTTCTCTCGTACAAACTCCAAAATAGATCTCGTAACCGGAATATTTTTTTATAAAATCTTCAATTTCATCTAAATTAGAAACAAATTCACTGGAGACTTTGCTATCCTTAATAGCTCTAAGATTTATTTTTTTTGCAGTCTGATCAAACAACGCATTGATGAATTTTCCTCGCTGTGTCTTAGGTGTCATTCTCTGTATCCTCCGTTTGTTGCTCCGGGAATATATCTTCCTGTTTGCTTTTTACAGCCTTAGCAATTTTTTTTCTTTCTTCTGGATTTGGATTAGAATATTTATTTTCTATTAATGATATTTTGGATTGTGGAATGCCAGTTTTAAGAGCCACGTCATACTGGCTTAGACCTGCGTTAAATCTTGCCTCCTTTAAAGTCATAAAGCCTCCATATTTATTATTAATAATCTATTCTATTTTTACCCTGATCCAAGAGAGAAGTAAAGAACAACTCATTAATAATCAATAACTTGATGTGTATTCCCAATATGTAAAAATTGCAGATTTGGAGTACACAGTTTTTGAAGTGGAATTAGATATGCTTTAAGGAAAGAAGATTAAATTATGAACAAAATGAGAGGATATTGATTATTTCTCGCGGCAAAGTACGGAGGTTATGTTCGGTTAACGTGTTAAACTTTTTTCTTATATCTTTTAGATACGGGTTATTCGTTATTACAAGATAAGCGTGATAAAAATTGTCAGGGTCTTTCCAATTTTTTTTATGCTCTTTTTCTGGCACGCCATAAAAATTTTTCATGATAGACATTGTGACAGCTCTTGGATTTCTAAAAAAGTGTTGCGGTTTTTTTGCCAAACTTTCATCTTGCTTTAGTCTGTTTAATGCTTTTTTGAAAATGGAGGGATTTTTATCAGGATTGTCAATACAGTATCTAACAAAGCAATACAACCATGCAGAATTTTCTTTAATCTCTTTTATAAAAGCAGTTCTACCTTTATGCATCCCCCTCTCAGGTGTAGCTTTTATATCCTTAAGAGCGGGGTAAATAAATTCATTATAAATTGTCTGAGCAAATCCCTCTCGGTTATACAGAAAAGAACTATGGAGAGATTTCCAGCCATCAGGGGAAGCCACAATTTTTGCATTAAACAATGGTGATTGCACTGATAATTTACTTTGCTTCGTTCGTCCTCTTTTAACAGATGATAGTGGTAGTTTATAGGCATCCTCTCTGCTAACGATTGGACATTTAAGATGGATATGTTTTCTACCTGCTTTATAAACAGTAGTACCATTTTTTATAGTTTTATTGCAGTTGAAGCAGGTTTTGTCGGAAGATATTTTTATTATCTTAAAACTAATTTCTTTTATAGGAGTTTTTTTAGATATAGATTTTGCGGCAGGTTGTTTTTTTTTCTTAGATTTCTTTTTTACCATTTCATTCTCAATATTTGGCGCGTACTTTGTCCACAATGATATTTTATCACCCAAATACAAAGGGGTCAGGCTCTTATAAGTTACTGAAGTATTGAATGAGTATTTTTTGTTTGGGTTATAAAATGTAAAGAAATATTACCCAAATTGTAGCCGGTTTACAGCCTCAAATTTCTTGTCATCATTTGAATGCAGGTATCTTTCAGTTGTTCTGATATGGCTGTGTCCCATAAGCTCTTGGACTGTCTTGAGATCAACTCCTGTGTCCAGCAATGACGTAGCGAAAGTGTGCCTCAATGTATGCGGTGTAACCCTTTTCCTGATAAGCGCCGCCTTAGAATACTTCTTTATCATGTAATCAACACTCTTATGTGTCAGCGGTTGCTCTTGGCATAAGCCATGTTTACCCAGAGTGTAAAAAATAGAGTGGTCTGGGTTTCCATTGCCTGATGCCTTAGTATACGTGGAAATTGAGTCATATACAGCGTTTTTTAACCCAATGCGGCGGTGCCGTTTACCTTTGCCAGTTACATCAATAACTATCTGGTTCCGGTAAGTTTTAATGTCTTTCCCTTTAAGATCGCATAATTCCGCTTTGCGAAGGCCGGTGGTAAGAAGCGTAATGAGGATGGCATAGTCACGTTTCCCATGAAGTGTTCTTTTATCCGGCGCACGTAATAGCGCCTGAGCTTCTTCGTAAGTTAAAAACTCTGATTCTTTCTTTTTCATTACTCACCTCCAAATAAAATGGAGGAGCATGATATAATATCTCAACCTTTCATGTGCTCCTGGTGCATGATCGGCCAGGGTTGTAGGATTGTTTCAGCAATCTTGCAGCCCGCTAATTATTGCTTCTTCTTTTTTATGCCTCCTTTCATTATGTAGTCCTTCATTAATTGAATTATTACCTTCTTGATCGTGGTGTCATTGGTAATGCACTTTATTTTAAAATCTCTTTTAATTTCTTCAGGCACATCTACAATCATTTTAGTCATCAGTTATTTTTCCTCTTGTTATTATATGTTTATATATTATAATATATAACAATATTAACATAATTTCAAGTCTTATTTTAACTATTATTTAAAAACTTCCCCTGCTAAATCTTCTTATTTATGTCAATGAGATTTTGGGTTTAAATTTCATATAATAAATTTTTGGAGTTTTTTTGTTTATTCCCTTCGGAGCCAACCTCTCACTCAAGCTGGAGGTTGCGGAGGAGGGAATTAACAAAATATTCCCTTTGGTGATCCTTTTAAAATGATAATAATAAACCATGAATTTTGTTGAAGACTATTTTGACTATTTACGTAATAGTTTGATTATCTTGTTTCTTTACGTATCAGGATATACCAATCAATCTAACTTTGTTTGTCATGTCTTTTGTTGGTGAATTCTGTTGCAGGGTTGGGAGGGATTTGAGCGAAGCGGAATAAAGCTCAGTGATTGTGCTTAAGATAAAGTAAAGAAGTTGGAATGAAAAACTAAAAGGAATGATAGTCCAAAAACAGAGCACAATGACTGAGGCACATATTACCCGGGAGAGTACTGAAACGTGAAAAATGCGTTGCGTATCTACAAACAAAAGCCATTAATATGACTGCATGGCGGGACGCTTGTGGTTCTTTTGCAAGCGGCATGACAGGCTGTGATATTAGTGGCGGATACGATAAAGAAACGGTAGGATTGGTAAGAAGCATTATGGACATAGCAGGAAATAAACATGATTTAATTATTTTTTAGGGCTATATTTATTTTTTTAAAGGATTTAATAGTTTTGTAACATTTAGCGCATCAGGATTGCCCCAGTTTATTTCCTATTGTCACAGTATACCTTTTCCCACCTTTTAAATGATGAAAGAGCTGCTTGGAGGTGTACTGGACAGAATTGGCATGTGAAGGCCGGGGGGCGGGGAGGATTGCTTTGTGGAGTAAGGAAAGTACATTCCATTTCTGGGGAGCATACAAAAAGAAGGTTAACTTATTCCTCCTTTATAACCCATTGACGGCTATTCTACGTTTTAGTAAAGTAGATTCATTATCAATATTTATTGAGGAGGAGTTTCTTATGACAAAGCCAGAATTAGTAGCAGCAGTTCAAAAAGGATGTGATTGTGGTTGTGATTTAAGCAAGAAAGCTATTGAAGGAATTATTGATTGCACTTTTGAAAACATTGCAAAAGCTGTAAAAAAGGATAAAAGGTTTTCTTATCCTGATTTTGGCACATTTACGATAAGAAAAAGAAAAGCAAGAATCGGCAGAAATCCTCAAACAGGTGCAAAACTTAAAATTAAGGCTTCAAAAACTGTAGGATTTAAGCCTGCTCCGGGCTTGAAGGGGTCTCTTTGATTTCTTTTGGGAACTGACGAAATGTTTTTCCTAAAAAGGAGGTTTATTATGTTATGCAAATTTCGTTTGTGGTGCCTATTATCTATTGTTTTTTTTCTGTCTTCCTGTGCAGGTTCCTCTAAATACATGAAGCCTGCACAATCTTTGTTAAGCCCGAATAATAATAAAGCCCTTGTTCGTTTTATGAGACCTTCTGGCTTTGGCTTTGCTATTAACTTCAATGTCCTTGATGGAGAAAAAGTTATTGGCAATAGTGTAGCAAAATCCCAATTTGATTATCTGGCAGACCCGGGAAAACATTTATTTATTACAACTGCCGAGAATAAAGCTTTTTTAGAAGCAGAACTTGAAGGGGGCAAAACTTATTATGTTATTACGAGGATATATCCTGGAGTTATGTTTGCAAGAGTAACTTTTATCGCGGTAAATAAAGGGACTGAATTCTGGGGAAAGGTTTTAGAGTATGAAAATACATTAGTTAAACTTGAACCGGATATAGAAGTCTTAAAGCATTGGGAAGAATCAAATAAACCAAAAATTCAAAAGGTTCTTTCTAGTTATGAATCGATATGGAAAGAAAAACATCAATGGCCTAAGCTGAGTCCGGAAGATGGAAGATAAGAAGAAACTTTTATTAATTTCACCTCTTGCCGCTGAAAGCCTCTGTGGCGGTGATTTTTATTTTCGTATGCCGGGATTGGGGCTTTTAAAGGTGGCAGCACTAACGCCACCTGACTGGGAAGTGAAGATCATCGATGAAAAGATCGAAACTCTGGACCTGGCTCAAGACGCGGATATCGTCGGCATCTCTGTCATGACAACCGTTATTAGTCGCGCTTTTGAGATAGCCCATAATTTCAGAGAGCGGGGGATTAAGGTAATTATGGGGGGGATGCATGTCTCAATGCTTCCCGATGAGGCCCTAAAACACTGTCATTCTGTTCTTATCGGTGAAGCAGAGAACCTTTGGGATAGGGTTCTTGATGATTTTAATAGAGGTGATCTTAAAAAAATTTATAAACATGAAAATGGGTACCCTTCTATGAAGAAGCTTCCAATTCCAAACTGGAATTTATACGAAAAGAAAGGATACCTCCCTGTCCATTTCATAGAAACAACTCGTGGATGTCCATGGAATTGCGAGTTTTGTTGTGTAACAAATTCTTTTGGCGGCAAGTTTAGAAACAGGCCTGTTGAGGAAGTTGAAAAAGAGATACAAAGCTTAAAACCTTTTGAAGGAAAATTTATCCTGAAAAATATGATTTTTTTTGTGGATGACAATATAATAGGCAATAAAAAACATGCCAGAGAACTGCTAAATAGGATCAAACCATATAACCTTAAGTGGCTGGGGCAGGCATCAATGGACATTGCTAAGGACAATGAAATACTCTCGCTTTGTCAAAGGAGCGGGTGTGTGGGACTTATGATGGGATTTGAAACATTATCACAGGACAACCTGAAAGAAGTGGGAAAGACCTTTAACAAACCCCGGGATTATATTGATGTGATTAAAAAACTCCATGATTATGGCATTGGCGTAGACGGTTCCTTTGTTTTTGGATTTGACAATGATGATGAAGGGGTTTTTGACCGCACACTTGAGTTTATCTTTAGAGCCAAGCTTGATGTATGCTACTTTTCTATATTAACACCTTATCCAGGTACAAAACTCTATTCAAATTTATTAAAAGAAGGGAGAATTATAGATAATAACTGGTCAAAATACGACTCTAATAATGTCGTTTTTATGCCAAAATTAATGAAACCTCAAAAACTTCTTGAGGGATACCATTATGTTCAGAAAAAGTGTTTTTCATATACCTCCATTATTAGAAGACTATGGGGTAACGGAACATATAAAGATTTTTTCTATCCGATGAATTTTGGGTTCAAACAGTCTATTAAAAAAATGGTTAAACATAGCGCATCATAGTCACAACCTTATCCATACTACAAACCGGCAACATTTATTTTCTACAAAGTTTTACATGTAACCTATTAAAATCAATTGGAGTAAATTGAAAATTCTCCTTACAAATCCCAGGGGCACAAACGTTTTTGGGAAGTTTGGTTTTATTTTTCCTCCCACAGGTCTCCTCTATGTTGCTGCTTATTCTGAAATGATGGGTTGTGATGTAACAATCAAGGATTTCTTCATTTCCGATGAAAATCCTAAAAATTTCTCATTCAAGGATTATGATATTGTGGGAATAACATCGGATACAAAGCAGTTCCCCCATGCAATGGATATTTCCCGGGCGGCAAAAAAGGCCGGATGTACCGTGGTTATTGGCGGGGTGCATCCATCTTCCGTGCACATGGAAGTGCAGGAGATCGACTCTGTGGACTTTGTCGTTCATGGTGAAGGGGAATTAACTTTTTATGAACTGGTAAGAACCCTAGAGAGTAAAGGCAACCTGTCGAATGTTAAAGGCATCAGCTATATGGTTAATGGTACAGTCTCTAAAACCCACCGTCGAGAGTTGATCCTCAATCCGGACAAGCTTCCATTTCCGGCAAGACATCTTATAGACATAGAAGCATATAATAAAAGAGGATTCAAATATGGAGGAGAAAGACTCGTTGCTATGATTTCCAGCAGCAGGGGGTGTCCCTATGACTGCTTTTTTTGTGCAGTCCCCTTTGTTAGTGGTAGAAAGTGGCGAAGCAGAAGTGTAGATTCTATTATGGCAGAAATAGATGAACTTTATAACAGGTATGGTTATCGCGCTATAGTATTTAGTGACGATAATTTTACAATCTCCACCAAAAGGGTCAAAGAACTTTGTAAAAGAATATTAGAGAAAAGGTATGACCTGTGGTGGTGGTGTATGTCAAGCCCTAATACATTAATCAAAAATGAGGACATGGTAGAACTCATGGCCAGGGCCGGGGCAAAAACCGTATTCATTGGCGTGGAAAGCGGCAGTGAAAAAACACTAGAGGAGTTTAATAAAAAGATGGATACCAGCACTGCAGAAAAAGCAGTTGCAGTCTTAAAAAAATATGGGATAGAGATTTACGCAAGCTATATTATTGGAGGAATCAACGATAACGCGAGCTCAATTCTTAGAACCATAAAGTTTGCCAGAAAACTTGATACAAATGTCGCTCAATTCTCTATCCTCACACCATATCCTGGAACTGTGCTCTATGAAAAATTAAAAGGTAAAATCTCCAATAAAAACTGGCTCTTTTATGATGGGGTTCACCTTGTCTTCAAGCATGAGAAGGTTCCATATAACCTAATGCAGTTTCTTCTTATATGGGCCTATATTAGTTTCTATATGAGAAATTGGTGTGCAATTAAAGGTTTTTTTAAAACATTTTCAAAGAATAACCCTGTTATGAAAAAGATGTTCAATGTTTTTGCTATTGGCCATTAGTCGGTAGTCATTTGACCAATAAAAAGTGAAGTAAAGTTTAAAGTTTTGAGTGCGTGAAGTTAAAGAGCACCTACGCGTATCTTTTTTAACTTTAGCCCTTTAGGGCGTCACTTTTACCCTACAATGGAAAGAGTATTAATCCTTGACGGTATGTGGAACAAGACCCTTGCCGCAGTGAGATCCCTTGGCAAAAGGGGGATTTACGTGGCAACGGGTGAGTGGACAAGATTTGCCACAGCTCTTTTTTCCAAGTATTGCAGTAAAAAAATCGTATACCCCCCCCCTAAATCCTCCCCGGGTAAATTTATTGAATGGCTTCTTCGAGAGCTTAAGACCAATAAATATGACATGATTCTGCCTGCGGAATTGGAGACTCAACTTCTTCTTGTAAAGAACAGAGATGAGATAGAAAAGTATACCAAGCTGCCGTTTGCGGACTATGAATTGATTTCCAACCTCCAGGATAAGGCGTGGCTAATGAAGATGGCGGAGTCTCGTGGTTTTCCCTGCCCCAAAACATACTTTCCAGACAATCCTAATCTGATAGAAAGTTTTATTAACGATTTGGAATACCCTGTTGTTATTAAACCTAAAATTAGTTCAGGTTCCAGAGGTATAGTCTATATTTCAAATCCGTTAGATCTGCCGACAGCTTACCTAAAAGTGCATAAAAGATTCCCATATCCACTCATACAAGAATTTATTCCCAACGGCGGCGCTTATGGGGTGGGGGCATTGTTTAATTTTCACTCTGAACCAAGATCTACATTTGTTTACAAACGACTCAGAGAATACCCTGTAACTGGAGGACCGAGTACCTTGAGAGAAAGTGTTTTAAATGAAGAGATTAAAGAGACAGCCATATCTCTCCTCAAGTCACTTGGCTGGACAGGCGTGGCAATGGTGGAATTCAGAGTTGATCTACGGGATGGCAGGCCAAAGCTTATGGAAATAAATCCGAGACTATGGGGTTCTCTCCAATTAGCAATCCTGTCAGGGGTTGACTTTCCTTATCTCCTTTATAAATTGGCTGTTGATGGGGATGTGAAACCAAATAGTAATTGCAAAATCGGAGTAAAATGCAGGTGCCTGATACCCGGTGATATTATGCATTTTCTTACTAACCCGAATAGATCCAGGCTAAATCCAGGTTTCTTTTCAAGGACAGATGGAGATGATATTTTATCCTTTGACGATCCCCTGCCTACCCTGGGCAGAATATCGTCTCTTTTACCATTATTATGCAGCAACGAAATGAAAGAACTAATTACTATGAATAGTAACCATTAAACCGTCACATATTCCCTTGTGTATAAGTTATTATAAAAATAAGCATTGTTAGCTATTGACTTTCAATCCAACTGAGAGTATATATGCGATGGATATGCTCCTATTGTGTTAGGTATTTTAGCCCATTGGTAGTAATTATCCTCTAAAAAATGAACTATTAACAATTTAAATAAGGAGGTTGATATGAAACATGCAAGATTGTTAGTTTTTTTGTGCATTGTGGTAGTGGTTGCTGTTGTTTTTAAAGCTCCGCTATCCTGGGCTCTTGGACCGGTTGAAAAAGAAAAATATAAAGAAGCCCAAATTCTATTAGAGAAAGGCAAACTGGAAGATGCTTTAAAGATCTTCTCTCATTTATCCGCGGATAATCCATCACACCTTGGGTCACGTCTTGGAATGATCAACACCACCATAGAACATAGCAGGATTTTAAAAGCTGGTAAAAACCCTACATGGAAAGATAAAATCTATCAGGCCTTTGGAGATCTAAAAAAGATTCACAGAGCAAACATTAAATCGCCCGAAATGTATCTTTCTTTTGCTAAATGTTTCTGGGTAAATAACGCGGTTGGCAATGCAGCGAAGTCTCTCCGCAAGGCTTTCTATTATAAACCAGATTATATTGAGGCATTTATTTTTCAAGGTAATATGTACTATGAAGAAGGAAGGAAGTTAAAAGGTTATTATGACGATGAAGATGATGATGATTTTTTTAGATTCAGAGACAAGGCAAAAACATCCTATATAAAAGCCTTGGCTGGATTAGGTTTAAATAAAAAAACCAAGGCAATGCTGCATCACCATCTGGGAAATACTTATTATGATCTTTATGGCAATAAAAATAAAGCAAAAGAGCAATGGAATAAGGCAGCCTCCCTGGCGCCTGAAAGTGCCTTGTCGGAAAAGGTTCAAAAAAGGCTAAACATATTGAAATGATCAATGCCCTTACAGTCGATCTTGAAGACTGGTACCACATATGTGGTAATGGAGAAGAGTCACTCCCTTCTAAATGGAAAGAGTATGAAAGCAGAGTAACCAGGAATACGTTAAAGATCCTCTGCATATTGAGAAGGTTCGATGTAAAGGCTACATTTTTTGCCCTCGGTTATATAGCTGAAAAGGAACCTGACCTTATCAAGGCCATTGTGAGAACGGCGGTGAGATAATGTCCCACTAGGGCATACTTTTAAAAAAATACA
>CAYMVZ010000061.1:0-14910 GCA_964394335.1 uncultured Nitrospinota bacterium | reverse complement strand
CTTTAAATACCTCACACAATAACAGCGCATTCTTAACTCCAACAACTTCTGAAATTAATATTATCGTTTCTAATTTTGACATCTTAATTTTTCTCATTTTTATAGCCTCATTTTACTGCTGCTTTAATCTTCATCTTAGAAACCATTAGCTTTACTTAGCGGGACATGAGATCGCCCAATATTCGGCATCCTCGTAAGGATTCCAGGTATTCTATGAAGCAGTATAGGTGAACGATCGTTTACTATAATTTTCTCTGTTAAAATTTTCCAAATGTGCTTTTAATGTGCTTTTTTTGGTTTTTGATTCCTTGTAACTTATTGATATATTACCAATTAAAAGCGATACCCATTTAATGGCAGTATCAGGACTTCATATTGGGTTTATCGCGTTTGTTTCATACTCGATTATAAGAAAAATAACAGCTCTCTTTATGGTTCGTTTCTTTATAGAGAAAGCCCTCTCAGGTTGGATGATCCCTATCTCAGCAATTCTCGGCATTTTCCCAGTATTATTTTATATGGTGCTGGTTGGCTGGAAGGCATCTTCTATGCGAGCAGGAATAATGATTATTGTTTATCTTGTTGCTGTTTCGCTTGCAAAACAAAAAGAAATTTACCGCAGTATTTTTATTGCCGCTTTTATCATACTTTTCTGGAAACCATTATCATATCAAGATATCGGCTTTCAGCTTTCTTTTGTTGCGGTGTTGACCATTATTTTTTGTTATCAGGAGTTGATAAGAAAAAAAATTGCAATGAATGATATTTCTGTTGAAGAAAATAAAATCATACAAACTCTGCGCGGTAATATTGCTATTAATTTGTTTGCTCTTTTCGGAACTGCTCCCCTAATATTGTATTATTTTAATCGCGTTACCCCTTACGCTTTTTTTGCTAATATTATAGCCATTCCTCTTGCAGCTCTGATTATTCCGGGTGCGATAATCTCTATGGTTGTATTTCCGATTTTTAAATGGGCAGGTATTTTAGGTCTTAAGCTAATCTCATTTTTAACATCAGTCCTTATGTTTTTAATAAATTTTATTTCCGATCTTCCCGCAGCCAGTTTGCGCTTTGCAACTCCCTCTGTATTAGCGGTTCTTAGCTTTTATATTCTCGCTATTCTTTTGATTAAATTAAGAGAGAAGAAACAACGGAAATGGATCGTCTTCTCAGCAGTTGGAGTCTTTTTGATTTATTTATCGGTAAATTATCTTCCTAATAGCAGGGATAATAATATAAAAGTTACTTTTCTTGATGTGGGACAGGGAGACGCAACATTGATACAACTTCCGAATGGCAAAAATATACTCATAGACGGGGGAGGCTTGTTCGGAGATTTTGATATCGGTGAAAGTGTTGTTGCCCCTTATTTATGGGATCACGGAATTGAAAAAGTAGATTTTATAATTCCGACACATTCTGATAACGACCATATAGAAGGTCTATTTTACGTGTTAAAAGAAATGAAAACCGGAGTTTTATGGACGAATTCATTAATACCATTTAAAACAAACCTGAGGAAACTGGAAAATGTTGCCAATAAGAATAAAGTTCCAATTAAGGACCAAAGTATTTTATTAGACGGCTTAAATATCAAAATAGAAAAAATCCACCCGACAAAAACGTTTGTTTCAAATTACTTTGATAAAAATGAAAATAACTTTTCAACGGTCTTGAAGCTAAGTTATGGCGCAATATCTTTTCTCTTTGCCAGTGATATAGAGAAGGAAGCAGAAGAATATTTAGTGAGACAATATGGAAACAAGCTCCGTTCCACAATTCTTAAAGTACCGCATCACGGAAGTAAAACTTCCAGCACAACACGTTTTATTAATGCTGTTAAACCTAAAGTTGCTATAATATCAGCTGGTTTCCTGAACAGCTTTCAGCATCCTGCAAAAAAGGTGATTGAGAGGTATGAAAAATATAGCACAAAAATTTATCGCACTGACCGTGACGGTGCTATAACTATCACAACAGATGGAGTTAAATACAAAATCAAAACATACATTGATAATAAAAAAACTTTTGAGTAATTGCTAAATAGCTCTATCTATTTTTTGGTTGTATAACACTTTGTTTTCAGCTTAATTTAACCATAAATGACTTGTCATTTGTTCCCTCCTCTATTTTATTTAATGATAAGAAATTATCTAATTTCAATATTGAGTTTAAAAAATTCTGCGTATAAAATCATAATGGTATACTGCCTTGCATTTAAATTTGTAGCTTCATTCCAGGGCCGAAAAGGAAGATGAGGGTTTTAATAGGAGTACTATTCTTTTTTGTTCTGTCGCTGACAGCATCTCTCATACTGTATTTTTTCCTGGTCCGCAAAAAACCAAAGGGAAAACGCAGGATCAAGTCTAAAGCAAAGGTCAAGAAAAAAACAAGTACCAAAGCCACTCTCGTTAAGCCACAATCTCAAGCAGCATCAACACAAGCGCAAACCCGATACAGGTATGAATTGCCCCCGGAAATTCCACGTGATATCAATACTATAAGGATCATCGCTAAAGAAGATCCAATTATTATTATTGATATAATAAGAAAGTGGATGAGGGAGAGATAATTTTTTATCCACGAATTTTAGAGCGCTACCTTTGTTCCTTCTTTTTGCTGCATTAGTCAGAGCGTCGTCAAAACAGGCAAACAAAAGATCAAAATCATCAGAAGCAGAAAAAATAAAAGCTGAAACTAAAGGAGTTGCATCAAAACCTTTTAATAAGCTGTCTATGCTGTAATCCTGACATTTTTCCTGAAATGCTATTTGCCAAGCAAAAGTGAGTCACCGGTATAGAAGAAACCTGCCACAGAAGCGGTCATGAAAGTGGCCAGTGTGCCGCCAAGAATGCATTTGAGAGCCAGGTTTGCCAATTCGCCGCGTTTTGTCGGTACTATGGTACCGATACCGCCTATCCAGATAGCTGCAGAGCCAAAATTGGCAAACCCGCATAAAGCGTAAGAGGCAATGACCACTGTACGGGGAGACAGTTGAACTCCGCTTGATAGTAAATTGGAAAAACTTGTATAAGCGACAAACTCGTTGATAATGGTTTTTTCTCCAATCAGTCTGGAGATTATCGAACAATCAGTGGCAGGAATACCCATAAGCCAGGAAAGCGGCCAGAGGGCATATCCTAACAACCCCTGAAGTGTCCAGTCTAAAGAAAGCCCTGAGACACTTGTAATCCCATTTCCGATAAAGCCGACAAAATAGTTAGCCATGGCCACTAATGCTACGAATGCGATCAGGGTTGCTCCGATATTGAGGGCAAACATTGCTCCTTCTGAAGCTCCGCGCACGGCAGCATCAAAAATATTGGCGCTTTCTTTTTTTTCTTCAGGAGGAACATGACCACTTGTCACAGGTTTTTTTGTCTCCGGTACTAAAATTTTGGCTATTACCACAGCCGCAGGAATGGACATGAGGCTGGCAGTAATGAGATGACCGGCTATATTGGGAAAATGCGGCTCCATCATTTTAACGTAAGCGCCAAATACACTGGACGCTATGGTAGCCATACCCGCTGTCATGACTACCATCATTTCTGAGCGTGTCAGTTTTTCAACGAAAGGCCGGATGGTCAAAACAGACTCAAAGCCAACAAAAAGATTTGCGGACGCACAAAGAGATTCAGCGCCGCTGATTTTCATAAATTTTGTAAATATCCAGGCGAAAAAAGAAATAACTTTTTGCATAATTCCAAGATGATATAAAACTGCCATTAAAGATGAGAAAAAAATTATGAGAGGTAATACCTGGGATGCAATGATAAATCCAAAAGAACCATCTGTTCCCGGGGGAATAGCTAAAGGGCCGAAAACAAATTGAGCCCCAACATCTGCAAAACTTAATAACTTAATGGCCGCTTTATTTAAAAAATCAAAAAATGCTTTACCAATACCAGTAAAAAAAACAAAAAAACCGAGTAGGATCTGCAGTCCAACACCGACACCCACTGTCCTGAAGTTTACAGCCTTCCGATTTTCCGACATGAGATAGGCGACTCCCATCATGCAGAATATTCCGAAAAAACTAATGAAGTTATAAATTTGCATTTTGCTCTTTTAAATGGGATACCAAGTGGGGTATCCCGCTGTGGAAACATAATTTTTAAATTTACGATGAAGATGGTACAGAATGGAACAGATTAAAGCATATAAATAGATGGGATTCTATATTTTTTTAACAGGTCATGCTTATCTACTCTCGTATTGCCAGAAAAGTTTAATTTTGCTATATTTCCCGTGATGATGAAAATACTGAAAGACCATTTTGATTTAGAAAAAAACGGCACAGATATAAAAACCGAGTTTTTTGCCGGGTCCACTACGTTTATGACTATGGCCTATATTATTTTTGTCAATCCCGCCATACTTTCCGCGCCTGGCGGATCAAACATGGATTTCAGTGCTGTAACTGCTGCCACATGTATTGCTGCGGCTTTTGCAACGTTATTGATGGGTTTTGTCTCCAATTACCCAATCGCTTTAGCGCCAGGAATGGGCTTGAATGCCTTTTTCAGTTTTGTTGTCTGCGGAAAAATGGGTGTTCCCTGGCAAACCGCGCTTGGGATTGTTTTTGCTTCCGGTGTTATATTTACTCTGTTATCCGCTTCGCAGATAAGGGAATTAATCGTTAACTCTATTCCACAATCCTTAAAACTCGCTTCAGCAGCAGGCATTGGGCTTTTTATTGCCTTTATAGGACTGAAGTCAGCAGGTTTTGTTGTCTCCGATAGCAATACATTTGTTACCCTCGGATCACTCGGTTCTGCGCCAACTCTTCTTTCTTTTGCAGGATTGGTAATTCTTATTACACTTTCCGCAAAAAAAATTAAAGGTGCGATATTAATCAGTATTCTTATTACCGGAATTATTGGCATTTCCTTTGGTATGATAGAGTTTAAAAATATTGTTGGAACCGCGGACTTATCAAAAACATTCTTTAAACTCAATATCATCGATATATTTCAGTTAAAGTATCTTGCCCCTATTCTGATTTTTCTCTTTTTTGATATGTTTGATACCATCGGCACCTTAGTCGGGGTAGGGGAACAGGCAGGATTTATAAAAGATGGGAAGCTTCCCAGGGGCAATCGAGCGCTTGTTAGCGATTCGGTCGGGACAATTGCGGGGTCTCTCCTCGGCACATCAACGGTTACCAGTTATATCGAAAGTTCGGCGGGTATCTCATCTGGTGGCAGAACCGGTTTGGCAAATGTTTTTACAGCACTTTTTTTTATAACGGCACTCTTTTTTGTTCCATTAGCTGAAATGTTTGGAGGAGGGTATAAGGTCTCTGAAAATGTTTTTTTATATCCCGTAACTGCACCGGCCTTGATAGTTGTGGGATCTTTGATGATGGGCAATATTAGAAAAATCCAATGGAACGATATTACAGAAGCATTTCCCGCTTTTTTAACGATCATTTTAATGCCACTCACTTTTTCAATTGCCGAGGGACTTGCCGCAGGTTTTGTTTTTTATGCCTTCTTGAAACTCGTATCAGGTAGAAGCCATGAGGCAAACTGGCTCGTTTATGGATTAAGTCTGATTTTAATTTTGCGATATATATTTTTATAAAAGACCAATAATTAATGTCCAGTTATGTCAGCAAAAAAACCGACAATAGGAATCCTTTGCGATATTAATAAAGAGCAGGGGAAAGAAGACCGCCCGCTTTATTTCGTTAAATCGAATTATATCTCCGCGACAAAAGAAGCAGGAGGTATCCCTGTGATTATCCCACCCTTAAAAGATGAAAACGACATAAGAAAAACACTTAATCTTATTGATGGTTTGCTGATACCGGGTGGAGATGATATTGATCCGAAATATTTTAATGAAGAACCGCATCCATCTGTAGTGCTGATTGACCCGGAGATCATGCAATTTCAAATGTGTTTTTTTGATAAAGTTTTGAAAAAAGGTATACCGGTATTTGGTATTTGCGCAGGGCTTCAGATAATTAATATCGCCTGTGGTGGCAATATTTATCAGGATATCCCGTCTCAATATTCAAGTCCGATCAAACATAAAAAAGATGAAAAAGAGAAAGAACATCCATTTCACAATGTAAAGATTGAAAAAAATACAAAGCTTTACAATATTCTTCAAAAGGGAGAGATAAGCGTAAACAGCACCCATCAT
Source organism: uncultured Nitrospinota bacterium (assembly GCA_964394335.1). Classification (GTDB taxonomy): domain Bacteria; phylum Nitrospinota; class Nitrospinia; order CAJXCL01; family CAJXCL01; genus CAJXCL01. Next base: position 8,751 of record CAYMVZ010000061.1, on the reverse strand, counting down.
CAGGCATTAAAAGATGTTGCCGAGGGATTTATCGTAACCGCTAAAGCAGAAGACGGGATCATAGAGGCTATTGAAAGCATGAAGCACCGATTTGTAATCGGTGTTCAATGGCATCCTGAAGATTTGTACAAGGGAAATAGCCTTTTCCTGAAATTGTTCGAAAGGCTTGTTAGTGAAAGTGTTTGACGAATGTATTCCCTGCAGCGTGCGGCAGGGTTACAGAAAGCGAACTTTGTTTTTTGCCAGGGAGGAAGCTCAATTTGGTTGCGGCCTCTTGGCCGCTTAATGCTATATCGGAGACAATTGAGAGGCAAAAGAATTATATTATTGCTTATCCTTGGCGGTAGTGGCAGGCTCTTCGTTTTTGTCTTCAAGTGAAGGTTTGACTTCATCCACTTCCTCTTGTATTTCTTTTGTGGCTTTTTTGAAGTTTTTAATTCCTTTTCCGAGCGCATCACCTATTTGAGGCAATTTGCCAGCACCAAAAATAATTAATACCATTATCAGAATTATAAAAAGTTCACCCATTCCAGGCCAAATCATAAATCCTCCTATATAAAATTTTGTGATGTTCTATTTAATGTATCCATCATATATACCAGAGTTAACGACTAAAAGTCAATCATTCTTTCCAATAAATTAACTTGATGTATAGGAATTTCACTATTTATAGATTCCCGCTAAAGCGGGAATTTAACTTAATTGGGTTTGAAAAAACGATCTAATGCCGGTAAAATACATACTTTACTGACCTTATAACCGGGTAAACGAAACAAATATGAGAGGAGAAAATCGATTTTACCTGCCAAATCTTTTTTTAAGCGTATTTAATCGCTTTTTTTTTAAGAATCCACCATTTTCCCCATCCCATAGCAATCAAAAACTTAAAATTTTGGTTTACCAGGTAGGAAATATAGGGGATCTAATCGTATCCACACCGGTTTACATGGCATTAAGGAAAAAATATGATGATGCGGAAATTACTCTTTTATCATCAAGCGGATCAAGGAAGTACGTCGGCGCTGAGGAAATTATTAAACCATTAAATCTTATAGACAATTTTCATACTTTTTTCCCGGATGATTTTGTTTCGTTGAAACATTATTACACTTTTTACCGCACTATCCGCAATGCAAAATACGATTTAATTGTTTACCTACCTTCCAATCTCTGGAAAGTATTTACTATTTGCAGGGACATGATCTTCTTTTTTCTTGCGGGAATAAAATGCGGTGTTGGTTTCCGAGTGTATGAAGATTATCATTTCTATCTTAAACATGAGATCCTCCCCAAAAACGAGATAGACCGTTTATTTGATTTATTAAAACCACTGGAAATAGAAAATGGAAATAAACTTCCTCAGTTTGCCATATCAAATGAAAATACTAAATTTGTTCAGAACTTATTAGCCAAGCATAAAATCACCGGAAATCTTGTAAAAATTGGCATCTTACCCGGCGGGAAATACCCTGCTCGCTTATGGCCCGGGCACTATTTTGCCAAGCTAATTAATAAAATAAACGAAAACTTTTCAGTAAAAATTATCTTTTTAGGCAGCGAATCCGAGAAAGAACTTGTAGAAAAAATAAAAAAGCAAATAAAAAAGAAACCTTTAGATACATCCGGGTGTCTAACTATTCATCAAACGGCTGCTTTAATAAAACAGTGCCATTTATTAATTACTAATGATTCAGGCCCAATGCACATAGCTGCGGCAGTGAGAACTCCTACCGTTTCAATTTTTAGCGCGGTTGATATTCCTTTTTTATGGTATCCAACAGGGAATAACCATAAAATTTTTTACAACAAAGTAGAATGCAGTCCATGCTTTCAGAAAGAATGCGATAACCATATCTGTATGGAAGGTATTTCCGTAGAAAACGTATATAAGGCAGTGAAAGAGCAGCTTTATAATATGGATTTAAAAAAAGAGAGGTGATGCTTAATTATTGTGAGGAGTAAACAAAAGACTGTATGCAATAGTATTTGAATTTTAATCCTATAGATGATTAACAATTTTTTTGAAGGAGGTTAGTAAATGGCAATTCAAGTGCAGCAGGAAGCGCCGGATTTTAAAGGTCAGGCCGTAGTAGGAACCGGTTTTAAGGAAATTAGTTTAAAGGGTTATAAAGGGAAATGGCTGGTATTGTTTTTTTATCCCCTGGACTTTACATTTGTCTGCCCAACTGAAATTATTGCTTTCAGTGAACGGAGCAAGGATTTTAAAAAAATAGGGGCTGAAATTGTGGCATGTTCTGTAGATAGTCACTTTACTCATCTGGCATGGGTAAATACGCCCAGAAACAAAGGAGGCCTGGGTGAGCTGAATATCCCGCTTCTTGCAGATTTAGACAAATCAATAGGCAGAAATTATGGCGTTCTTTTGGAAGGAGCAGGGATACATTTGCGAGGTTTGTTTATTATTGATCCGAAAGGTATCATCCGCCATCAGACTGTGAATGATTTACCCGTTGGCAGGAATGTGGATGAAGCATTAAGAATTATTGAAGGGTTTCAATATGTGGAAAAACACGGGGAAGTTTGTCCGGCTAACTGGACGCCCGGGGAGAAAACCATGAAACCGGACCCGGTCGGTTCTCAGGAGTATTTCAAAACGGTTAAATAATTATATACTATTACCCTCTAAAAACTTCTTTTTTGGGAAAGAAATTTCAGTTTGTTAACTGGAGCGGTTGCTCCGTCTGGTTGCGGCGCCTTCGCCGTATGTTTTATGTTAGACAGGTCGATGCGAAAAAGCATCGGCCTTTTTTTTGGTAAAAATTTTATTAAAGCGCAAAACATATAGCATCCCTTCATGTTTGTAATTAAAAAATTTAAGTTGTATAGTAAATAAATGTTGAGCAGAGAAGAGCAGGAAAAATGGGAAGTTGAAAAATTAGCTTCTTATGCAGCAAAAAGTAGCGTATCCAAAGGCCGTCATTACCAAGAAAAAGAACATCCTTATCGAACGGCATTTCAAAGGGACCGTGATCGCGTTATTCATTGTTCGGCATTTAGAAGGCTGGAATACAAAACTCAAGTCTTTGTATACCACGAAGGAGATTATTACCGCACCCGCCTTACCCATACTATTGAAGTTTCTCAAATTTCCCGTTCAATTGCGAAAGCATTAAAGCTTAACGAAGATGTGGCGGAAGCCGTGGCTCTTGCCCATGATTTAGGTCACCCTCCCTTTGGCCATTCAGGAGAGCATATTTTAAATGATTTAATGAATAACAACGGAGGATTTGAACACAACCTGCAAAGTTTGCGTATCGTAAAAAAACTGGAAAAACGCTACCCCGAATATCCCGGTTTAAACCTTACTCAAGAGGTATTGGAAGGGATGAGCAAACATTCAACGGAGTATGATAAACCGAAAGCAACAGATGATAATATGTTTCCTCTTGTAGAATCTCAAATAGTGGACTTTGCCGACGGTATTGCTTATAACAGTCACGATTTAGACGATGGAATTACATCTGACTTAATTAATGAAGACATGCTGACTGATGTCCGGTTATGGCGGGATAATTTTGATCTTATAGAAAAAAGCAATCCATCAGCAGATTTTACCGTTAAAAAATACCAGGTAATCAGAACGATTATCAACCAGTTAGTTACAGACCTGGTTTCGCAAACGTTGAAAAATATAAAAAAGCACAACATTCAAAAACCAGAGGATGTCAGGAACTGTTCAGTTGCAATAGTATCATTGAGCCCTGAAATGGAAGAAAAAAACTCAGAATTGAAAACGTTTCTTTTTAAAAACCTTTATAAACATCACAGGGTTGTTAGAATGGAGTTGAAAGCGGAAAAAATAATAAAAGAACTATTTGAAACGTATCTTAAACGACATGTGGTTTTACCTCCAAAAGAACAAAGGAAAATGGAGCAGGAAACAAAAGAAAGGGTGATTTGTGATTATGTTGCGGGTATGACAGATAGATATGCCATGGATGAGTACAAAAAACTTTTTGATCCTTACAGTAGAGTTTGAAAGATGATTATTGGAATTCCAAAAGAAATAAAAAAAGATGAATACCGTGTTGGGATAGTCCCGGCTGGTGTGAAAGACCTTGTTTCTAACGGTCACAAGGTGCTCGTTCAAAAAAATGCAGGGATAGGAAGCGGGATTCTCGACGCGGAATTTAAAACAGAAGGAGCGGAAATATTAAAGAATCCCGCGGATATCTATTCTCAGGCGGAAATGATCATGAAGGTCAAAGAGCCTCTCCCATCTGAATGCGAATATTTAAGAAAAGGACAGATTTTGTACGCTTTTCTCCACTTAGCGCCTGCAAAGGAACTTACAGAAACCCTTCTGAAAAAGGAAATCATTGCTATTGCATTTGAAACAGTTGAGCTTGAAGACGGTTCATTGCCTCTATTAATTCCCATGAGTGAAGTTGCGGGACGAATGGCTATTCACGAAGGGGCAAAATATCTTGAGCGGGAAAAGGGAGGAAGGGGAATACTCTTAGGGGGAGTACCGGGAGTCAAGCCGGGAAATGTTGTTATTCTGGGCGGTGGAATAGTCGGTTCAAATGCAGCCAGAATGGCGATAGGGACAGGGGCAAATGTCACTCTCTTGGATATAAACCTGAAAAAACTTCGGTACCTGGACGATATCTTTGGAGGGAAAATTACTACCCTCAGCTCCAACAGTCACAATATTATAGAGTCCATTGAAAAAGCAGACCTTGTTATCGGGGCTGTATTAAAAACCGGAGCAAAAGCGCCAAAGCTTATAACACGGGAAAGGCTCAAGCGTATGCAGAAGGGATCGGTAATTATTGATGTTTGTATTGATCAGGGCGGGTCTTTGGAGACATCTCGTCCCACCACGCACAGTAATCCCACCTATATGGAAGAAGGAGTGATTCATTATTGTGTTACAAACATGCCCGGAGCAGTTTCGCGCACATCCACATTCGCGTTAACCAATGCCACATTTCCTTATGCCCTTCAACTGGCAAACAACGGGTTAAAAAAAACCATTCAAAAAAACAGCGCCTTAAAAAAAGGGGTAAATATTTATAAAGGAGAAGTAACTCACCCCTCTGTTTCAGATTCCTTAAATCTGCTTTATACGCCACTTGAAAAGATTTGAGGAAAACAAGTCTTCCTTTGATCAATTTATCTTAACCGGAAGACCATGACTCATAAATTATTCTTTGATGGGACAAATCTGTAAACGCAATTCGTGACTACCCCAACTTAGCGATCTTTGCGGTGAAAAGAGATTTGTATTCTGAAATCAGTTTGTGAAATTCTGCCAGCTCTTCTGCATCTGCCAGATCGCTCTCTTTTATAGCTTCATAAACCTTATCAGGATGTGTGCTTATCTGCACTGCTAATCTCTGGGCTTCATGAATAAATTTGTAAACCTTTTTGTCAATCAGGGGATTAACTATCGGCTTCAGAATCTTAAGGAGTAATTCTATAAGAACGTTATCTATTCTGGCATAAACATTAGCGTTGATAAAGGTTTTGGGCACATTCCCCTGTTCTCCCCGGAACTCCAGAAACACAGTGCCTCTTCCTAAGAGTTTTAGAAATATTCCCTGATGTTTTACAGTACCGAAATAATATCTTTTTCCATGCGCTATATAGAGTACCTCGAATTTCGCAAATATCCCTTTTCTGTCATCAAATATGTACATCCCGTCATCACTGTACTTCAGTAAATAATCCCTGATTTTCATAGCCTTTAAGGCTACCGAGAGGAAAACTGGATGGTCCATCATAAAGCGCGCAATGGAAACATTATTTTTAAATTCTATGTCTTGAAAAGCGCGGAATACAGCATGTGACGCCAGAATTTCTTTGACATCCTCTTTTCTTTGGTCTCCAAGCATTTCATAGGCTATTGACATTTTATCCTCTCTTCGGAAATTGGCTGAGTCTACAGTGTAAACGAGTGCAAATAAACTGCATATGATAGTAAGGAAAGAGAGGATGACAATAATTTTTTTGTTTTTTATAAACTTATTTAGCATAGTTGATTGCTATTTTAATTTCTTTGCTTCCTTTATCCAGAGTTTGACTCTGGCTGGTGGAGTGTTTTTGAATTTTTCGAGTAATATTTCAGGATTGGTTTTTGCCAAATCTAAGATGCTTTCTATTCCGGCTTTTTTTAAAACCAAAAGATTTACTGCGCCAATACCCTGAAAGTCTATGAGCAGGGCATAGTCGCACCATTTATGCACTGTTTTTAAAGGTCTGTTTAGATCTTTTGAAATTTTTTTGAGATTTTTCGGATTTGCACATAATTTTATAAATTTTTGAATACGCCTTACCCCTTTATTTACAAGGTAAGCATGGTCTTCTTCTGAAACAGCAGGGATATCTTTTACAGATGATTGATAAGAGCCGATTGTATATTTTTCCATATTCTTTATGACAGTAAAAGAGAATGCGATCATTATAAGGGGTAGAATAAAAGTCGTGAACGGTTTGGGTAATGGGTAACTTACCGGGTGAGGATTTCTTTCCCATCCACTATCTTTTCTGAAAAGGCAGACTAAGTTATACATTACGTAACAGTCAATCGCGAATGGCGGAAAGCCCAAAAAACCGGCCACAGGCATTTCAAAAATTTTCCCGGTATTCCAGTAGGGAATGGTATAAACCCATTTGCTGTACGCCCAATAGTTCCAGAATTCCCACAAAAAGCCGCAAATTAGACCGGATGTTAAAAGTATTAACACTTTGCTGGGATTGCCGTTTTCCAGGTCTTTTAAGAGGGAGCGCCCTCCGAACCAATAAAGAATGGGTTCCAGTGTTAACGTAAAACTCCCCCATATTAATGGGAAGAAGATTTTAGGATACCTGACACTCAGTACCGCGAACAAAACACCCGTGAGAAAAAGGATCCAGAGAACATAATTGTTAAACCTAAACCGTATTATAGATATTGATTTATAAACATTTGATATTTCTAGTAATTCGCATGTTAAAAAAAATCCTGGAAGTACGGTAGCAAAGGCTAAGATAATACCGGATATTCTAAGAAAATTATCAACCGGAAGATTAATGTAATACCAGTTTTTCAAGGAGAAATTTACAGTTTCAAAGATAAACCAGAATATTACGGACCAGGCAGAGAGGATTAAAATCTCTTTTCCACGGCTTCTAATGAGGGAATTTCCTTTAATTTTATATAATATAGAGTCGATAAAAATGATATAGGACCACCAGGCAAAAAGGTAAAACCAGGTATAGAATGGTTCCAGCTTAAAAAACATGCCGGCCTGGGAGAAAAAAAGCACTATAAGTGCTATAAAACCAATAGTGTCCTGGAAGCGCTGGTTTATCATAATAAAAAAAAGAATCCTAAATATATCTAATAAGTCTAATTATAAATGACTATCAGATTATAAGATTTTTTCATTAAAAAAAATAGCTTATGACTAATAAAGTCTATAAAAATAAACGATTATTAAAAGCCTTAAACAATTTTAGAAAAGAATCAGGGCTTCCTGATATTGTTGTGAAAAGGCGGAAATGCCTGAAGTGCGACAAATTATTTTCTTCTCTTGGAATTTGGAACAGGCTTTGCGAAGCCTGCACCCGTGCCAATAAGCATGAAGATACAGTAGAGCCTTATGCAGTCGGGAAAAATTGAAATATAGAATTTTGCTATATAGTGCCTGACGAAAACCACCTTTCCCTGCTACTTCGAGCCCTTCTTGTTATTCTGAAGAAGCGAGGAGACTCAAGAATCTCTCATCTCAGATGCCGCAAAGACTCTTTATTAAGATCAGGGTAAACTTCGCGACAAATCCTTGTTTTATTCGGGGCATGGATTTCTATCGAAACCTGCACTGAGCGAAAAACGAAGATTCCAAACTTTGTTTGGAATGTCAGAAGCAAAGGGGTCTAAATAATATCCGGTTTGCTTTTGCGTGCCAGTTCCAGCCCTGTTCACCCATCCTCTGCAAAACTTGTCTCATGTTCCTCCTTTTCCAGTATTGAGGCATTAGAAAGTGCCTTGATGGTATCCTTCTCATCTTCTATCAAAAGATTTTTTTTTGTATGGGTATGATATCAATTTTTTTAATCCAGTACTTTTTTTTTATTCGGTATGAAATATGCTCTTTTATAGTTTAGTAAGGTTAACTGTATAAGGGAAATAATAAATGTTTAGGTTTGCTGAATTGACAGGTAGCAAGGTTTTGAATTTGATTCAATTATTTTATGAGCTTTACCGTTTATCATTTGACGCGCTTACAGAGCTGTTTAAATGGAACCGGACAGGAAATAGTGTGACCTTGAATCTGCTGTTGCGACAAATACTATTTACCGGTATTGACGCTCTTCCCATGATAAGCGTGATTTCTCTGCTCCTGGGAACTATTGTTATTATTCAGTCTACTACGCAGCTACCGATTATCGGTGCAGAGAATTTTGTTGGCAGTGTTATTGTCCTGGTTATCATAAGGGAGCTTGGACCTTTAATTACAGCGATTGTGGTTGTAGGACGGTCGGGATCTGCCATTACTACAGAGCTTGGGCTAATGCGTATTAATCGGGAAATCGAAGCCCTCGAGATAATGGGAATAAACAAAACTCGTCTACTGGTTTTGCCGAGGCTTTTAGGGTGTATTATCGCCACAATATGTCTGACAATTTATTTTGATCTGATGGCTATTTTGGGAGGATACATCATATCGAGGATTCAGCTCACGACACCTTTCAATTTATACATGCATAAAATCATATTATCCCTTGAATTTAGCGATATAT
>CAYMVZ010000060.1:0-15072 GCA_964394335.1 uncultured Nitrospinota bacterium | reverse complement strand
TCTCCAGTTAATCCTGTTATCCTGCAAAGCTAAGCTTAGCTCATGTCAAAAATTAATGAAATATTTAAAATTGACATTGATGTCTTGATATGATTATATTATAACTTTTTATGTTTCAAAAAGTTCGCTTCTTTTTGGCTTAATAAGCCTGTAGAATGGTATTCAAAAAATATGGCTCTGATTATATAAAGATGCTGCGAGATTTGGCTTCTGTCGGCAGTTTCGGTCTTCTGATGGCAGGAGCTATTCTTTTTGGATATTTTGTCGGAAGTTATTTGGATAATTATTTTGGCACTTCTCCCGCATTCCTTATCCTTTTTCTGGTTTTAGGCATTGTTGGCGGATTTGTGGAATATCTAAAGATTATAAAAAGAGTAATAAATAATAAAAATAAAAAATAATACCTGTAAAAAAAATGAACCTTTTAACAATTGATGAAGGATTACCACTGAGGGTTATTAAAACATCTTTAATAGTGGCTGTCCTTGTTCTCTTAATTTCTGTTACTAAGTGGCCTTTTGAAGTCACTATTGGTCTGGCTGTTGGAATGGCGATCAGCATTATTTTTTTTATGATTTTGTCCGGCAGCGTAAAATCCCTTGTGACAATAGAAAAAAATAGAAGAATGCCCTTTATGGTGGTCGTTACCACTTCGAAATTTATTGTTTTGAGCATAGCGCTCTTTCTTGTTTTTAGTCATCTGTCTATTAGTTATCTTTCCATCTTAATAGGGATCGGGTTAGCACAGTCTATCATTTATTTGAAATTAATAGGGATGGGAATGGTTAACTATATGAACAAAAAGAACCAGGTCGAAAACAAAGAAATCTCAAATGGCAGTCTCCAAATAGCAAATAAATAACAAGATTCAATGTAAAAATTAAAACAATCGGCTTAAATCAAGAAATTCAGCTTTTGATTTTTGGCTATTGAAATTTATTTTTTAAATTACTTTTTAGAGATATTTTTATGGCAGTGGAACACGAAGCGGCAAGTAAAGCAACAAAAACCAGCCTGGAACTTCCTTCTTTCATGGATTTGCTGGGGGACCTGCACCATGAAGTCTTTGGGATTTCTCTGCATCACTGGGTTCCTATTATTATGTCTTTGATAGTAGCGTCCATAATAGTGGCTGTCACGTATTACACTACTAAGGATTTAAAAAAAATTCCTCAAGGGATGCAGGCTTTCCTCGAAGTTGTTATAGAAGGAATGCAGGGTTTTTTTGGAGAGATACTGGGATCTGGCGGTTCTGTGTTTTTACCGTTTATCGGCAGTCTTTTTGTTTATATATATCTAATGAACATATTGGGCTTTATACCGTTCTTTCATGCCCCTACCAGCAGCCCAAATACAACAATTGCTCTCGCGATGATTGTTTTTTGTGTTACACAGTATGCAGGAATAACCAAAAACGGCGTTGTTGGATATTTAAAACATTTTGTGGGAGAACCTATATGGATGGCGCCCCTTCTTTTCCCCATTCATATTATAGGTGAATTAGCGCGACCGCTTTCTCTTTCCATGAGACTTTTTGGGAATATTATGGGAGAAGATACAGCCATAGCCATCTTAGTGGGATTAGGAGTTTCTTTATATTTTATACCTATTCAATTTCCGATACTGGTGCTGGGTCTCTTGACAACGCTAATTCAGGCAGTAGTGTTTACAGTTCTGTCCAGCGTGTATATAGGAGGCGCTGTCGGTCATGGGGATGAACATTAAATCAGTTGTCAAGGTGAAGGGAAAACAAGGTTTTTGTAAGAACTGTTAACCAACAACTAAATAACTAATAAAAAGGAGGTGTTACTATGCTTTATTTTGCTCTATTAGCCATTGCTACTTCTGCAGGGTTGGGAATTGCCGCTTTCGGGTGTGGAATAGGAGCGGGCAACGCAATTTCAGGCGCCCTGGCAGGCATGGCAAGGCAGCCGGAATTAACCGGCAAACTTCAGGTTACAATGATTATTGGTCTGGCAATTATCGAATCGCTTACTATTTATTGCCTGGTTATTGCCTTCATGCTTTTCGCAAAACTTCCGGCAACAGATCAGATGTTGGGTTTAATAAAATAATTGGGCAAGCTTTCACTCAAAACAAGGTAGAGACAGCGGCAGATGTTAGGTGGCAATTGTTAGTTTTTTTCTAATCCCTAAAGCCTATCATCGTTTTTTTTGTCTTTGTGGCTTAGCGGCTTGAACTTTTACGACTATACAAGAAGTTATACTATTACACTAAAAAAGCTCCTTTTTTTTAGGCGCTGTTAGTTCTTGCTCTTTTAGTCGCAGTTTAGTCGTTGTTTGTTTTTTACCTTTTACAACGACTTATGCAAAGCACAGCGCCTTAAGCAAAGCTCGGAAGTTTTTTCTCTTAGTAATCCAGGGCAGAAGCCCTATTTAATTATCGGCAAAGCCCCGCTGAGCGTGGCAAAGCTGAGCTTAGCTCTGCCATTCATGGCCTCAACCCTTCGGGCGGCTTTCCTTTGAAAACCGTCCCATTCGGTAAATAAAACCGAATTGTTGATGCGGCAACTTGCCGCTTTATGGAGTTAGATCGAATGGAGTCTTTAGATATTAGACTGATTATAGTCCAGGGTATCGGATTCATACTACTGTATATCCTTTTGAAGAAGTTTTTATTTGGCCGAATTATCGATTTAATTAAGGCCAGAGAAAATGAAATTAGGGATACTTATGCTAAAAGCGACCAGGACAGGAATGAGGCTTCTAAATTAAAGTCCGATTATGAAGCTAAAATCGCTCATGCTGAAGAAGAAGCGCATAAAAAAATACAGGAAGCTGTGCTGGAAGCAAAAAAGATAAGTGATAATATTGTTAAAAATACGAAAGAGGAAACGGAAAAAATTAAAGAAAAGGCCAAGAGGGACATAGAACAGGAAAGAAAGAACGCGTTGGTTGAAATTAGAAAAGAAGTGGTTAACTTGAGTATGATTGCCACAGAAAAATTAATCAAAGAATCGGTCGATAAAAAAACAGCGGAAAAACTGGTTGAGAGCGCTATTCAGGATATAGGAGATGTCTCGTGATCGAAAGGATAGCCGTTGGCAGATACGCTCAGGTATTGCTGGAAATAGCTGCCGAGTTAAATAAAGTAGATGAATTTGAAGAAGAACTCAAGTGGCTTGATTCTTTGTTGAAAGCAAACCCGAAACTGTTTCTTATTTTAAAAAATCCTTTGGTTCAGCCTAAAAAGAAAAAAGAGATCGTAGACAAAGTTTTTTCCAAAAATATCAACCTGAAATTAAAAAACTTTTTGTATCTTCTAATTGATAAACGTCGTGTGGAAATTTTGGAAGGAGTCTTAAAAGAGTATCAGTCAAGGGCTGATACCTACAGGGGAGTGGTAAAAGCCGAAGTACAGTCTGCTATTGAACTTTCCGAACAAAAAATTGAAGAAATTAAAAAAACGCTTGAAAGCAAAATAAAGAAAACCATAAAAATTGAAGCGAAAGTTTTTCCAAAAATTATTGGAGGCCTAATCATTTATATTGGGTCTTCAATTATCGACAGGAGCATCATGGGACGATTAAAAGTAATGCGGGAGAAACTATTGGCAATGGAAGGGATGTGAAAGTTTGCAGGAATCAGGGCTATGTTGTCAGATTATTTGTGTCGTTTGCGACATGAACTCAAGTCTCACAACAGGCTGACAGCCAATCCCTGGCACCTGTAAGCTATCATTATTAATTTATTTCAAGGAGGTCTGTTTTGGCATTGCGGGCGGAAGAAATTACCTCGATTATAAAAAAGGAACTGAGCGGTTACGAAGAAAAACTCAAAATGGAAAGTGTGGGAACCGTTTTACAGGTTGGTGACGGTATCGCGCGCGTCTATGGGTTAGATGACTGCATGTACATGGAGTTGTTAGAATTTCCTGATGGCATTTTCGGAGTAGCTCTGAACCTTGAACGGGACAATGTTGGCGTCATAATCATGGGTCCGGACACAGGAATTAAAGAAGGAGATATTGTTAAAACAACCGGCAAAATTATTCAGGTTCCTGTTGGCGATGCCATGTTGGGAAGAGTGGTAAACGCTCTTGGACAACCGATCGACGGGAAAGGGGAAATTGCAACCGAAAAATTCTTTCCATTAGAAGGACGGGCGCCTAATGTTGTGCAAAGGCAGCCTGTTAAAGAACCTATACAGACAGGGATAAAAGCCATAGATGCTATGATCCCCATTGGGAGAGGACAGAGAGAGCTAATTATCGGGGATCGCCAGACCGGAAAGACCGCGATATGTATAGATACAATCATCAATCAAAAAAATACAGATGTTTATTGCATCTACGTGGCTATCGGACAAAAACAATCCACTGTAGTAGGAGTTCAGGAGACTCTTGAGAAATACGGGGGCATGGATTACACCACGATCGTTGCGGCTAACGCGTCAGATCCCGCACCCATGCAGTATATAGCACCTTATGCGGGCTGTGCGATGGGAGAATACTTCAGGGATAATAAAAAGCATTGCCTGATAATTTACGATGATCTATATAAACATGCTGTCGCTTATCGGCAGGTATCTTTACTACTCAGAAGACCGCCGGGCCGTGAGGCCTTTCCCGGCGATATTTTTAACCTTCATTCCAGACTTTTGGAAAGAGCGGCTAAATTAAACGATGAACTCGGGGGTGGTTCTTTAACCGCTCTCCCCATTGTTGAAACTCAGGCAGGTGACTATGCCGCATACATTCCTACTAACGTGATATCGATTACCGATGGACAGATTTATCTGCAGGGTGATCTTTTTTATGCCGGTGTCAGACCCGCAATCAACGTCGGACTTTCCGTATCCAGGGTTGGTGGAAACGCACAGATTCCTGCCATGAAAAAAGTCGCCGGAACACTGCGGCTTGATCTCGCACAGTACAGGGAATTGGCCGCGTTTGCCCAGTTCGGCTCGGATCTTGATAAAGCCACACAGGCCCAATTAGATAGAGGAAGTAGAATGGTGGAAATCCTGAAACAGGGCCAGTTCGTTCCGCTGGACGTTATAAGCCAGGTAATGATTATCTCAATAGCTGGCTTTGGATATCTTGATGATGTGCCGGTTAATGAAATGCAAACCTTTGAAGATGGTTTCTATAAATATGCGGATAAAAATTTTCCGCACCTGAGAGAAAAATTAGCCGCGGAAAAAAAATTGTCAGATGACATTGTAGACTTGCTAAAAAAAGCAGCAGAAGGATACAAAAAAGAATATAACAAATGAAAAAAGCTCAGCTCAGTAATTTTTTGACATGAGCTAAGCTCAGCTTTGCAGGATAACAGGATTGACTGGATTTTTGTATGAAGTAAAAAAGCAAGCGAAGCGAGACTTTTTGGAATCTTGTTCATCCTGTTATCCTGTCTAATAGTTTTTTCAAATTAAAAATAGCGTATGGCTTCAGCAAAAGATATAAAAAAAAGAATAAAAGGTATCAAAAACATCCAGCAGATCACCAGGGCTATGGAAATGGTTGCGGGGGCAAAGCTCAGACGTGCTCAGGCACTTGCGGAAAGCGCGAAACCCTATGCTGAAAAAATTCAGTCACTTATGCAAAACCTTGGTTCATCCATTTCAGCATTTGAGCACCCCCTTCTGGCAAAAAGAGCGGAAAATAATGTCGCTCTGATTTTAATCACCTCAGATCGGGGTCTTTGCGGAGCTTATAACTCAAACCTGTTCAAAAAAGTTCAATCATACTTCAGCAAAAATCAAGATAAAAAAATCTCACTCTTTTGTGTTGGCAAGAAAGGAAATGATTTTTTTAAGCATAGAAATTACGATATTCAATATTATTCTCCCTCAGACAATAAAATCATGACCCTGGACAAAGTGAATGAACTGGTGGATAGACTGATAAACGAATACACCATCATCTCTTTCGACAAAATTCTGATAGTATTTTCAAAGTTTGTTTCAGTGATGACTCAACTTCCAACGGAAAGACCACTTCTGCCGATAGAAAAAATTGAAGAAAAGGAAGGCCATCGGGTGGATTATATTTTTGAACCCGGGCCTGAAAGTTTACTTGAAAAACTGCTTCCAAAATACCTGGAGAATCAGCTTTATAATGCAATTGTGGAGTCTTACGCGTCGGAACTGGCAGCAAGACTGGTATCCATGAAAAACGCAACCAAGAGTGCGGGAGAAATGATAGATTCTCTGACACTGACTTATAACAAGGCAAGACAGTCCGGTATCACAAAAGAAATTTTAGAAATTATCTCCGGAGCAGAAGCCCTGAAAGGATAGTTATTTAATTTAAATAGAGGAGAATTAAATTGGGAAATAACAAAGGAAAAATCGCTCAAATTATCGGGCCGGTAGTAGATGTTGAATTTCAACCGGAAGGCCTGCCGGCCATTTACAATGCTGTTACAATAATAAATAAAAAAAGAGACATCAACCTTGTCCTTGAAGTGGCCCAACAATTAGGAGACAGTGTGGTACGCTGTGTGGCTATGTCTGCCACTGACGGACTGGTGCGGGGCATGGAAGCGATTGATACAGGAAATCCCATCACCGTGCCGGTTGGTGAAAAAAGCCTCGGACGTATAATGGACCTGCTTGGTAATCCCGTTGATAAAGGTGGTAAAATTGATTCTAAATTTCATTCTCCAATCCATAGAGCTGCCCCATCATATGAAGATCAGGAATCATCCTCTACTCTTTTCGAAACAGGTTTAAAAGTTGTTGACCTGCTGGAGCCTTATGTTAAGGGTGGTAAGATCGGACTTTTCGGCGGCGCCGGAGTGGGAAAAACCGTTTTAATAATGGAGCTCATTAACAACATCGCCAAACAGCACGGTGGTCTCTCTGTTTTTGCAGGGGTGGGCGAGCGAACAAGGGAAGGAAACGACCTCTGGCTCGAAATGAAAGAGTCAGGCGTTATTGATAAAACCGTGCTGGTTTTCGGGCAGATGAATGAACCTCCCGGCGCAAGGCTTCGTGTTGGGTTATCCGCTTTAACTCAAGCGGAATTTTTCAGGGATGAAAAAGGGCAGGATGTTCTTCTGTTTGTTGATAACGTATTCCGGTTTACCCAGGCCGGTTCTGAAGTTTCAGCTTTATTAGGGAGAATGCCATCCGCGGTAGGATACCAGCCTACCCTTTCCACAGAGATGGGAAACATGCAGGAAAGAATCACATCAACGAAAAAAGGATCCATCACCTCTGTACAGGCGATTTACGTTCCTGCGGATGATATTACAGACCCGGCTCCGGCAACAACATTCTCACATTTAGATGCCACCACTGTTTTATCACGGCAAATTGCGGAACTCGGTATTTACCCGGCTGTCGATCCATTAGACTCAACATCACGAATCCTGGACCCCAGGGTAATAGGCGATGAACATTACAATGTGGCAAGAAACGTACAGGGAATTTTGCAAAAATACAAAGACCTGCAGGATATTATAGCCATTCTCGGAATGGAAGAACTCTCTGATGAAGACAGACTCACTGTTACCAGGGCAAGGAAAATTCAAAAGTTTCTTTCACAGCCTTTCTTTGTGGCTGAGCAGTTCACAGGTACACCGGGAAAATATGTAAAACTGGAAGACACTATCCGGAGTTTTAAAGAAATTGTCGATGGTAAACATGATGATGTACCGGAACAGGCGTTCTATATGGTGGGCGATATTAGCGAAGTGCTTGAAAAAGCCAAGAAAATGATGGAATAAAACCACGCCCTAATTCAGGGTGTTAACTACAATAGAAAAAAGATATGGCTGAAGATAAAACATTCAAATTAGAACTTATCGCGCCTGACGAGGTGGTATTCAGCAAGGATGTGGTGAGCATTACAGCTCCCGGTTCAGAAGGGTCATTTGGAATCCTTGCCAATCACGCGCCTTTTATGACCTCCCTTGACAAAGGTGAACTGAAAATCAAAGAACCCGGCCAGAAAGATCTTCAAATTATCGACATAAACAAAGGCTTTCTCGAAGTCTTAAACAACAAAGTTGTTGTCCTCGTCGATAAGCTCGAAACTGAACCTCAAAAGTAGTCTTACCTGTTAAAACCATGATTGTCATTCCCGAATGTTCCTATCGGGATTCCAGCTGTAAACAAATCCCAAATACCTCAACTGCTTTAAAACATTGACAGTGAACGGCGCGGAATGTAAAATTTTGAAACATCTAAATAAGGTACTATTTCACAATTATTAAAAAACATCTTAAAAGGAGATGAAAAACTATGGCGGAAGATTTAAAAAACGCAATTGAAAAAGGCGACCTGGAATCAGTGTCCGCGTTATTAGAAAAAGGGACAAGCGTTAATGAAATTCTGGAATCTGAATTTACTCCCTTAATCACCGCGGTAAACTGCGGTCATTTTAATATTGTAAAAAAGTTGATTGAGAGTGGCGCTGACGTAAATGCAAAGTGCGAACGTGACATTACGGCTCTCAAAGCAGCATCGGGCGCAGGACATACGGAAATAGTAGAGCTCTTGCTGGAGAACAGCGCAGATATAAATGCCGCTGGAGGAACTTTGCCGGCAATACTGATAGCCGCAAGTAACGGCCATATAGATCTCGTTAAGTTCATGCTGGAAAAAGGAGCCAACATAAATCTAAAAGATGAGAGAGAATATGAAGCCGTGATGAATGCGGCACACAATGGTCACTTAGAGGTAGTAAAGCTTTTGATGGAGACGGAGGAGAATAAAAGCAAAATAAATTAAGAATCAAAGGTTCAGTACTTAACCTGCTATAGCTTCTATCCTCTGCTGTTCATCTTTTGGTTGCTTAAAAAAAATATAATAAATTAAAGTTCTTATGTAGCCAAGGAAAGATTTGATAATCATTTAGAAGACAACTCCCCCTTTTGTGTAGAACGCTTGCGGATAAAAATTATGAAATTCTCAAAAGCAACCCACACCACCCATCTCTTAAACTAAAGAAAGTAAAAAATATTGGTCTGTGAGAGTAGGTTCTAAATATAGAGCCCTTGCCGTTGAAATTCCAGAAAATCTTGTTTGGTTTTGGATCGGAAATCATGATGAGTATAAACGTCTAATTGCGCAAAGTAGATAACAATTAAATCCACTTGACACAAATAATGAAAAATCAGGGATGGTTAACAACTGCTTCAGGCGTGAAAATGCCATGGATTATTTACGGCACGGCCTGGAAAAAGGAACGCACGGCAGACCTGGTTGTGAAAGCCATCCAAGCAGGATTCAAAGGGATTGACACCGCCTGCCAACCAAAACACTATGACGAACCACTGGTTGGAGTCGCACTTAATAGACTGAAAGACCATGGTATCGGACGTGAAACCTTGTTCCTGCAAACTAAATTCACCTCGCTTTCTGGTCAGGATCCGAGACAAGTTCCCTACGATAAAAATTCCCCTATAGAGTCGCAGGTCATCCAATCCTTTGAGACATCGAAGAAAAACCTCCAAACAGAATATGTAGATTCTTTAGTTCTTCATTCACCAATGGCACCCCACTCACTTTTGATGAAGGTATGGAATGAAATGGAAACAATTCAAAGGGCGGGTGGAGCTCGTCAGTTGGGAATCAGCAACTGTTACAATACTGAAACGATGAGGCAACTCTATGCCGATGCCAACGTGAAGCCAGCGGTTGTCCAAAATCGGTTTTATCAGGAAACGGGGTATGATGCAGACTTACGTAACTGGTGCTCAAGTCATGGAGTCATTTACCAGAGCTTTTGGACCCTAACCGCAAATCCTCATATATTAGGCAGCAATACCGTTCTAACCATTGCACAGAAGTATAACAAAACGGGCGCGCAAATCTTCTTCCGATATCTCAGCCAATCTAGTATTGTTCCTCTTACCGGAACATGTTCTGAACAGCATATGAGGGAAGACCTCAGCATTTTTGATTTTGAACTTTCTTCTGACGATTTAAAGAATGTGAGTCGCCTATTGAATATAGTATAAATCGATACGAAGGACGCATGACGGCGTCGCTGAACTCCACGTTCTACTCATAATTACGGATACTGATTTACAATTTAATTTAAAACAAAAAACTTGCTCCTCAGGACCAGGCAAATAGTGGCTATGCCCTGTCTTGTCATTACCGATAAATACGTTCGGGAATGACATGCTGGGACGTCAGAAATGACACTGTGGGATC
This sequence comes from uncultured Nitrospinota bacterium, assembly GCA_964394335.1. Classification (GTDB taxonomy): domain Bacteria; phylum Nitrospinota; class Nitrospinia; order CAJXCL01; family CAJXCL01; genus CAJXCL01. Next base: position 4,939 of record CAYMVZ010000060.1, on the reverse strand, counting down.
TTTAAATCAATAGTGAAGTCATTTTTATTGAGGATAGGAAATGACAGTTGGTGGTGGTTTTAAAGCGATTAAGTATTCCCTTAAAGTTGCGCGTGCAGTAGGGTTCCGAAAGATACTTCAGGCCAGTTTATCTAACAATACCTGTAAATCCTGTGCGTTGGGCATGGGAGGTCAAAAAGGAGGAATGGTCAACGAAGCGGGGAATTTTCCCGAAATTTGTAAAAAAAATTTTCAGGCCCAAATCACGGATATTCAACCCCCTATTTCAGAAAACCTGTTTAAGAAAAAAAGCATCGAGGACTGGAAAAAAACTCCGACTCGATTGTTGGAGCAAAGCGGACGGCTCAATACCCCACTCTATAAAGCTAAAGGTGATTCACATTATTCCACGATTTCCTGGGAGCAGGCATTAGAAAAAATTGTGACTAAATTTAAAACAACTGCTCCAGAACGAACCTTTTTTTACAGCTCCGGGCGCTCTTCCAATGAAGCCGCTTTTTTACTGCAACTCTTTGCGCGCATTTACGGTACCAATAACATTAACAATTGTGCTTACTATTGTCATCAGGCATCCGGGGTAGGAATCGATTCGACGATAGGAACAGGGTCAGCAACGATTCAACTGGAAGACCTTGAAAAAGCTGATTTGATTTTTGTCATTGGAGCCAATCCAGCCTCAAACCACCCCAGATTTGTTCGCCAACTGCTCAATTGTCGTCGACGCGGGGGGCACGTCATTGTTATCAATCCTGCGAAAGAAAAAGGACTGGTGAAATTTGCGATTCCTTCGGATGTCAGGTCAATGTCTTCGGGAGGGAGTCCGATTGCTTCCGAATACATCCAGATTCATATTGGAGGGGATATTGCGTTACTCAAAGGGATCGCCAAAGCCGTGCTTGAGGCGGGAAAGCACGATCTTCATTTTATGGAAGATCATACTCATGGGAAAGAAGACTATTTAGCAGATATTCAAGAGACCCCTTGGGAAATGATTGTTTCGCATTCTGGCATTTATAAACAACTCATTCAGCAAATCGCCGAGATTTACGGAAATTCCAAAAACGTCATTTTTTCCTGGGCAATGGGAATCACACATCATGAACATGGGGTGGAGAATGTTGAATCGATTGTCAATCTCGCTCTGTTGCGTGGAATGGTAGGCAGGCGTTTTGCCGGGTTGCTTCCCTTAAGAGGCCATAGCAATGTTCAGGGGATTGGATCCGTTGGTGTAACGCCGGTCTTGAAAGATAAAATTTTTAAAAACATAGAGAAGCATCTGGGAGTTAAACTTCTGACTACTCCTGGAATGGACACCATGTCTTGCATGAGGGCTTCCTATAACGGAAAAGTCGATTTGGCCTTTTTGCTGGGAGGAAACCTCTATAATGCCAACCCTGATTCACAGTTTGCGGAGAAGGCTTTAAACGCTATTCCATTAAAGATTTTTTTAAACACCACGCTCAATCAAGGGCACTTTTGTGGAGTAGAACGAGAAGTCTTGATTCTTCCAGTAGCTGCCCGGGATGAGGAGCTCCAGAAAACAACCCAGGAGTCCATGTTCAATTTTGTTCGGATGAGTGATGGCGGAATTGTTCGACTTGATAACGTGCGCTCGGAAGTTGAGATCATTAGTGATATTGCTCAAAAAGTTTTTTGGGATAGTCCCATTGAATTTGAAAAATTAAAACATCACCAAAATCTGCGAAAAACCATCGCACAAATGGTTCCCGGATTTGAAAAAATGAGCGAAATGGACGAAACCGAGAAAGAGTTCCATATTTCCGGTAGGACATTTCATCAAGCTCGCTTTGCAACTCCAGATCACAAAGCAAATTTTAGAATATGCTCAATTCCTTCATTGAAAGGAGAAAAAGGAGATTTTCGTATGATGACGGTCAGAAGTGAAGGGCAGTTTAATTCCATCATATATGAAGAAGAAGATATTTACAGGGAGCAAACAAGCCGCCGAGTGGTACTGATGAATAAGGTTGATATTAAAAATAAGGGATTACAAGAAAATGATCTCGTCACTTTAGAATCTTCTGTCGGAAAAATGGAACGGGTTATGGTGCGTGAATTTGATATTCCCTGTGGCAACGTCATGACCTATTATCCAGAATCCAACGTTTTAGTGCCGACTACAACCGATCCGAGAAGTCTAACTCCTGGATTCAAATTGGTTTGGGTGAAAATTTCATAAAGTGGAGAGGCACCACAACCACTATTCGGCGTGGAGAGCCGAATTGGACGGATTTAGGTTATATACGTATCAGGCCTTTCCCTGGTACTTCGGGACTTTAGCCACCGCTGCCATTTTATCAAACCTTTTACTTTCCCTGAAGAGCCTGATTTGACCTGCCAAGAAACCCAGAATCCATATAATCAGGCCCGCTATAATCGATCCAGAGATCAAAAATCTCTCTCTTGATTTTTGACGCTTTACAGTGTCCTCAATTAATTGATCATTACTTAGCTTCAATTCTTGCAATTCAGAATTTAATTTTTCTTTATTTTTTATCGTTGCTGCAACATTCTTCTTAAGTTCTTCTATCTGACCTCTTTGGCGATCTATAGTATCTTTATACTCTTCAATAATTACACTACTCGGTTTCTCGGCTTTTACCATTTTTCGAAAAATCCACCCTTCTTTACCGCTTGGGATCACCACATTTAACCATTCCTTCTCTTCCTTAAGTATCGTGAGAACCTCGTCTAATTTTACTACTGCTATAACGCTATTTCCCAATCCCGGTCCTGACCGGATGTTTGTAGCTCTCTCATTAACATAAACCTTTTTGGAAAGTGCCACATCAGGAAAAAGAAGGAACAGAACAAGAGGCAACAGTAAAAAATGGCTTATTCTAATTACAATTTTCAGGTTTTCTTTAAAGAGCAGCATTTTCATGAAATTGAATTTATTAAATCCCGCAAGTGGCTTTTATTCCTTGTGACGTACAACACCTTTTCAACAAAATCCTATTGAAGCTCCCCGCAGTAGAACTGCGAGGAATCTTCAGCGTAGAGTATAGTTTTATTTTAAGTTCACTCGCTAACCCCGCAGCAGAGCTCAGAGGAATGCGCTCGCTAAGCACTTTCAATATTCTATCTGCTTGCGGCAGAGACTTTCATTTTACTAATAATTAGTCTAATTTTTTTCTAACCTAATTTGCCACATAAAATATCTTTAATTCAAGTATTATTTCTTTGAACTTCCTATATTTTTTAAAAATTAGTTATTAATGAGGTGTAACCACTTCTTTTGCTCTTAATAATCTACCAAACCTAACCCAAAGCTGAGCACGAAAAATACTAAGTTATTTCTGACCCAGTCCTAAGCTTTGACATTACGATACTGTAAAACAGTAATTTTGACTCGGAAATGCTATTTTTGATATACTTTTAAATTTTTTGGAATAGAAATGGGAGAAATCACTCGAGTTTGGTTGGATGAATCTGAATATGAGTGTACTATGTGCGGTTCCTGTGAAGCTGTATGCGGGTCTGTTTTTGAAGTACCGGAAAAGATGGTTATTAAAGAAAATGCAGACTTATCCCTTAAAGAAGAAATTGAAGAAGCTGCAAAAGGATGTCCTGCCAGTACGATTGCTATTGAATATGATAATAGCGGAAAACGTAACAACCCGTTAATAGATAAGTACTGAACGGAAGATAGATTCACGTTAAAGCTCCCCGCAGAAAGAATTATTTATAAAAGAAGTTAAAAATTAAAATGCTTTTGAACCGCCGCATAAATTGCTTCATCAGTCATTTCAGGTTTTTTAAAATCCACTTTAATCCATTCCGGAGAGGGAACTTTTTTAAACCATGTTAATTGCCTTTTAGCAAAATTTCTTGTTTCTTTTTTTATTTTTTTAACTGCTTCTTCCAACGTTAATTCATTACTCAAATATTGAATGATCTCCTTATAACCGATACTCTGAAAAGGTTTTAACTGGCCTGAATAACCCCTGGAGATAATCGAGCTTACTTCATCGACTAAACCTTTTTCAATCATCCTGTCAACACGCTCATTAATCCTCTGATACAACAAAGAGCGGTCCAGATTCAAAATAATGTAGAGAACATCATATTGATTTGTCTTATGCTTCTCAGATGATTGTAAAGATGACATGGGTTTCCCCGTTAGATAATAGACCTCTAAAGCCCTTTCGATCCGAAATTTATCAGCGGGATTAATTTTCTTTGCCGCATCGGGATCTACTTTTAAAAGTTCACTATGCATGGCCCGGCTCCCCTCTTTCTTTAAGCTCTCTCTCAGGTTTTTCCTTAACTCAGGATCAGAAGGCGCTGCCATGGACAATCCTCTGGCAATGGTATTAATATATAAACCCGTGCCCCCTGATACAATCGGTATTTTCTCTTTTGTATGAATTTTGTTGATTATTTTTTCCGCGTCTTTTTTAAACTTCCCTGCGCTATATTCTTCGTCAGGGTTTATTATGTCTATCAGATGATGAGGAATAGTTTTTCGATTATTGATGGTAGGCTTTGCGGTTCCAATATCAAAATAACAGTAAACCTGCATGGAGTCGGCGCTGATAATTTCACTATTCAAGCGCTTTGCCAGATGGATTGCTCTTTCAGACTTTCCTGTCGCGGTTGGTCCCGCGATTATTATTAAAGGAATCATAAATTTTCTGCATCTCTAATGTATAGTTGCCATGATTATCATAAATATAAAGAGGGTCTAAAACTAAATCCCCCCTTCCCCCTTTGCAAATGGGGTTAAGGGGATTCATCTCCCTTTTAACCCCCTCGATCAAAAACATCCTGGGATTGCTCTCTTTGTTTGAACAAATAAACCGGATTTTTTTTGGAATCAGGCCATTGTCTTCCATTGTACGAACAAGTTCATCGTATCGTTCAGGGAGATAAATCATAACCAGTTTTCCCTTATCGCAAAGCAGGTTGAAAGCGT
>CAYMVZ010000059.1:0-15338 GCA_964394335.1 uncultured Nitrospinota bacterium | reverse complement strand
TTTAGATTTTGCCATTTGTTTGGCTACAAATGGTATCTCAAAAGCTCCGGGGACTATAGCTACATCAATATCATTTTCTTTTACCTCGTGGCGAACCAAGGCGTCGATTGCTCCTTTCTGCAATCTGTCGGTAATAAAATTATTAAACCTGCTTACGATAATTCCAAATCTGAAACCTTTTCCGGATAAATTTCCTTCTATAACATTAACCATAAATCCTCCAATTTAAAATTTAGATTCCCGCTGGAGTTTACCCTCATAAAAATGGGGACGAAAATGACATTTTGCGTTGCATTGTGATTCTGGTTCCGAATCAAGTTGGGAATGACATTACTTGATCGGGAATCTGATTAATTTTTTTGTTGTTTTAAAGTGCCGCTTTGGTGACATAATTACTATGGTTTATTCTTTTCTTGTTCTTTAAATATTATTCATTAAATGTCCCAGTTTTTTCTTTTTGGTTTTAAGATATTCAATATTATGATGCTTCGGTTTAATTTCAATGGAAACCATCTCCACAATGTGGAGCCCATAACCTTCCAGTCCTACTATTTTCTTTGGATTATTGCTCAGCAATCGTATTCTACCTAATCCCAGGTTCGCGAGAATTTGAGCCCCAATTCCATACTCACGCAGGTCCGGATTAAATCCGAGGGCTTCATTAGCCTGAACTGTATCCAACCCTTTATCCTGAAGCGAATAGGCTCTTAATTTATTGATGATTCCAATACCACGTCCTTCCTGATCAAGATAAAGAATGACTCCTGTTCCTTCTTTTGAAATAATTTCCATGGATTTTTCTAATTGTTCTCCACAATCACAGCGGTGCGACCCAAAGACGTCACCGGTTAAGCACTGAGAATGAACCCTGACCAAAATATCTTTATCTTTTTTTATTTCTCCTGTACACATAGCAATATGAACCTGATCATTTAAAATATTTTTAAAAGCGATGGATCTAAACTCTCCAAAATCGGTTGGAATAATAGTTTCAGCAGAGCGTGTAACAAACGATTCCCGTTTCATCCTGTATTCAATTAAGGACTTTACTGATACCATTTTCAAATTATGTTTCAGCGCGAAATCTTTAAGCTGCGGAACGCGGGCCATCGAGCCGTCTTCGTTCATGATTTCACAAATAACACCTGAAGAATTAAGCCCGGCCAGGCGTGCAAGATCAACAGACCCTTCTGTCTGCCCTGACCGAACCAGAACACCTCCCTTCCGTGCTTTTAGCGGAAATATATGCCCTGGCTGCACCAGGTCTCCTTTTTTATAATTTGGATTAATTGCGGTTAATATAGTTTTCGCACGGTCTGAAGCGGAAATTCCAGTTGTAGTTCCATATTTACCATCAATTGAAATCGTAAAAGCTGTTTGAAAATTAGAGGTATTGTCATTTACCATCATGGGCAGTTCTAACTTTTTCACCCGTTCAGGAGTTAAAGCAAGGCAAACCAAACCCCGTCCGTATTTAGCCATGAAATTTATTGATTCAGGGGTTACTTTTTCTGCGGCTATCATGAGGTCTCCCTCATTTTCTCTATCTTCATCATCCACAAGAATGATCATTTCTCCATTTTTAATAGCAGTTAGCGCTTCTTCAATAGTGTTAAATGGCATATCAGTCCTCATTAATTAGTAGTAATAACAAATTCAAATAGTCAAACCACGAATTACTTTAAATAAAAATTTATGTGATTAGGGTAATTAGTGGTTTCTTCGGATTTTGATATTCGAGTTTACTTATTAAAATCCATGTGCTGACAAAAACTCCTTGCTTATCTTACTTTTTCCCCCATTGTTTCTATTTTTAAGATTTACAAACTTCTCTATATATTTTCCAATCATATCATTTTCCAGGTTTACTACATCTCCTGACTTTTTCCACCTCAGATTAGTGCAAACTTCCGTATGAGGAATAATGAAGATAGTAAAACTTTTTTCATCACAAGAAGCTACAGTCAGGCTGATACCATCTACTGCGATTGAACCTTTTTCAACAACATACTGCATAATTTTTTCAGGAGCTTTAATTGTTAATAATATGTCTTCTCCCTTTTTAATTTTTTTTGAAATGTGCCCTACCCCGTCAATATGACCACTGACAAAATGTCCTCCTAATCTCTCACCAATTTTTAAAGATCTTTCGAGATTTACTTCATCCGTTGGTTTTAATTCTCCAAGGTTTGTTCGAGCCAGGGTTTCCTCAGAGATATCGGCTGTAAAAAAATCATTCCCGCTTTTAACAACGGTCAGGCAGACTCCGTTCACGGCAATACTCTCTCCCAGAGTTAAATCAGAAATACTCTCCTGAAACTGAACGGTTAAATTTGCCTGATTTCCTCTTTTACGAAAACTTTTTATTTTTCCTGTTTGTTCAATTATCCCAGTAAACATAAGAATATAAGGGGTACAGAGATCAGGGGTCAGGGGTCAAATTTTTCCGATTATTTATCCCTGATTGCTGCCCCCCGGTCCCTCAATTAAAACCTTTATGATATTTACGTTCTCAGAGGTAAGCAAACCTTTACAACATACTTAGTACCTGTGAATATATCCTTCTAACATAAAATCACGACCTGTTTTTTTTATGCTAATTTCTTTTATTGATACAGCATCCTTTAAGAAACTGATTCCATCACCCATAATAGAGCCAGTTGCGTTAGCGCCACCTATAATAATAGGCGCGATAAAAAAAATAACCTTGTCCACAATCCCGGATTGCAGGGCGGATGCATTCACTTCAGCACCCCCTTCTATCATTATGTTGCCGATTTCCATTTTCCGTAGTTTCTTCATCAAATCCTTCATATCCACTTTAGATTCTCTTTCTCTAATTTTTAAAACTACTACCCCCATTTTCCCCAGCGCCTTTACTTTTCTCAAAGGCGCCTTTGCAGTAGTAGCAACGATAGTCTTTTGTCCGTTTTTTAATTGAACTGATTTCGCCGTTAAAGGGATTTTCAGGTGACTATCCAAAATAATTCTTATGGGGTTCATTAAATCTTTCTTTTTTTTCAACCTTGTTGTCAGCACAGGGTCATCCCGAATCACAGTATTTATACCGATCATTACAGCATCCACCTCATCCCTTATCTTATGAACATGATTTCTCGCCGGATTTCCTGTTATCCATCTGGATTCACCGGTTTTAGTAGATATCCTTCCATCCAGACTGCTGGCAGCCTTCAAAGTAACGTAAGGAATTTTTTTTGTAATATATTTGATGTAAGGTTCGTTCATTTCCCTGCACTCTTTTTCCATAATGCCCTCTATTACATTAATTCCCGCTTTTTTCAGTTTTCTAATGCCTTTTCCCGCGACCAGGGGGTTTGGATCTTTCATACCGATAATTACATCTTTTATTCCGTTTTTAATTATCGCCTCCGAACAGGGAGGCGTTCTCCCGTAATGAGAGCAGGGCTCAAGATTAAGATATAGTCTGCTTCCTTTTACTTTTTTCCCCGCATTTTGCATTGCCTCTATTTCCGCGTGAGAAAGTCCGGCTTTTTTATGGTATCCTTTGCCGGCAATTTTATTATTTTTTACGAGTACGGCTCCCACCATAGGATTCGGACTGGTTCTCCCTTTTCCTTTAACCGCAAGGTGTAAAGCTTTTTTCATGTAATAGTCATGTTCCATATTTTTAGCCAAAAAAAAACCCGAAGAATCTATAAACTCTTCGGGACATTAATGCAGGGGCAACAATACCTCTGCAAATAAGGATACTCTCAAGGTTTCCCTTTTTCCCCGTTAGAATTTCTAACGAGGTCACCTTCTCCCATCCAGACTATAACTGTCGGCTCCGGACTTTGACCGGATCAGCCAAATGAAAAAAAATCCATCATTTGGGTCGCGGGCTTTACCCTGTTAAACAGGGTTTACCGCCGGTGGGGAATTCCGCCCCGCCCCGAAGGTCAGATACTTATATCAAATATATTTTTCTATGTCAATAAGCTAAAGCTGGCAGACCACAGCAACTTCAAATCTGTTTAAAGAAGCTTTTTAAAGTTTTCAAATGTGAGTCCCGTATCGCGTACAATACCACCCATTGTAAAAGCATTAATCAGGTTTATTTCGAGGAATGGACAGCAGTCAGATATTCTTGAATCGCCTCTCGAATATTGTCAACCGCTTCCTCTTCTGTTTTTCCCTGCGACCAACAACCAGGCAAGCCAGGACAAGAAACGCTGTATCCTTCGTCCAACTTTTTCAATACTACCTTATATTTCATAAATGCACCTCGAATGAGATTATGATATCAGAAAATCAAAGGAATGGAAAAAAATACTTGGCGTAATTCGTCTCAATTCGTGGTTAAAAATCTATATAACAGCAAAGGACACAAAAATCACTGAGGTTAATTAAGGATTTTGTTAATTGTCATCTGTCTTCTGCCATCAGTCTACTGTCTTCTCCCCTCTGCCGACATATTCAGAGTAGCAACAACCAGGACAACAAGGAAAAGATTTTTCTTTTTTTAACTTCTCTCTGAAAGTTTTATATGGAAGGCTGTTCCATAAGGTATCATAATTGTTTTCAATGGCATTGCCGATTTTAATATGTGGACAGCAAATGACGTCACCAAATGCGGAAAAACCAATTTTGCTCCAGGGGACATAACACCTGTAATCTTTAGGGTCGAGTCCTGTGGAATAATGCCTGACAATTTCCTGTTGGCTGATTTTGACGGGTGAAAACCGAATTCGCGGTGTAACATTATTAGAAGCAAGTTCTTCTAAACGATCCAATTGAGAACGCAGGAGTTCCTGATCGACTTTTGAGGAAGAGGAAGGACTTTGGTAGAGCGAAGAAAAATTGTTGGTCTGCCTGTCGCGAGAAAACACAGATGAATTTTCCAAAACAAAATTGCAATAATCCAACTTTAAATCTTTTGCTAATGAATAAATATAGCTCAGGTGGGGAGCGCTCTTGCTTGTTATCACAGTGGTAAGGTGAATCATCGGGTAAAGAGAACGTAAATGTTCCTTTTGTTTTTGGATTAGCTTAATCGCTGAAATTGCCTTTTGGAATGATCCTTTTTTCGCGACAATCTCATCGTGAACTTCCTCTGGCCCTTCAAGAGAGACACCAACCATCATAAGGCCCGGCATTATTAACGACCGTGATCTCAATTCAATCAACGAACAGCCGGTTTTCTCATCAATCAATGTTCCATTTGTAATAATATGACATTTGTAGCTTTTACATGCTGAAGTTAAAATATCAACCATGTCTTTTCTGAGAAAAGGTTCCCCCCCTGTAAATGTGATCAGCGTATTTCGCGGTAACTGAAGAATTATTTTTATTATTTGCTCGGATGTAAGTTCCTTTTTGTTATTATCAGGAGCAAAAGAATCTTCTATTAATGACAGGGAATGGCACATATTACACCTTAGGTTGCACCGGTACGTTACATCAAAAAAAGCTTGTAACGGTGGAAGAGCAAACTTATTTAAAAGAGGAGTCTGAAGAAAAGAATAGAGTTTTGTTAAAGACAGGTATAGAGAATTAACATTCATCATAGGTAAAATTGAAGCTCCCCTTAGCAAGCTACGGGAAATCTTCAGTGTAGGGTATATACACCCCCCCTGAGTCGGAGGGTGTCTCTCGCTAACCCCGCAGCAAAGCTGAGCTTAGCTCTGCAAGCTACGGGGAATGCGCTCGCTAAACACTTTCATGATTAATTAAACTGTAAATACTAATATTATCAGAAAAGTGATCTTCCTTAAAGTAGACCTTGTTAGAAATTGTTTGTAAATTACTTGCCTTGGTCAGTAATAATAACAATCTGGAAATTCTAACGGTGAAAAGTCATTATTAAACAAAGCAATTTTTAGCTTGAAAAAAGTAAATTGACATGGTAATTTAAATTACGAGGAGATTAAATTAAATCTCCCCTGCTGTGTACGATATGGTTTGGTTTTTTGTTCCAACACTTTTAGAATGGGGTCTCTGAGCTCTGTGGTGTGCATGCCCTTTGCGGGGAAGCCTGAAGCAGCAGCATTGGGATCCCACCTGGTATACCGGGATCAAAAAACTAAATGTAGCGGCACAATAGCGGGGGAAATTTTTAAATAAATTTTTATATATTAGTTATTTAAGGCTTTTTATTGGTGAAAGGTTTTTGAGTTAAATGAAGTTGGGATGTGAATGGTTAAATTAGATATTGTTAGAAAAACTTATGATATATCGCTTATATCATTCTGTTTTTTAAAAAATACCTTTTGTTTAGTTACGCAGAATCTTAATGCTAAAATCTGTTTTTCTGATCTTTCAAAAACTGTCGGTCTTAAACAGATTTTATTAGCAGACAAGGTGAAATTAAAAAATGGTTTGATTTTAAAAAAGACTCCACGGGAGAATGAAGTAATTTTTTCCCCTTTGTTTTTTTAAGATATATTTTTCACACATCCCCTTTCAACCCAAATCATTCTTTAAAACCTTTCTATAAATTAGCCTCAAAGACAAAAACGTTAACTTGTTTGAAAAATAATATTATTCTCTCTGACTTTGCGGTTGGTTAAATCTTTTATTACATTCGTATATATTAAAAAAACTGTAGAGATATAAACTAATGCTGATGCATAAGAAAACATCGAAAATTTTCATTAGAGAAAAAATACGAAAAATCAGGGAATCACTTGATGAATCTGAAATTATTTCAAAAAGCGGAGAAGTAGAAAAAAATTATTTTAAATTAACAGAAGCTGGAAAGATTAAAAATTTATTGATCTATATGGCCGGTAGCAAAGAGGTTCAAACAAAAAACATTATCAACACCTGTATAAAAAAAAATATAGCAGTTTATTTGCCTGCTGTTAATGCTTTGAAAGGGAGAATTTCTTTTTTCAGGGTGTACGACATTAATAATGAGTTGGAAAAAGGGCCGTTTGGAATATATCAACCAAAAGTAAATGAGCCGAATTTACTTAAAGATGAAAATGCGATTGACTTGATAGTTGTTCCTGGCCTGGCTTTTGATAAAAGAGGGGGACGAATTGGATCCGGGAAGGGATTTTATGACAAATTTCTGGCATCAGTTCCGTCCTGTAAATCTATAATTGCTCTTGCATTTGAGTATCAGATTGTTGACGAAATCACTCTTTCCAGCCACGATATTCCAATGCACAAGATAATTACAGAAAATAGAATTATTTCATGTAAGGAGGGTTAATAAAATGTTTGGAATTCAACATGTAACGCCTCAGGCAATCATAGTTGTTGCTGCAGTTGGCTTTGTTTTTCTGTTAATCGGGTATTTTCTAAGAAAATTTTTGGTAGAACTGAAAAATCGGGAAGCTAAAAGCCTCTCGCAAAATATTATAAAAGAGGCTGAAAAAGAAGCTGAAAATATCAAACATGAGGCAGCGATTGGGGCAAGAGAAAAACAATACAAGATGAAGTCGGACTTAGAAAGAGAATCAAAAAATAAGAGAAATGAAATTAAAAATCTTGAACGAATGTTAATTGTGAAAGAGGACAACCTGTTAAAAAAACAGGAGGTTTTGGAGAATAAAGAGAAGGACCTTCAAAAACACCAGAGAGGAATTTCCGAGGCTGAAGAGCGGACAAATAAAAAGGAAAAAAATCTTAATAATTTACTGACCGAAGAATTGGCAAAATTAGAAAAAATCTCCGGAATGACCAGTGATGAAGCAAAATCTGAGATAAAAGTTCAGCTGCTTCAAGAGGCCAGAAATGACGCCAACACTCAACTGAAAGAGATAGAGGACAAAACAAAAGAAACTGCTAATGAAAAATCTCGATGGATTATTAGCCAGGCTATCGAGAAAATAGCATCGGATCATGTATCTGAAACTACAATATCAATCGTGGATCTGCCCGGAGATGATATGAAGGGCCGAATAATAGGCAGAGAGGGACGGAATATCAGGGCATTAGAGCAGGCCACCGGAATCGACCTGATTATTGATGATACTCCGGAAGCGGTCATTTTGTCCGGTTTTGATCCTATTCGCCGTGAGGTGGCCAAAATTGCTTTGGAGCGATTAATTGCTGATGGAAGGATTCATCCAGGCAGAATAGAAGAAATTGTGAATAAAGCGAAAAAAGAAATGGATACAAAAATCAGGGAACTGGGTGAAAGGGCTGTGCAGGAGGTAGGAATTGATTCAATGCATTTGGAAGAACTGAAGCTGTTGGGCAGACTTAAATATAGAACCAGCTACTCTCAGAACGTCTTATTGCATTCAAAAGAAGTTGCCTTTCTTTGTGGAATTATGGCTGCAGAATTAGGCATGGATCAAAAGCTGGCAAAGCGAGCAGGTCTGCTGCATGATCTTGGAAAGGCTATTGACCATCAGACGGATGGAACTCATACCCAGATAGGCGCGGATATTGCGAGAAGGTATAATGAACATAAAATTGTTATCAACGCTATGGCATCTCACCATGAAGATGTTGAGCCCATTTCGCCCATTTCAATCCTGGTGGCAGCTGCAGACACGTTATCCGCCTCAAGGCCTGGAGCCCGGCGAGAAATGCTGGAAAGCTATGTCAAGCGATTAAGCAAATTGGAAGAAATAGGAGACTCTTTCAAAGGAGTAGAAAAAACCTTTGCTATTCAAGCGGGACGTGAAGTTCGAGTGATTGTGGAGTCAGGGGCATTAAATGATTCTGATTCAAATTTTTTAGCTAAAGATATTGCAAAAAAAATTGAAAAGGAAATGACCTATCCCGGTGAGGTTAAAGTCACTGTTATTAGAGAAACCAGGGCTGTGGAGTTTGCTCGATGAGATTGCTGTTTATCGGGGATATTATTGGTAAACCGGGAAGAATCATTTTATCTCAGTATCTGGACAATCTGATAAATAAATATAAAATTGATCTCTGTATAGCCAATGGAGAAAATGCTGCCGGAGGATTCGGCATTACGCGTAAAGTTGGCGAATCGTTATTTGATATGGGAATTAATGTGATGAGTTCAGGCAATCACATCTGGGATAAAAAAGAGGCTTTGGAGTATTTGCCGAAAGAAAGCAGGTTTCTCCGACCTGCCAATTACCCGAAAGGAGCGCCGGGCTCAGGTTCTACTTTGTTCCGATTTTCTGATGGAACTTACGCCGGAATCTTAAATTTAGCGGGGCGGGTATTTATGCCTAACCTCGATTGCCCATTTCAAACAGCCGACAGGGAAATTCCGGAATTAAAAAAAAAAGCAAAATTCATCATAGTGGATATGCACGCGGAAGCAACATCTGAGAAAATCGCCATGGGTTGGTACCTTGATGGAAGAGTCAGCGCTATTATTGGATCTCACACGCATGTCCAGACTGCGGACGAAAAAATTCTCCCTAAGGGTACAGCATATATTACAGATTCTGGAATGACCGGCCCAATAGATTCTGTAATCGGTATGAAAAAAGAAACTGCGATTTTTAGATTTAAAACGTCTATTCCGCAAAAGTTTTCGGTCGCGAGCGGTGATACCCAGTTGAACGGTGTAGTGGTTGAAATAGATTCAAAATCAGGTCTTGCCAAAGAAATCAAACGCATCCAATTAACATCTTCATGAAGATTGCTGTCACGGGAAAACCTTTTGTTGGGAAAACAACTATTTTTAGAGCCTTGACCCGGGCTGCTGAAGATCACCACCTCGTCGACAAACCTAATATCGGAACGGTAAAGGTCCCGGACCGGAGAATAGATTACCTTTCAGGATTTTTTCAGCCAAAAAAAACAACTTACGCAGAGCTAATCTTTACCGACTTCGCGGGCTTTGAAAAAACATCTACTTCTTTAGAAAAACAACCGGAAACGCTGAACCAGTTGAAAACGGCTGACGCTTTGGCTGTAGTTTGCAAATTGTTTGAGCAAGATGCGGATTTTTCTCCCGTGAAAGATATAGAAGAGTGGGTGTCAGAATTGCTCCTTGCTGATTTGCAGACTATTGAAAACCGCCTGGAAAGAATTAACAAGTCTTCTAAAGGGAAGAAACTCCTACTCCACGAGGAGGAAAAAAAATTGCTCCTTACTTGTAAAGACACTATTGAATCAGGGACACCTCTTCGAAATCTCGAACTTACCGGCACAGAAAAAAAATTATTGAGTGGATTCCAGATGTTATCTATCAAGCCGGTTATCGTTATTTATAATATATCTGATACCTGGCTGGGTAAATTAGAAAGCGAACTGCCGCAGATTTCAAAGCTCCAGGCATGTCCGAATATGGCCGTAACCAGTATTTGCGGGGAAATAGAGTTGGAAATAGCCCAATTAGATGAAAGCGATAGAATAGAATTCATGAAAGAAATGGGTATAGAAGAACCGGGGCTGAATAAGTTTATACGGGCGTCTTACGGTCTATTAGGACTTATTTCATTCTTTACTGTGGGCAAGGATGAAGTAAAAGCCTGGACAGTAAAAAAAGATACTGATGCTTTAAATGCAGCAGGAGAAATTCATTCCGACATAGAAAGAGGATTTATCAGGGCGGAAATTATTTCTTATGAAGATTTTAAAAACTGCGGTTCCATGAGCGAAGGGAAAAAAAAGGGGCTTGTCAGACTGGAAGGGAAAAAGTATGTGGTCCAGGATGGAGATATTATAAATTTTCGTTTTAATGTGTGATATTTAAAATGTCAAAACAAACAGCATAAAATTTATTGTTTTAACGTTTTTTTTATAAATCATTTCCCTTGATCAACATCACCTTGCATGGCCTAATAATTATCATCAGTCAGCCAACAGCCAATCTTAATTATATCTTTAGTTGAGAAATACCATCCATAACTGCATCAATAATCTTCTGGGATAATTCCTTTGTGTTGCCATTTGAACTATAAAAGCTTTGCAAATTTATTGGGCTTCCGAACTTTACGGTTACTTTATGAAAAGGTTTTGGGCGTTCTTGAGCCGTCCCTAATATTTTCTCCGCTCCAAAAATTCTAACCGGTACTACAACCGGTTTTGCCTCAAGGATTAAGCGGCCGAGCATTCGATTTCCCTTTCCCAACTCCCCCATCTTGCTCCGTGTGCCTTCAGGAAACACCATGACTTTTTCTTTTTTCATTAATTCAGTAATCTTCTTCATTACACTAATATGCGCGGATCCTCGTTTTACAGGAAAAGATCCCCATGAGGATAATATTTGTCTTAAAACAGGAATTTTAAATAATTCTGCTTTTGCAGGTGCAAAAATCTTCCCTCCCGGCATTCGGGGCAATATAGCTGCAGGGATTATGATGGTTTCAAACATGGAAACATGGTTTGACGCAAGTATCACACCGCCCTTTCTCGGCACATTCTCCACACCGG
Source organism: uncultured Nitrospinota bacterium (assembly GCA_964394335.1). Taxonomy (GTDB): domain Bacteria; phylum Nitrospinota; class Nitrospinia; order CAJXCL01; family CAJXCL01; genus CAJXCL01. The sequence continues at coordinate 4,055 of CAYMVZ010000059.1, read as the reverse complement.
AAACCTTTAAACGGTTAGCTAATTTGAAATATGTTATAATCACCAGCGCGCTGAAAAAAATCCAGCACCGGTTAATGATAAAGAATAATTTTTTCATAAACCCTGGACGATAAACTTACAAAACATTGTTTTATTGCAAAGTTTTCATTTAACCCATTAAAAGCATTAGAAAGGATAAACATGACAATTAATCCTGAAAATCAAAAAAAAGTCTATCCGGAAAATTTAATAGAGATTTTTTTCAATTATGTTTTTCTGTCATTTTGATTGAGATATTTATTAAAGGATCATAGATTTTTTTCAAAATCTATAAAACTCATGATAAACAGGATTTAATCATGTCCATCCTGTTATCCTGTCAAAAAAAAATTATTTGGTTGCAACAAAGTTGGACTGTGTAACCATATATTAATCAGTTTAATCAAATCAAATTTACTATGTCAAAAAAATTCAGTTTTGAACTTATTAAAACCGAAACTAAGACTAAAGCCCGGCTGGGACTAATTACTACCGGCCATGGAACCATTGAAACACCGGTTTTCATGCCAGTGGGAACCCAGGCCACTGTCAAAACCCTTACGCCGGAGGAATTAAAAGAAAACAACACTTCAATTATTTTGTCCAATACTTACCATCTGTTTTTAAGACCTGGAAATAAATTGATAAAAACTATGGGCGGGCTTCACAAGTTTATGCACTGGAATGGCCCTATTTTAACAGACAGCGGAGGATTTCAAGTTTTCTCTTTAAATGAACTGAATAAAATTAATGAAGAAGGTGTCTATTTTAACTCTCATATTAACGGATCAAAGTGCTTTTTATCTCCGGAAATTTCAATGGAAATTCAACAAGACCTTGGCGCCGATATCGCTATGGCATTCGATGAACCTGTTCCCTACCCATCTTCTTACGAGTATGCAAAGAATTCAAATGAGATGAACTCAAGATGGGCGGAACGATGCAAAAAAAGCCATACTGAGGATAATCAGGCGCTTTTTGGAATAATCCAGGGAGGCATGTTCAAGGATTTACGGAAGCAAAGCGCTGAAAACATTTTAGATATTGGGTTTGACGGCTACGCTTTAGGAGGATTGAGCGTTGGTGAACCGAAAGATTTAATGCTTGAATTGATGGACTATACAACCCCTCTACTACCCGAAGAGAAGCCTCGTTACATGATGGGAGTGGGGACGCCAACCGATATCATCAAAGGAATTTTATCTGGAATAGATATGTTCGACTGCGTGATTCCTACCAGAAACGCAAGAAACGGGACTTTGTTTACTTCCGAAGGAAAGGTAATTATCAAAAACTCAAAATACACTAATGACAAATCTCCGCCTGATCCAATCTGCCTGTGCTATACGTGTCGGCACTATAGTCGTGCCTATTTAAGGCACCTTTTTGTAGCTCAGGAAATTCTGTCATTGAGATTAAATACCATTCATAACGTTCATTTTTATAATAACCTGATGAAACAAATTCGTGATGAAATTAAAAACGATTCATTATTGGATTTTTATGCAAGTGTTCAGCGATCAGAAGTCAGAGATCAGGAAGATAAGCAAATACGGTAAGTCATGTACAATCACAAATCGTTGAAAAAAGGCTTGAGGGCTTTAAAGTTCTTATTGTTCTTTTTTATTTGTTTTAGCCGAAAGTTGAATACTTACTATTACTTGGCTTTAATTCCGTACTGATTAATCTTTTTTCTTAAAGTGTTTCGGTTAATACCTAATATAGTTGAAGCTTGAACCTGATTCCCTTTAACCTCATCCAAAACAATCTTAATGAGAGGCTTTTCAATTCCCTGGAGAACCAGGTCGTGAAGGTTCCCTTCATAGCCATTTAATTTAGAGACGTATTTTTTAATTTTTTTCCCAAGCCAATCTTCAATAAGGACGTCCCGCGTTCTGGAACGGATTACTCGCTCTGCTGCCTTATTGATTTTATCCGGATTGATCTCTGTCTGAGATTTTGAAGCGCCAGCTTTTTTGGACATGCTCAAGGTAAAAAACTTTAAAAAAATGTATAACGCAGGGAAACGTTTAGGTTACCCAAATGAGGAATGATGAAATTGAATTCTACCAGAACCGAATTTTTTCTGTCAAGACCAAATGAAGCTAATTTTAAACTTTTTTTTTAAAACCCATAAATTCTTCGTTTAACAGAAGCGAGAACAGTTAGGATTTAAATAGAGAATATTTTTTTGTTCGCTTGCCGGGCATTTTCACCGGGATCACTACAAAATACTCTGGAGATTCCTTTTCTTTTTTGCTATATTTTAAACTTTCAAATTACAATATGATTTTGCCGGAGTGGTGGAACTGGTAGACGCGCTGGACTCAAAATCCAGTAGGGGCAACCCTGTGACGGTTCGACTCCGTCCTCCGGCACTTTTAATTTCAATAGCTTAAACTTCGTTCACCATTTTATTAAACCCTCCGTAATTTGCCGATTGTGCCTAAATTGTGCCCTTTTGAAGGGGGGCAAGTCTACGCTTTGCATAAAGCACTGTAAAAAGCAAAAACTAAACAGTGCCTAATCTAACCTGCATTAATAATTTGTATTGTGCTTTAAGGAACTTGAATCTACAATTAATCGTGGATATCCAAGTATAGTCGCTGTTTACTCTTTGCCTTTTACAGCGACTTATGCAAGGCTTAGTCACTGTTTGCTTTTTGTCTTTTTTAGCCCCGCTGTTGAGCTTTTATTTTTTTTTAGTCGCAGTTCGGTTTTTCCTTTTTTACTGCGACTTATGCAAAGCACAGCGTATTATGTAGAGCAAAGCAACTTATCCAACGCTAAATCGTTTTCACATTATTCCTTATGTAGCCAGGGAAAGGTTTACCCCCTTTAATATTTTGATTAGGTTAGAAAAATGCCAGTCACCTTTATTTATTTAATCGCTGGGATGTTGTTTGTTGGCGTTTTGCCATTGTCTGATGGATATTATGAGATGTTGCGCTTAGTTTCATGTGCTTCATTTGGGTTTGTTGCTTTTGTTTCATATGACAGACAGGAAAAAAATCTTCCCTGGATTTATGGATTTTTAGCTCTTATTTTTAATCCAATCATAGAATTCCAATTTACAAAAGAAATGTGGGATGTGGTGCATATTGTGGCCGGCATTTTATTGTTAGCAAATAAGGAAAAAATTAAAACTCCTAATGAAAGTCAGTAGTAAAAAATAGGTCAAGTAGGGCTCAAAACATTCCATGATAACATAGCCTGTTTTCTACAAAATGCTTTCATGTATAGCCCTCTGATAATAGAGTTTCCTGATGCGTGGTATCATGTCATGAATCAAGGAGCAAACCGAATTAAAACATTCAAGGAATCCGAAGACTATGCTATGTTCCTATAAGAAAATAAAACTATTAAAAAGATATATAAAAGATTAAAGTTCTTATGTAGTCAAGGAAAGATTTGACCCTTTTAAATGACCCTTTTAATAATTATATTAAAAGAATGGCCTGTAGATGATTGATAATAGTGATTGCTGCGATCATGGAGATAATGTCAATAACCAAGAAGTCAATATAGATTATCCCTGCGAATGGTATTACAAGATTATAGGGAGCGATAAAGAGTCTGTACATAACGCGGTAGCCTGCATAATACAAGACAGGGAGTATCATATCGACGATTCCAATACCAGCAGGACAGGAAAATACCAGAGCTTTAATGTTACGGTCATGGTAAGCGATGAAGCGCATCGCAATAATATCTATCAGGCACTCAAGGGGCATGACGATATAAAATTTGTGTTTTAAAAACAGTTGATTTGATATACTTCTAAAAAAGGGGTCAAATCTCCTCTTGACTGCATATTTTTATAAAGCCGATGAAGAGATCAAATTAGTCAATGGTTTTTATGCAGATATTAAACTATTTGTAGTTGAATCAGCAGCAGACCTAACCCCTTTAATAATGTTCTTAACTATTTGTTAATAGATTAGGTTTGACCATCCGGAAGCATTTAAGGAGACCTCAGCAAATAAGTAAAGAACCCCGTGCTTCCGCACGGGGCATTAAAAACCTAAATCCATTTG
>CAYMVZ010000058.1:0-15420 GCA_964394335.1 uncultured Nitrospinota bacterium | reverse complement strand
AAATTGCATATTTTTGGTGCCAATATACTGTTGTCAGTAAAATCATGCCCTCTGGGCTTATTTCAATACCGGCCCCTGAGGGGTAGGGTTTTGATTTAATACTCATGGAATTTTGAGAAGAGACATTTTTTTAAAGATTTTTTTACGAGGGAAAGGGTGATTTTTTTTTTGGTTTCCAGAGATAGCCGGTTGATCCGGCTTATAATGTTATGAAGAGATATAAAGTCTCTTGGAGCAGAGTTTAGAATGTAATCAACAACATTATGCGGAATAAATACTTCAAAATTTTTTGCTAATCTATTTATCACTTTTCGTTTGTCCTCATCATTCATCTTTTCTATTTTTACAGTTAAGCCGGATTCTAAACGTGATTTCAGGTTCTGGTCGGTAAATTTCAGTTGATTTGGTGGAATAGAACTGGAAAAAATTAACTGCCTACCTTTTTGTATCAGATGGTTATATAAATGAAAAATTTTTTCATCAATAGAAGGATTTTTTAGTATTGCGTCAATATCATCTATAATTAGAAAATCCACATCATTATATTCTTTAACCAGAGTGACTACATCGAATTCATTGTTTGCTTTTTCCTGTTGAGACAAAAAAAATTTAGAATTGATGCATACAATCACTGCATCACTAATACTTGACCTGGCTTCTTTCCCTATTGCGCCCAGAAGGTGTGTTTTTCCTACACCCATATCCCCGTATATGCACAATGGATTGTATTTTTGCCCTGGCTTTCTGCTTACCGACATGGCTGCATTGTAAGCTACCTCGGTAGATGGTGTTATTACAAAATTGCTGAAGCTGTATTGAGGCTTAAACTGATAATCAAGGATTAACTGTTGATTTACTTGAGTCATTGGTAATTTTATGTGGAAAAGTAACCTCCTTTAATTTTGCTTTTAGGTATAAAATCATTGCAATTCAATTGATTAGCATATACTGTTGATTTTATTAGCTTTATAAGTAGATCAATAAATGTGCAATCTGATTCAAGGCCGCATTTTGCAAGGGATTTAGAAGCATCCTAACAGCTTTTTCCACAGGGTTTCCACAATTTCTGTGAAAAACTCATTATGATTAGTTTTTTTGCCGGACTCCAAAATTTTTTATCCTGAAACAATTTTTTTTTTCATTTGTTGATTTTTTTTCGCTTGAAAATCATAATTTCTATTCCTAAATATCAGAAATTTCTATAAAAATATATAATATATATACTTTATTGTTTACATTAAGTATACTGCAATAGTTTTTGCGTTAAAACCTCTTAAAAAACAATGCTATTAATATGGCATCAATATTGCTGTAAGGCCTTAACCGGTTTTCTTAGGTAGTGATCACTTTAGCAATTATAAAGCGCTCCATTGTATCGTAAACTCAATAAATTTTCTTTTATATAATTATGACTCAAAAATTTTACAAAGAACCGGGTGTCAGGGATAGTCTGCAAATAAGAAGACAACAACAGGGAGATTATTTTCACAGCCATCCTGAATACAAGGTGGATAGAGATAATAATAAGTGCATACGATGCCTTGTTTGTGTTAGGGAATGTCCCTATGATTGCACCTACTTCGATACCGACCGCAACGTAATATATAACATCGATGCTAATTGCGTCAACTGCAAACGATGCGAGGTCATGTGCCCCACACAATGTATAGAGATCCGGGACTGGGGAAACAAGTTTCGGGCCAATGCCTATTGGGATTTTAAGCACTGGGGTTCTATTTATAAACAGGCGGATACAGGTGCTGTAGTTTTAACCGGCCTTGGTAACGACGAAGATTATAAAAGCTATTTTGACCGGATGGTTCTGGATGCGTCTCAGGTTACTAACCCTTCTATAGATCCGTTAAGGGAACCTATGGAGTTGAGAACTTACATTGGGAGAAAACCTGAAACTTTGACGTCAGAAGACATTAATAATGGAAAAAAGATAAAAGAATTATTCCCAAATATCACCGCTGAAGTTCCTGTAATTTTTGCTCCAATGTCATTTGGCGCGATTAGTTTTAACTTCCAGAAGGGGCTTGCAACGGCTGCCAAAAGAATGGGGACGTTCTTTAATACAGGAGAGGGAGGACTGCATCCTGACCTTCTGGAATTTAAAGAACACGCGATTGTACAGGTTGCATCCGGCAGATTTGGCGTCAGCAGCAAGTATCTAAAGAATTCATCGGCATGTGAAATAAAAATTGGGCAGGGAGCGAAACCCGGAATAGGAGGGCATCTGCCGGGTGAAAAGGTTACTTATGATATTTCTCAAACACGCATGATTCCTGAAGGAAGCGATGCTATTTCTCCCGCCCCGCAACACGATATCTATTCCATAGAAGACTTGAGACTGTTGATTTACGCCATTAAGGAAGCTGTAGAATATAAAAAACCGGTATCTGTAAAAATAGCTGCGGTTCATAATGTGTCTGCTATTGCCAGTGGTATAGTGCGTGCTGGAGCTGATATTGTAGTACTGGATGGATTCAGGGGGGGCACAGGTGCGGCCCCGAGAATCATAAGAGATCATGTCGGTATCCCGATAGAAATGGCATTGGCGCAGGTAGATGAACGATTAAGAAATGAAGGAATAAGGAACCAGGCGTCTATTATCGCAGCAGGAGGCATCAGGGGAGCTGATGACATTGTAAAAGCAATTGCTCTTGGTGCGGACGCTGTTTATGCGGGAACGTCCGCAATGCTGGCAGTCGGATGTACTTTATGTCAGCAATGCCACCGCGGAAAGTGTGCGTGGGGGATTACCACGAACCAGCCTGATTTGCGCAAAAGGCTTCCGGTGGATATTGCCGCCGAGCGATGTACTAACCTGCTTACGTCTTGGGCGCGTGAAATTAAAGAAATGCTTGGATTGATGGGACTCAACTCTATTGAGAGTTTACGAGGTAATCGACTGAAATTGAGGGGAGTTGGCCTCTCTGAAATCGAACTAAAAACTTTAGGCATTGCGCAGGCTGGAATATAAAATCTGGGGTCGGTTGTCAGCACTCAACAAATTACATTTTGGTTCAAAGCTGTTGGCTAATTGACAAAAATTTGATTAAACAGATTAAAGCAATCTGTGTAATCAGACTGTAATCAGTGTAATCAAATTTAACATTATGAAAAAAGTTTATCCATTGGAAGAAAGATGTCTCGGCTGTCACTTGTGCGAAGTAGCATGTATTGTTGAACATTCTAAGGCAAAGGACCCTGTCAGCTCATATTTTACTGAGGGGTTGACGTTTAACCAGGAGATTTCCTCTTATACCCCTGAACCGAATCAGGCCTTGGCTGATAACCGTCCCAAGCCATTGAACAGGTGCATAGTAGAGGAAAACGGGGCACTATGTCTTTCCACGAATTGCAGACATTGTGAAGAAGCGTCCTGCATTTTGGCCTGTAAAAACGGTTCACTTTATAAGGATGGAGAAGGCCGTGTGCTTTTAAACGAAAAAAAATGTGTTGGCTGCTGGATGTGTGTCATGGCGTGCGAGTATGGTTCTATCAATAGAAATGTTTATATAAAAAATGTGCCGTCAGTAGAAAATAACGCGATTCAGCATCACTGCGACCTTTGTCCGGAAAGAGAAGAACCTGCGTGTGTCATGGTTTGCCCGACTAAGGCATTGGTATTTGAAAACAGATAATAGAAGTTAGTAAAGCTTTTTCCACCGCAGAGAACGCTGAGCACGCAGTGGAAAAATAATTTTCATCTGCTATCTCTGCGTTCTCAGCGGTAAATTTATTAAAATGAAAAATTTACAAAAATTCAAATACGTAATTATTGGAAATTCTTACGCGGCTTTATTTGCGGTGGAGTCTATCAGAAAAGCAGGAGCAAAAGAAACTATTGCTGTAATCAGTGATGAAACGGAGCATACATACAGCCGGGCTATGCTTCATGAATATGTTGCGGATATGGTCAGTGATAACTTCATCTACTTAAGAGATTTTGATTATTATCAAAAGATGAATGTTACGCCGCTGTTAGGAAAAAGAGTCAGCAACATTGATTCAAAAACAAAAAAAATATATATAGGAAAAGAAAGTATTGGATTTGAAAAATTGCTGATCACAGCAGGGGGAGTTCCGTTTATACCGCCGGGCATTACAGATCTCAATAAATTCAAAAATGTATTCACCTTTACCAGAAAAAAAGACGCGGATAAAATCAAGTCAGTTTTGAAAAATGTTAAAAGCATTGTTATTCTTGGAGGCGGTCTAATAGGACTTCAGTGCGCGGAAGGACTGGCGCATACTGGTAAAAAGGTTACAGTTGTGGAGCTGGCCGATAATATTCTTCCTATTGCTCTGGATGATGAGGCAGCCAAAATAGCACGGCAGGAACTTCATAAGCAGGGAATTGAAATTATTACTAAAGACACTATTGCTAAAATAAACGGACCTGCCGGAAAGATTAATTCTGTAACTTTAAAGAGCAAGAAGAAAATCCCATGCCAAATGGTAGTTATTGCTGTTGGGGTGAAACCTAATATTGAATTTCTAAATGGCTCTGGAATTAAAACCGACAGAGGAATTTTGGTTAACAGCAGAATGGAAACTAATATAAAAAATATTTATGCCGCGGGAGATTGCACAGCGGCAAAAGAAATACTGACCGGAAAAACAATGCCCATTCCTATTATTCCCCTCGCGTCACAACAGGGGATGACAGGGGGCTATAATATGGTAGGGAAAAAGAAGGACTATAATGGAGGACTTTCATTGAACGCCCTGCAGTTTGGCGGTGCCCAGATTATTTCGTATGGATTTATACGTGATGAGGCCAATGGAGAAATTTTAAAAAAACTGGATGAAAGGCAAGGAATCTATAAAAAAATTATCATCAAAAAAAATAAAATTACCGGCGCTGTCTTTGTGAGGGCTATCGAAAGGGCCGGAATATTCAGGTATCTTATAGAAAACAAAGTAGATATTGGAAAGTATAAAGACAAATTATTAGAACCGGATTTCAACTGGGCCTATGTCCAAAATGAAATCCGAGATCAATTGTTTCTTAAGTCGCAATAGTTTAACATAAATATTTGTAATATCTCAAAAAGTTGAGAAAATGACAAACATAGGGAGCCTGGATTTCCCCAACTGATTGAGAACTTGCATGTATTTTTGTGACGGGATAACAGGATAGGCTGGATAAATCAACATAAAAATTAAATCGCCAAATATAAAATTATGGAAAATTTAGGATTATTTACAGAACCCTGGGTGAAATCACCTTACCGGGAGCGTGATAGTGCTGCATGTGGACTGATAGGCATAATCAATAAAGATAAGAAAAGGATTTCAGGTTCTGTTATCAAAAAAGCTATATGTAATCAGCATGATCGCGGTAATGGGCTGGGAGGAGGTTTTGCCGCCTATGGGATTTATCCTCAATATAAAGACCTTTATGCTTTACACCTGATGTATGACAATCATAAGGTTGTGAAAGATACCGAGGACATCCTTGACAATTGCTTGCGCATCCATCACCAGGAAACCATTCGCCATGCTACGACAGATAAGATTGTCGATCACCCGCACTTTAAAAGATATTTTGCGGAACCGGATCCAGAGCCTATCCGCAGGGGGATCAACCCCGATGACTACATGGTATCTACTGTTATGGAAATAAACACAAAAGCGAAAGGAGCATTTGTAGTTTCCAGCGGCAAGAATATGGGGGCTTTTAAAGGGGTGGGTTTTCCGGAAGATATCGCTGATTTTTTCCAACTGGATCGCTATGAAGGATATATTTGGACAGCCCATAACCGATTTCCGACTAATACTCCCGGTTGGTGGGGCGGCGCTCATCCGTTTACGCTTCTTGATAAGTCGGTTGTCCATAATGGCGAAATTTCATCTTACGGTATAAACAAGAGGTACCTCGATACCCATGGTTATACATGCACTTTAATGACAGATACGGAGGTTGTAACCTATCTTGTCGATTTTCTGCACAGGAAAAATAGATTGTCCTATGAGCAGACTTTTTCTGCTCTGGCGCCTCACTTCTGGAAAGATATAGACCGCTTGGATGAGGAAGAAAGACTCAAGTTTACATTGCTCAGGTCTGTATACGCCGGAGCGGCGCTTAACGGACCTTTTGCCTTCCTGTATGCTTTTAACGGCGGTTTAATAGGTATTAATGACAGAGTGAAATTGAGACCCCTTGTCGTTGGTAAAAAAGACAACACTGTCTATATGTCCAGCGAAGAGGCGTCTATAAGAGAGATTTGTCCTGACGTGGAAGACTGTTATGCCCCTCACGCGGGTGATGCTGTAATTGTTTATTTAGATGAGGAGTAGGTATTGATCGAAATCAATGCAAAAGATGTTTATTACAAAGAGCTGAACGAACGGATCAGGAAAGAAATTAAAAAGGGGGTTAAGGATATTCGCCTCCTCAACGTTTGTGGTCAACGGTATATCGGCAATGGTATTACGGCTAATAATGTTACCATTCGAATCCAGGGTGTTCCGGGAGAGGATATGGCCGCGTTCATGGACGGCCCTAAGATTATTGTAGAAAATAATGCGCAGGATGGTGTGGGAAATACCATGAACGATGGGAAGGTTGTTGTTCACGGGCTTGCGGGAGATGTCCTTGGATACGGAATGCGGGGAGGAAAATTATATGTTAAAGGAGATTGTGGGTATCGAGTGGGGATTCACATGAAAGGTTATATGGATAAAATTCCCATTATGGTGATTGGCGGCAAAGCCGGAAATTTCTTTGGTGAGTATATGGCTGGCGGAACGCTAATCCTTTTAGGAATGAGTACAACTAATATTGACCGACCTGTGGTGGGAGATTACTGTGCTACCGGAATGCATGGCGGGGTAATTTATATACGCGGCGAAGTGGAAGAAGATAAATTAGGAAAAGAAGTTAAACATTTTGACCTTGATGAGTCTGATAAAAAAACATTAAAACCCATCCTGAATGATTTTTGTAAGGAAATGGGAGAGCAGTTCGATATCTTCGATTTTTCCCAGTACACCAAAATTATCCCCGTTTCCAAGCGCCCTTATGGCCGGATGTATGTGTATTGATTTTTAAAGCCTGGCGCGGCAAAGCCGCAACCAAAGTAATATACAATTACTTTGTAAAAACTTCTTTTTTTAGTCGCAGTTTGTTTTTCCTTTTACTGCGACTTATGCAAAGCTTAGGCGCTGTTAGTTCTTGTTTTTTTTAGACACTGTTTAGCTCTTTCTTTTTACAGTGCCTTATGCAAAGCACAACGCCTTTTGCAAAGCTCAGATTTTTTTTCCGTTTGTTCTTGAGGGTGAAAGCCTATTTGGTTGCGGCACCTCGCCGCTTTATACTATTTCACCATAAAAGCTTCTCTTTTTAGGAAGAATTTTTTGTTTGATAACCGGAGCGATAGCTCCTTTTGGTTGCGGCAACTTGCCGCTTTATGCTATAGAAAGAATGTGCTTTTTTTAGCTTCGCGATTATTTCATGACTACTCAAGATTAAAATAAATAATCAGGAAGCAATCTCTGGTTATGTTCAGAAAGGAGGCGAGCCTTAATGGGTAATGAAACTAAACAGTCCAATCCAGATGAGGGAAATTTGGATTCGAAAAAGAATTCAATTGACATCAAATTGCCATTTTGGCTTAAGCATTTTCGGCTGTTATCATTTGGCATCCTTGCGGTATTGGGATTCTTATTTTTTAGAAATCTACTGGCGATAGAATCCCAAATCACAGACGCGGCAGCAATAACTATTGCCCGCAATTACATTCAGACATTTGAAAGTTTTCGTACGTTGTATACCTCAAAGGTTGTTGAAACAGCTAGAGAGCAAGGAATTGAGGTTACACATGATTATCATCAAAAAAAAGGAGCGATTCCTTTGCCAGCTACTCTTAGCAGGGAGTTAGGTGAACATATAGCCAGAGAGACAAAAAATGGACTCGATTTACGACTATACAGCATATACCCATTTCCATGGAGAATAAAAGACTACAAACCTCTTGATAATTTTGAAAAAGATGCGTTCGTAGCGATCAAAAAAAATAAACAAAATCCTTTCTACCGCATTGAAGATCAAAACGGAAAAAGAGTTGCTCGATATGCTAAGGCAGATTTAATGCGCGAAGCTTGTGTTTCTTGTCATAATAGTCACCCACAAACACCTAAATCCGATTGGAAAGTTGGCGACCTAAGGGGGGTATTGGAGGTTTCTTTTCCTCTCACCGGTTTTGAGAATAAAGAAGTACACGCTCTTCATGTTACTCAGTATACCCTAATTTTCTTCTTCGTTTTTCTGGCAGGTGGATTTCTTGCAGTGAGTTATGTCATTGAGAATTATATCAAGAGCAAATTATAATAACTATTCTTTTAAGAGGACCATAACAAAGAGACAAAGCTGTGTTAAAACTATATGTTTGATATGAGATTAGAAAATACAGACGAATATGTGAGTAAGTGGACTGAGTTAAAAGCGGAAGATTTGCTCGCCGATGTTTTTAAAAAATTCGGAACTCAAGCTGCTATAGGAACCTCATTCCAAAAAACCGGTCTGGTAATTATGGATATGGCTTCCAGGGTGTCGGATACTTTTAGAGCATTTACTATTGATACGGGAAGGCTGTTTCCTGAAACGATTGATTATATGAAACAGATCGAGGGGGAGTATGCGAATAAGCTTTATCAAGGTAAAATTCAAGTTTTTAAACCGGATGAAGAGCGCGTCAAGGAAATGATTAAACAATCTCACTGGAGAGAATATCTTTTTCTTGAGAGTACGTCAGACAGAGAGTTTTGTTGTAAAATCCGAAAGGTTGAACCTTCTGATAAGGCGTTAAGAACTTTGACGGTGTGGATCACCGGCCTGAGAAAAGATCAATCAAAATTCAGGAGCACACTCCCAAAGATACAGCCAATTATAGCTAATGGAAGGCAAATTATAAAAGTGTCTCCGGTATACACCTGGTCCGAATCAGACCTTGATGAATATATTAAAAAGAGAAATCTCCCTATACATCCGTTATATTCGGAAGGTTATGTAACTATAGGATGTAAACAGCCCTGTACAACTGCAACTCTTGAAGGCGAAGACCCAAGAAAGGCAAGATGGAGATGGGAATTGGAAGATGATTCATCTAAAAAAGAATGCAAAATTCATCTTTCAAGTTATGGAGATGGTTCTGGAATATAAATTTGTAATAAGGCATAGTTTCCCACCGGCAGGGTAAAGCTGAAAAACACTCTTCCATTTTTTCATACATACCCTGTATGTATTAATGTTAACGTCCGCAGTTAGTGATTCTCGGAGAAATAAAGAGTGGTCCGCGATGTTTTAAAAGATAGAATCTTCTCTTCGTACCATTTTCTTGTAAAGAAAGACCCGAACCTGTTATTTTTAGGAGGTCTAATAGGTCTTTGCAGCGGTCTTGGTTCGGAGTTTTTTCGCTGGTTAATTCTATTTTTAAAAGAAATGTTTTTCTACGGCAGGTTCGAGATCTTAAGTATCGCGCCCTCCGTGCCGTGGTATTTTCTTCCTCTTATCCCTATGGCCGGCGGCCTCATCATCGGCCCCTTATCACATTTTTTTCCAACTGAAGCAAAGGGACATGGTGTTCCTGAAGTCATGCAGTCTATCGCTTTGAAAAATGGAATCATAAAACCAAGAACTATTCTCTTGAGGACGTTGGCCTCTGCCGTTTGTATTGGTTCCGGAGGATCCGCTGGCAGGGAAGGACCAATTGTTCAAATTGGCTCATCCATAGGTTCTGCATTCGGGCAATTATTTAATATGTCTGCAGAAAGAATAAAAGTTTTGGTAGGCTGCGGAGCTGCGGGCGGTATTGCCGCTACTTTTAACGCCCCATTGGCAGGTGTCATATTTTCCATGGAGATTATTTTAGGAGTTTTTTCAATTCGTACATTTACTCCAGTTGTTATATCATCGGTGACTGCTACTGTTGTTTCTCACGCGTTTCATGGCAATACTCCGGCATTTATAGTGCCGTCCTACCAGATTGTCAGCTATTGGGAAATTTTATTTTATATAATCTTAGGTCTTTTAAGCGGTTTAATCGCCCGGCTCTATATTGTCACTCTTTACTGGTCCGAAGATTATTTTGAAAAAAAAATAAATATCCACCCGGTTCTGAAACCTGCGATTGGAGGCCTCCTTATCGGTTGTCTGGCTATATTCTTACCTCAAATCATGGGGAACGGATATGAAGCCATGGATATGGCCCTCAATGGACAAATGGTCTGGCATATCACATTTATTTTGATTTTTATGAAAATTATTGCAACTTCCATTACCCTGGGTTCCGGTGGTTCCGGCGGTGTTTTTGCCCCTGCTTTATTCATCGGTGCCATGCTGGGAGGCACCTTTGGTTCATTAGTTCATTACATCTTCCCGGATATTACAGCCACTAATGGAGCATACGCTTTAGTAGGAATGGGCTCTGTTATCGCTGCCGCTGCTCATGCTCCCATGACGAATATACTGATCCTCTTTGAATTAACAAATGACTACAAAATTATTCTACCCATTATGGCGAGTTGCATCATTGCGACCTCTGTCGTCAGATATTTATCCAAGGATTCAATTTATACTTTAAAATTACGAAGGCGGGGTATTAACATCCAACAGGGGAGAGAAGTTTCCATTATGGGATCCATAAAAGTTGGCGATGTGATGGATAAAAAGGTTGAAACCATTTTAGAAACAACTCCCTTCAAAAGAATTTTGACTATTATCTCGAGGTCAACCAATTCATACTTTCCTGTCGTTAATTCAAAACATAAAATGGTTGCTATCCTTTCTTTCTCTGATATTCGAGAAGTTATGTTTGAAGAGGGTCTAAAAGACCTGGTGGTTGCAAAAGACTTTGCGGCAACTGAAGTTATCAGTTTAAGTCCAAAAGATAACCTGAATGAAGCCCTCGAAAAATTTGCCGCGATAGATGTAGCTCAACTGCCGGTTGTAGATTCGAAAAACCAGGATCGCGTAATCGGTATGCTCAGCAGGGGGGACCTGATTTCAGCTTATAACAAAAAAGTACTTATGGCTGATGTTGAATGATATATGACCTTATTCTTGAATGCAAAAGTTTGCAGTAACTGTAAGATGTCCAGTATGGAGATAAAAGTGTTTAGCGAACACATCCCTTGCAGCTTGCTACGGGGAGCTTCAATATCGAACCGCAGATCAAGGAACCGTAGAAGTTAGAAGGGTTAAATACTTTGTAATTCGACATTCTGTAGTTTAAATATAATTTCATTATGAAAGGCTAAAGTGCTGAACAGTTTGCAAAATATTACAATAGGGCGTTATTTCCCTTCTGATTCTATAATTCACAGGATGGATTCCAGGGTAAAGTTTTTTCTTGTCATTTCCTTAATGATCTCTGCCGCCATTAGTCCATCATATTATCAAATTTTTTTTATAGGATTTTTTACAATTGCTCTTGGAATGTTGTCTCGAATTCCTTTTAAAGTTTTAATCAAAGGGCTCAAACCCTTTCTTTTTTTATTTTTGTTTACATTTTTATTTCACCTGTTCCTTACTCCAGGAAGACCTATCCATCTTTTTTTCTTAGGAACTATCGGAGTAACTCAAGAAGGTTTTCAACAAGGCATAATAATTGACTTTAGACTGATTGTGCTTATATACTTATCCTATATCCTTACACTAACGACATCGCCACAAAATATGGTAAACGCGATTGAGTGGTATTTAAGACCATTGAGGCTGTTTGGATTTCCGGCAAGGAATTTTTCTATAATTATATTAATTTCGTTAAAATTTATCCCGATTCTTTTTGAAGAAACTGCTAAAGTTGCTTCTCTCTCTCAAGAAAAATTTTCTAAAGAGATGAAATGGAATTTGCGCCAGAGAATTAAAAAAGCGATTTCTCTGGTAACGCCCATTGTGATAAATTCGTTCCACAGGGCGGATCAACTTGCAAAAGAAATTGATATTCATGGGTTTGATGTGATAGAAAAACTTTAATTAGTTTTAATCTATTATGAGAAAAATAATTTTATTTCTACTTCTTGCTGTTTCCCTGATTTTTAGCGTTCGAACAGTCGGAGCGGCTGCTTTTGATTTTTCCGATTGGGATGCTTTATTAAAAAAATATACTTACCATGTCACTAAAGAAAATGTGCGCCTCACTTCAGTTAGGTACATCTTCTTAAAAAACGATAAACAATTTAATTATTTAATTCGTAAGCTGGAAAAATTTCCTGTGAATAGCCTTAAGTCTTATGATGAAAAACTCTCCTTTTGGATAAACGTTTATAATATTATGGCCGTAAAAATGATTTCAGATCATTATCCTGTCGAGAGCATTAAGGATATAGGAAGCTGGCTTAACCCTGTATGGGACAAAGTTGCCGGTGTTATTGATGGCGACGCTTATTCACTAAATGATATAGAGCATGGTATTTTAAGAAAGATGGGAGAGCCCCATATTCATGCTGCCATTGTTTGTGCCTCAGTAAGCTGCCCTGATTTAGCATTAAAGAGCTACAAACCAGATAAGATCACTTTACAGTTGGATCATCAGATGGAGCGTCTCCTTGAAAACGAAGCAAAAGGTTTTTTTGTGCATAAGACCGAAGCGGTAATCTACATTTCACGAGTTTTCAAATGGTTTAAAAAGGATTTTCAAATACATGGGGGAGTTCTCAAGTGTTTAGAAAAACATGCTCCAATAGAAGCGAGGGAGTATTTAAAATACGTGGAAAGAGGTGATTATTCTATTAAATATCTTGATTTTAACTGGAACCTCAATGAATAAAGTTGTATTTAATTATAGTGCTGTATATTTATACTTTGTGGTTTACTAACCTTTTAACTTCTACTTTTACATTCTCCACTTGTCGTTGTACCTGGTTGTTTATAGCGCCTCTGAACACCTTTAAAATTCCAGCTACCTGTGGTATTGCTGCTTTTACACCCTGTATATTCATGATGATTCTCCTTCTAAAACTATATCTTACTTTTATTAACGGATCAAAAGAAATTTACTTTAGACTAATTTGGTAAAAATATAAGAAAATTTGTTCATGACTGCCAGGCCGAAATAGAATTTATTCTTTAAAGTTATATCTGCCTTGCATTATTAATGCCCTCTCTCTTTTTCGTTTTTTGAATGATTACCATAAATATCCTTCTTTGAATACAACAACTTGTACCAGATATAAGGCAATAAAAGTAAAGAACATAAAAAAAGGACAAAAGGGATTAACTCGTCCTTTATGGAGCGGTGTAATACAAGGGGAAATATGAGCAATAAAATCATTGTTACTAATGAAGTTGCTGTTATATAAATACAGGAGCCTAACAACGGATTTTTCTTAAAAAATTCTACAAAATTTCTTAATATCAACATACATATCTTCATTATTTTTTCTGAAATTTTTTGTTGTAGAATTTATAGCGTATCACATTTTTCAATATCCACAGGGTGAAATATTTTTTGACTTTAAACTTCTGCTTTGTTAATTTTTTTGATGTGAAAAAAACTTTTTAAATGGAGGATTTAAATGACCGTAATGAGTGAAAGTTACATACAGTCTCTTTTTGCAGAAAGACTGGGAGGGGCTATGTTTGGGAAAGACACAACGATATATAAATTTGAAAAAATTAAGCGTGCAAAGAAAGCTGCACTGGCTCAAAACCCTGAGAAAGAACTTTTTGATCTTGGGGTTGGAGAGCCGGATGAAATGGCATTTCCCGGGGTAGTGAGCAAAATGCAAAATGAAATCGAAAATCCTGAAAATAGGGGTTACGCGGATAACGGAATAGTTGAATTTAAAGAGGCAGCAGTTCAATATCTTGAAAGAAACTTTGGTGTCAAAGGCCTGGATCCCGCGAGACACATAAACCACTCGATAGGTTCCAAACCTGCCCTGGCTATGATTCCTGCTATTTATATTAATCCTGGAGAGATTTCATTGATGACCGTGCCCGGATATCCTGTCATGGGAACTCATACCAAATGGTATGGAGGGGATGTCGAAAACCTGCCTCTCAAAGAGGAAAATAATTTCCTACCGGATTTGGATGCCATTAACAGTGACATTAAAAATCGAGCAAAACTGCTTTACCTCAATTATCCGAATAACCCGACCGGAGCAGCGGCAACGGAAGACTTTTATAAAAAAGTCATCGAATTTGCCGGAGAAAATAATATTATTGTTGTGCAGGACGCTGCCTATGCCGCTTTATCCTATACGGAAAAATCTATAAGCTTTTTATCTGTCCCCGGCGCTCTTGATGTGGGAATTGAAATTCACTCTTTATCCAAAGCATATAACATGACCGGCTGGAGGCTTGCCTTTGTCGCTGGAAATGAGCTGGTCGTCAGTGGTTTTGCGAATGTAAAAGACAACTATGATTCAGGACAGTTTATTGCCATTCAAAAGGCAGGAATATATGCTCTTGAACACCCTGAAATTACCGGGGAAATCAAAAATAAATATAAACGCCGCCTGGAAATGCTGGTAGAGGCTTTAAAGAGTGCCGGCTTCAGCGCTACTCTGCCGGCAGGAACTTTTTACCTGTATGTGAAAATCCCTAAAGGAGTCCAGGGAGAAAGAAGTTTTGAATCAGCAGAAGATTTTTCTCAATATCTTATTACGGAAAAACTAATCTCTTCGGTTCCCTGGGACGCTTGCGGATCATTTGTTCGCTTCTCCGCTACCTTTGAAGCAAAAGGGATAGAGGATGAAAAAAGAATCATTGCAGAGATAAAGAAGAGACTCTCAGAAACAAAATTTGAGTTTTAACGGCAGGCTAAACCTTTGGCTTGCTTTGTATCATATGGTTTTGGAGAGTTTGCCCTGAAGATTATACAATGAAACATTTGGCCAAATATGTTAGCCTGTTTTTTTATAAAACATTACTATTAAAGAAGAAAGGCGGCTGATATGAAAATAATAAACTCTTTGCTTATTGGAATGTTTTTTTGGAGTATTCTTTCCACGGGTGCCGAGGCACAGGAAAAGCTAAATAAACCGGTTGTCATGATCATGATTAATGAACAGATATGGGTGGATGACAGGATCATTTATGATTATTACGGGAGTTTGGCTAATGTTACCAATATCTGGACAAGTGTTTCCCAAACCGATACCACATTTATGAGTATATTTTTGGAAAAAGGTTTCAGGGTAGTAGGAAGCGGTATTCCTAACACGACAAAGGGGAACGTCAGCAAAGAGGATATTTTAAAAGCAATTGAAGGGGATGACCTCGCATCAACATTTCTTGGTAATTACTTAAAAGCAGATGTTATAATAGTTGGAAAAGCGATTGCCCGTGGTGTTTCTGTTTTGCCTGGTTCACGGCAGAAATCAGCACGGGCGAATATAAATGTCTGACCTACCCTAAATATTAGTACCACCCGTAGAGTGATGATTTTCTATGCCGTC
>CAYMVZ010000057.1:0-15484 GCA_964394335.1 uncultured Nitrospinota bacterium | reverse complement strand
CGGTATATGCGCCGGTTGCCTGTGAAAATTCTTTTTCACTTTCACGAATGCACTGGGATAGTGTTGAAAATTTTCTGTTCATTAGTCTCTATTCTTATTGCATTTATCGCGGGCAAAAGATTAGCATGGTGAACTTGGTTATAACGTTATTGTTCGTTAAGTTAGCGTTAGCAAATTACCACATTCATAAGCAGATATCAATACAGGTACTTCCTTTCATGGAGTTGCCAATAAATAATTTTCAAAAATAGTTAAAATAGGTCTTTCTTTTTTTTTTCAGCTGGTTTAAAATTAGCCGATAAAATCTGTTAACTATCTATGGGAAAGAATCCACCTTTAACGAAAGACAGATAATGCTGGACAATAATTTGACGTATTTGGTTATCACAAATAATGAAAAACAGATTAGGGTTGTAACATCAAAAGAAATATTGGGGAATTAAAAAATGATTGTAAAAGAAGTCATGTCTAAAAATCCGGTTACCATTGGTCCTGCTGCTAAATTGCGGGCAGTGAATGAATTGATGAAAGCAAATAAGGTTCGGCATGTGCCGGTAATAAAAAACGGAAAATTAGTCGGAATAGTGACAGAAAAAGATATCCGTTACGCAATGATACCTGAAAAAATACCCGGGAAAAAAATACCGAAGGGATGGAATCTCGACCATCTAAAAGTACAGGATGTTATGACAAAGGATGCCATCGCCATTTCCCAGGAAACTCAGGTGGAAGAAGCAGCACGTATCATTTATGGTTCTAAAATAGGCGCTCTGCCGATTATGAAAAATAATAAATTAGTGGGCATTATTTCAGTTATGGATATACTTGGCATATTCATCGAAATGATGGGAATGCTGAAAAGTTCTTCCAGGATAGATGTTTTAATGAGGGAAACTCAGGTTAATTTTGATAAGGTTTCAAAGATTATACATCAGAAGAACGGACAAATAATTAGTGTAGGAATAACACCTTACCCGAAAGACAAAAAAAAGAGCATTTATCTTTTCCGGTTAGAGTCCTGCAATGTAAAACCCATAGCAAAAGACATTAAAAAAGAAGGTTTTGTTGTTACCTCTACCATTGTCTAAGATTAGTGTAATTATATTGAGGGTTATGGATTTTAGCTCCTGACTCCAAAATCCCCGATCCGAAGTCCCCTGAACAGAATCCAAAAACTAACGATTAACCATGGACTATTCAATCTATGAGCAACATATAGATTTTGTATATACAACACTTTTAATGGTTTGGGGAGGGAGTTGCGTAGGAATAGGGCTGGTAACAATTCCATTTCTATTTAATTTCATGGAGTCTCCAACCGAGGCGTCGCACCTGACGTCACGGATACTCAAGCGTCAGGACATGTTGATTCGGGTTATCGCAATCTGCATGTTGATACTCTTTTACTTCAAGAGCAAGCTCACTTATTCATATCAACATATAGAGTGGGTTTCTTATGTTATTGTCCTTCACTGCTATATATTCGGCAAAGTAATCTCTAAAAGGCTCTGGAATTTACGAGAAAAAATAAAGACCTTCGATTCTGCTGCTGGGACAGACCCTGAAAGGATTAAGTTTAGGAGGTGGCACCTGCTCGGAAGAACATTATATACCGGTCAGATTATCGGAATTGTGGCGCTTTTATATTTGCATGCTTTTGGGTTATAGAAGTGTTCAGACGAAATGGCTAAATCAAAACTAATTGCCACTCAGTGCGCAAGGATCGAGGAAGCATATTGACTTAGGACATTGAACGGTAAAAGTCCATCGTCGAACATTGAAATTAAAAGTTCAATGTTCAATGTTGAGGAACATAAGAATTTCTCCCAAGTGGAGTATTATAGAGAAGAAAGGTATCGTTCTATTTTCCAACAACCCGATTCTTACCTTTCCTTTTTGCCTTGCAAAGATAGTCATCAACCCGCTTGTATGCCGATTCCACGGAGTCATTTCCCCTGATCATTGTTATTCCGATACTTACCGTAATGTGGATATCTTTCTTTTTATATACAAACGTGTGTGTATTGATGCCCGTCAATAGAGCATTTGCCTTTTTTGAACAGTGAGAAAGAGGTTTTTCAAATAAGACAACGGAAAACTCCTCCCCTCCATACCGGGCAACGAATCCTCCTTCCGCAAAAATTTCTTTCGTCAAGATGGCTATAGTTTTGAGAACCAGATCTCCGGCCTGATTACTGTATGAGTTGTTAAATTTTTTGAAGTCGTCTATGTCAAAAATCATTACGCAGGCCAGCTTCCCCCTCTTCACCTGCTTTATGGCTGTTTCTATACGATTATCCAAAGCCTGCCGGTTATAAACTTGAGTCAGAGGATCGGTAGCTTTTTCTAAATTGATCTTTTTAAGTTCATTTTCTAATTCGTTGATCCGTATTGTGGAGATTTCAACTTTCTCTTTTGCTTTTTTCAGTTTTAAGTCGATTGTTTTGTTTGCCTCTCGAATTTTTTCCGTTTCGAACAGAATTTCTTTTTTGGCTTGAACAATATCATGAAGCGAAGAAGCCTTTTCAATTTTTTCTGCGTAACTGCTCAGTCCGGTATCAAATGCTTTTGTTTCATCTCCGAACTCCTGGATATTGCTGGCTAAGATAGAAATGATTTTTTTCAGTTCATTTCGCTCTTTTGTAACCACCTCGTTTTCCAAGCTCTGGCCCATAAAAAAGGATAATATCTTCTGTCCATAGTCGGCCAACTGGGTTTCTGAGTAATCCTCATAATTGCCGGCCTTGATGCTGGAAGTGGACCGGTAAAGAGGACTGTCCTCTTTCAGAATGAGAAGAGTCCCTTTTGAAAAAGCAGTAAGCAGGTTTTCTGTTATTTTGCTGAATTCTTCCAATTGTTTTATTTCTTTTTCATCTTTCTGGAATAGTTTGTTCATAAAAGACTTTTTAGGTTTGTCCTCCACTGCAGCGGAATCCATCTGGATAATCAGCGAACGGTAATCCTTTTTAATAGAAAAAGCATCTTCCTCTATACGGGCCTTGCCAATTTTTTCAATAAGTGTATCAAAACCCTTTTTGATAGAATCATCGCTGGTATTTGCTTTAAGATGAGAAAGTGTCAGACGCAGGAGGGACTTGATCTGGCTCAAGAGTAGGGTAGTTTCTTTTTCTTCCATTTTAATCCATTAACGACGCAGGAACTCCTCTTACATTATGCCGGATTATGTTAAATTGCTCATGGTGATTCCAAGGAAGATAACAATGGTAATTAAAATAATATTAATTATTGAACAGGTTCGCATGAAGCGAAATTGTTTTGGAGGGTTTTCACCTTTGATTTTATTAATATCCATGCAAACGATTTTGAACCGGAGGCAAAAGGTTTGAAAAGCGGCAATGGAAAATATAGCAGTAACAAGCAGAATTTTTATAAAAAAAATGTTGAGGTAAAGAGGCGATGAAATATTTGATGTCTTATTAATCAGGCTAAAGAGAAGCAACATTCCCGAAAAAACAACCACAGACAACATTCCAAAACTTATGGGGGAAAACAAGCTAATAGTATTAGCAGTGATTTGAGTTGCATTTTTTTGATCCGATCTTTTCCGCAATATTGATGGTAAAACAAATACCTGAAATATAGATCCGCCAAATGCGATCACCAATGCCATAATGTGAATGAATATCAAAATGTCTTTTTGACCGAACAAGTTATTAATCCTTTATGTAAAGAGTTGACAGGGATAGAAAAAAATATAGCAAAAAATTTTTTACACAAGTAAATATTGCATCAGCAAGTTTCAGAGAAAAATCAATTTTAATATGTTTATTATTAATTTTCAATGAGTTTCTGGTTTGAACTCCTTTTACAGGAGAGTTAATTATGAAATGAAAAAGATAAATAAACCTGTCTATTATAAGGAATTGAATATCGAATGTAGAGCAAGGAATGATGAATGTCGAGGGATAAAAACTGCAAAATCAGAAATTCCCTGTTCGATATTCGTTATTTATTGACTAAAAGTGTTGGTGTTTACTTGATATCCATCGGGGTGTAAAATAACAATAAACTCTTTTTCTTTGCGATCTTTGCGTCTTTGCCGTTAATTAATTTTTGGTTGCGGAGAAGCTGTATCATAAACTGATAATTGTGAACAGTTTCAATACCTATAACGGGTTTTTATGCTTAAACAATATTTAATTGTTTTTCTGGTTATAGCCGTTCTTTTGGGCATCATAATTGGATATGCCGGCCACTTAAGCATAAAATCCGAGCTGCTTCCAATTGAAATAAAAGAAGAAGCAGAAAATAAGAGCCTTCAGAGTGGAGCAATATCTGAGAGTGTTAAAGATGTTGCTTCTGACCTGTTGTTTTTTTCCCTCCAAGAGGAACTGGTTCATCTGCTTGAATCAAAAGACAACTCAGTAACAAATATTGCAGAGGAATATCTTAAGTTTGCCCGGATATCGGGGTTATACGATCAGCTTCGTGTTATTGATGGTAATGGGATGGAAATTATACGGATCAATTTCAACAACGGAAAACCGCTCATCGTACCTCATGGACAGCTTCAAAATAAAAAAAACCGTTATTATTTCAGCCGAACTTTTGAACTGAATCGTGGCGAAGTGTACATATCCCCATTTGACCTTAATATTGAGAAAGACGAGATAGAGAAGCCAATTAAACCAATGATTCGATTTGCCACACCAATATTCGATTCAAAGGGTAAAAAGCTCGGGATCGTTATTTTAAATTATTTTGGATCGAAAATGATAAAAAGACTTAAAGATGGAGCCACCGGCACTTCAACGGAGATATCGCTCGTTAATTCTGATGGATACTGGTTTTTCAGTCCTAATCCTGAAGATAATTGGGGATTCATGTACGAAGAAAAAAAAGATAAAACGTTCGGAAACAAGTACCACAAGGCATGGGAGCGGATTTCTAAAGAAGAATCCGGGCAGTTTTATACTGAAAACGGCTTCTTTACTTTTTCAACAGTTTACCCTCTGAAGGAAGCGGAAAAGTTAACTGCCAGATTAGTTGGCTTAAAGAGGCAAACTTCAGGCATCTCAAAAGCAGGGAGTTATTATTGGAAGACTATTTCGCACATTCCTAAGAAAACTGTTCAACAAAGAAGAAATACAATAACCAAAAAGTTTGTAATATTTTATCTGGAAGTATTAACGTTGCTTAGTTTGGTATCATGGTTCTTGTTAAGGTAAGTTTTTACGTCGTAAGGAAGCTGAGTCGGATTGACAAAATCAAAGCAAAGGTTAATTGTATAACATCTTCAGGCATTTTTTCAACCTTTGCAACTCATTGTATTTGTCAAGGTTGTTGAAAACGTATTCGGTTGTCCTCGGTATGGAATCTTCGTATCTTTTATTTCCATTAACGCTAATTTGATAACCAAAGGTTCCTAAAGCCTTTAAATTTCTCTGGATGCACATCCAATCAAAAACTTTTAAAAACTCTTCTCTATTTACCGGTGATTCTTCCATTCCTTCTTTCTTATTTATATATTCCTTCAGTAATTTCTCTATAAGGCTTGGATTTAACTTAAAATATGAATCTCTCAATAATGAAGCGAGATCGTATTGGCATGGACCCATTCGGGCGTCCTGAAAATCAATTAAAAACAAGTTGTCCTTATGTATCATAATATTTCTGCTGTGAAAGTCCCTATGGCAAAAATATCTTTTTTGTTTTGCTAAAAAGGAAGATATCTTAAAAAATTCTTCCTTGAGAATTCGCTTATCCTTTTCTGAAATGGTTTGCTTTAAAAAGCCACCTATAAAATATATAGTCATATAATCAAGCTCCCATGATAATTTCTCTAAATCAAAAGCAAGGTAATAAGCGGGAATATCTTTATTGATTCGCTTTGTACATTCAACTTGCATGTTTAAAAGAATATCAATGGCTTTTTTGTAATAGATCTCCTGTTCGATAGGCGTAGAAGCATTTAATTTTTCTTCTAAAGTTATATCCCCCAAATCTTCTAAAAAAATAAACCCTTTATCGCAATCCTTAGAATATATTCTGGGGATATTAGCGCCGCATTCTGACAGAAAGGCTTGAGTAGCAACAAAAGGACTGTTTTTCGGAATGGGAGGGTTCATAAGTTGCATTAATACAACTGATGAAATGTTGTTTTCAAGGGCATCAAATCTGAGGCGAAAATAATTTCTGTCAGAAGCGTCTCCTCTCATAGGAAAACATTGCAGGTTTTTTATGGACGTTTTGAAAATTTTTGGAAGGATATCAAGAAAATAATCAGAAGATGCTGGTAATTCGGTTTTAATCTGTTCCATCAGGAAATAAATTTAGACAGAAGATAACTGGATAAATAAAGGGTAAAATCATCCGCTGACCATACAAATTATCGCAAATTTTTCATTATTTTAATCTCTAAATCTTTTTAACTTCCTTTCAGTTAATTTGTAAAATACAGGAACAGAGCTATAGTGTCAATGAACAATATGGATAACTTTTTGAAAACACAATCTTTCAAATTTGCAGTGCAGAGGACGCGAAGAACGTAGAGTTTTTTTCTTTGTGCCTTAGTGGCCAATACAGTTTTTACTGGATGTAAGAACTCGCCGATGAAGCGTTAGGGAAAATACCTTCTTTTTTTAATATTTTTTCGTCTCGAAGACTTTTTGTTTTTAACCATCTTTCATAAACTTTTAAAATATCCTTGTTGGTGTGAGAAAAACTCTTGTCACTCACCTCGGACAGGATATCTACGAAAACTGAAAAATTCTCTGCCAATTCATAATAAAGCTCCCAGAAAGTATTGCTTTGAACTTTTGATTTCATAATAGTCGCTAACTGGTTATAAGAAGTACAGCCTATGATCTTATAATAATTAAGACTGACGAGTCTTTTGTATAGGCTATCGGAAAAAAAACCTGATATAAAAAGGGAAAAATCACCCAAATGTTTAAACCGCTGAATCTGCTCATTCTGGTCGGAGTTAAGCGCTTTTTCAAGCAAAAGAGTGAGCGGTTCCTCATCTGCATTGGGGTCTATATCTGTGTAAAGATTATCGACTGTGAGAAACTCTGATAGGAGATTCACGATGTAAAATATGACTTCTTCATCAGCTTGGACATGAAGGTTTTCTACTGCAGAATTAACCATTTCCCTGAAATATTCCATTGGCTTTTCTTCATTGTAAAATTGTTCTTCATGCATCTGCTTTAGCATATTAATCAACCTCCTTTTAAAGGTATGTTTTTAATAAAATACCTCCTCTTTTATATTATAACGGCCTTATAAAAGAGATGCTTTAAAATAATAAAGTAGCAAAATATATGCCGATTAGTGGAAAACTAGTACCTGATTTTTAACCTTTTTTCTTGAAGGAGGCATTTAACCAAAGTAGAATCATTTCCTTATGAATTCATTAAGACAAAACAATGCACTTGTTTTATTTGCAAAAGCGCCAATTGCTGGTGAGGTTAAAACACGATTACAGCCGGAAATCACACCTGAAAATTCTGCCCGTCTTCAAGAATCATTGATTAAAGATTCAATTTCTCTGATGAGTGAGATAAATAATGTGGAAAAAATCATTTACTTCCTTCCTGGGGAAAAAAAATATATCTTTGAGAAGTTTACCGATGGTTTGCCCTTTCACTTAAATTGCCAGAATGGGGTTGATCTTGGAGAAAAGATGGAAAACGCGTTTCAAGACCTTTTTAATAAAGGATTTTTTAGGGTTGTAATTATAGGGGTGGACAGCCCAACTTTGCCAAAAGAATATATAAACAAAGCCTTTATTGACCTAAATAATGCTGACCTGGTTATCGGGCCTTCTATAGACGGAGGTTATTACCTTATTGGTTTTAAGGAAAAAGTGCTTCCAGTATTCTCTTCTGTGGAGTGGGGCAGCAATAAAGTCCTATTGCAAACAGAAGAATTAATAACAAAACAGAACCTAAAACTATCTCTTCTCCCCGTTCATTACGACATTGATACAATAGAAGATCTGCGGTATTTAAAAACCCACCTGAAGCTTCTGTCGCGTTCCGGAGAGGATGTTCCTGTTAATACTATGAGTATCCTGGATAACATATTAAGGACATCAAGATAATTTTGATAGAGTTATCAGGATCGGCAGGAGTTCCTTTTTTGGAGTAAAATTTTTTTTTCAATCCAAAAGTTCTTTTTTGACAATTTTGGGTTGAGTGACTGTGGTCGAAACTATTCAACATGAGACAACCCTGTCACCCCTCCTAAAATGGCCCAACGATGTATTGATTAAAGGAAAAAAATTGCGGCATTTTGACTGAATCAGTGTCTAAACATAGTAGAGGTAAGTTTGCTATTTTGTGAATTGGAGTCAATATTAATAATGAAAGGGAAGGATTTACAGAGAATTTGCGTTCCAGTTCGACTTCTTTAATCTATCATCTGGAAAAAAATTATGCTGACTTTTTGGAAGATGACAATGAAAATTTGTTAAAGCTCTGGCGTCAGCATAATAATACCCTGGGGAAAAAGTAACGGTGTACCGGGGCAGCAAGACAGTATCCGAACTGGCAAAAGATATTGATGAAAACGGGAAGCTGCTGATTCAACTAAATAGCGGTAATGTGGAAAAAGTTTCCAGTGGAGAGCTGAGGCAGCTTAACTTTGATGCAACCATTAGTCCTGTATGGTGTGATATTATATTACAATATATCAATAGGTTACCTGCTATGCATAAAAGTATTACTTTAGCAATATTGAGCGGTCTTTTGCTATGGGCATCCATAGTTACGGGGGGCATAAATGTGCCTAACTCATTACAATTAAATGACAGACTAAGTATCAAAACTACAACAGATTTTGACGGAGAAAAACTGATTTATGACATCAGCTTTTTATGGTTCAAAAATGCGGCAGAAGGGATCACAATATTTCAACAAGAAAAAGAAGGGTGCGTTGCGAGATTAACGGCAGAAACAAAAGGGTTTATTGGATTTATCACAGGGTATATTAAACATTTCTACGTGTCTCATATGAAAATGGTTGGTCAAGAGCTTGGACTCCGACCATACTTGTTTGAAAAAAATATAATTTATCAGAAAAGGGAGGAAAAAACTATTACTTCCCTTGATTATGAAAACAGAATACGGTCATGGTCTACAACTAAAAAAGGCAAAATCACTGAAGAAAAGTCAGAACCTATTCCATTAGCAATAGTTTATTACGATATTCTTTCTACCCTTTACAACTTTAGAACCTCTTATTATGGTGAAATCCAAAAGGGAAAAGACTTTCTTATTAATGTGATCCCGGAAAAGGACGAATCGATAATCCATATTCATGTTGGGACGAGGGAAGAGGAACTGAAATTTAAGAAGGAAGAAAATATTGAGGATAGCGAAGGATATTTTTTAATTGTAAAGATTCCAAAAGAAATCTTTAAAACAAAAGAAGGAGAAGTTCTAATCTGGGGTAATAAAAATCTAATGCCTTTAAACGTAATTGTGAGAGATTATATCGGTTTTGGAGATGTCAGGGCTACATTAAGAGAAGTTCTAAAGGTGGATCCTAAATCTTAGGGTCGGTTTATAAAGAAATTCTTGAATTTATCTGGGAATCGTTGAAATAGAATTACCATTACGAAAAAGCGTCTTTATAAAGAACAATATCTTTTTTCCCTTTTTCCATTGTAATGGCTACTATATCAAAACGGCAGTCGCGGTTTTCAATGCCGTGCTTTCCAAGGTAGTGGAGAGCGCTTCTCTTTATTTTGCTCTGCTTATGTTTTGTCACAGCAAACTCGGGAGGAATGTGTTCCCTTGAGCTCCGGGTTTTAATTTCAATAAACGTCAGAATGTCTCCATCCAGAGCAATAACATCTATTTCTCCAAATTTGCAATGGTAATTTCTATCTACTATTTTATATCCATTTTTTTTCAGATAGTTAGCCGCAACCTTCTCACCCTGTTTTCCTGTCATCAAATGTGCGCTTTGGTGGCGGTCGCTGCTTCTCTTTTTTAAGATAAAATCACTAACAGCTTTTAACAAGGGTTTACTTTTGGATTTCGTATTGGAGGTAATAATTTTTTTCCCCATAAGCTAAAGACTTTTCCTCGTATTTCGTGCTGTATGGATAAGGCGCTTTTTCCAAGTATTTTAATCGGCCCGCCAGATTTTTAAACCCCGGTTTACTTCCAAAGGAGATAAGCATCTCCATAAGATAGTCTTTCGAATCTGTGGCTAAATAAACTTTACCTTTATTTATCAGTTTTGAATAGATTAATTGAGCAAAATCAACGTTAACCAGTCGTCTTTTTTTATGTCTTTTTTTAGGCCATGGATCAGGAAAGTTGATAAATACTTCGACCAACTCGTTATCCCGGATAGAATCAACAAGAACTTTTTTTACATTCGCGTAGATAATAATGATATTTTTTATGTGGGATTTTTTTATTCTATTTGCTAAAGACCGTATTCCTTTGTGATATAGCTCAATACCGATATAATCAGCTTCAGGTTCCGCCTGTGCTTTATCAAATATAAAAGTCCCGTTCCCAAAACCAATTTCAACCTTCAGAGGTCTTTTTGAATCGGGAAATAATGACCTTACATCGATCTTCCCATTGGTTCCATCAAAAACAGGATGTTCAAAGATTACCATTAGTAATTATTTAAACTATAATTTATTATCATGCCGATTCAATTTCTACAACTTTGTATCCGCTGCTTTCTATTTCTGCTTTAAATTGTTCATCAGAAACTTCTCTTTCCATGGATACGGTCGCCTTTTTTTCATCAAGGTTTACATCCACTTCTATGACTCCCTCTATAGATGATAATGCTTTATTAACCCTCCCAACGCAATGACCGCATGTCATCCCTTCAATATTAATTTTCTTTTTCATAGCCAATCCTCTCTTTCTATTAAAGTATACTCTTTAGTTATTGGTTTTCAGTATTTATTAGGCCTGAACTTTTTCAGTCGCAAAGCATTAGTAACAACTGATATTGAACTGAATGCCATGGCTGCTGCCGCAAATATGGGATTGATCAATGGGCCGCCGAAAATGTAAAGCAGACCTGCCGCTATCGGAATGCCTGCTGTATTATAGCCGAAAGCCCAGAAAAGGTTTTGTTTAATAATACGGATGGTATTATGACTAAGCTGTAAAGCCGTTACAACGTCCATCAAATCGCTTTTCATCAAAACTATATCTGCCGATTCCATAGCAACATCCGTACCGGAACCTATTGCGATTCCTACATCTGCCTGCATCAACGCAGGGGCGTCATTGACACCGTCCCCAACCATTCCTACTTTTTTATTCTCCTTCTGCAATTCTTTTACTTTATTTGCTTTATCCCCCGGTAAAACTTCAGCAAGCACAACGTCTATATCTACTTTTTTTGCTATGGCTTCTGCCGTAACGCTGTTATCACCGGTAATCATGGCTACCTCTATTCCCATATTTTGGAGCCGGTGAATGGCATTTACGCTACTTTTTTTAATCACATCCGCTACAGCCACCAACCCTTCCAATTTCCCGTCTACTGTTAAATACATGGTAGTTTTCCCCTGAGAAGCAAGGCGTTCCGCTTCTTCTCTGAGGACGACCTCTATTTTTTTTTCATTCATTAATTTTAGATTCCCTATCAGTATTTTGTGTCCGTCTATTTCTCCCTCAATTCCTTTTCCCGGCAGAGCCTGAAAATCAGAAATTTCCGGAAGAGAAAGATTTTGTTTTTCAGCGCTTTGAAGAATTGCCTCCCCTAATGGATGTTCTGATGGTTTTTCTGCTGCTGCTATCCACCGTAAAATTTGCTCTTTATTATATTTCCCTGCTGTTACAATATCTGTTACTTGCGGTTTGCCCTCTGTAATCGTTCCGGTTTTGTCGAATATAATCGTGTTTAATTTGTGAGCTGTTTCCAGGGCTTCTCCAGCCTTGATCAAAACGCCTAATTCAGCCCCTTTTCCGGTTCCCACCATAATGGCTGTAGGGGTGGCAAGACCCAGGGCGCAAGGGCACGCTATAATTAAAACTGAAATAAAAATAGTTAGCGCAAACAATGTAGTTTGCCCGGTCAAAAACCATGCGGCTCCCGAAAGGAAAGCAATGAGAATGACAATGGGAACAAAATATCCGGCAATAACATCAGCCAATTTTGAAATAGGCGCTTTTGATCCCTGCGCGTCCTGCACAAGTTTGATTATCTGAGCTAAAGCAGTATCTTTTCCCACCCGTGTAGCCTCAAAGCGGATCGACCCCTGTTTATTAATTGTACCTCCTACTACCTCATCGCCAGGGTTCTTTTCTATAGGAATACTTTCACCGGTTAACATGGATTCATCCACTGAAGTCCGGCCGGCAACAACTTTACCATCAACCGGTATCTTTTCACCCGGTTTAAGGATAATAACATCATTGACTTCCACCTCCTCAACAGGAATGGTCATTTCCTCACTGCCCTGAATCACCAGTGCTGTTTTTGGTTGTAGTCCCATCAGTTTTTTTATGGACTCGGATGTTTTCCCTTTGCTAATAGATTCCAGATATTTCCCTAAAAGGATAAGGGCAATAATAACTCCCGCTGTTTCAAAGTATAGGCTTTGCGTATATTGAACCTTTCCCAGGAAAATTTGTAATGTCGCAAAAATTCCATAAATAATCGCTGCTCCTGTTCCAATGGCTATAAGGGAATCCATGTTTGGATGACCTTTGATAAGGCTTGGAAAACCAATCAGATAAAATCTGTAACCGGCAGCAGCGATTGGCATGGTTAACAGAAGTTGTATTAAGGCAAAGTTAAAAGGATTATATTCAGGGGAAATAATCTTCGGGATGGGCAATCCAATCATATGCCCCATAGCGATATAAAGGAGGGGAATGGAAAGAGCAATGGATAACACCAATCTAAATTTAAAGAACCTGGTTTCTCTTTCATGGTATTCTTTATCAGCGTCTTCGGATTCATATTGCTCGATATTTAGGGGTTCATATCCAGCGTCTATGATAGCTTTTTTTATTTCTGAAAGACGGGTAACTGACGGGTTGTACTCCACGGTTGCCTTTTCCGTGGCAAAGTTTACAGATGTCTCTAACACCCCATTTAAAGTTCCGACAGTTTTTTCAATGGCTGATACGCAGGCCGCGCAGGTTATTCCTCTGATGGGGATGATGACCTTTTGAGAGGAAATTTTTTCTTTAACGCCATATCCTGCGTCTTCCACTGCCTGGATAATTTGCTGTATGCCAAGATCATTTGAATAGGAGACAGTTAATTTTTCGGTTGCAAAATTTACAGATGGTGACGCAACTCCCGGGACTTTTGCCACGCTCCGCTCAATAGCTGAGGCACAGGCCGCACAGGTCATCCCGGTAATTTCTAATGTTTCTTGTTTATGATCCATATTTGGCGAACCTTTGGCATCGTGTCGAAAAAAAAGATCTTGTATAAATATAATATACCCCCCCAGGGTATGTCAAGTTATTTGAATAACTTTTTAAAAATTAAGACTATGGCTAATATGCCGGACATCGTAAAGATGATGGAGCGCAATGGTTAAAGCAAAATAATCAGATGGAATGGATTAAGAGAGGATAAAGTTCAAATTCTTTTTTCTTATTTTGCTGATGTTTTAGCGTTGGAATTTTGAGGTTTTTCTAATAGCATTTTCCTGCCTCTAACCCTTACTCTCGCATATCCTTTCTTGGACTGACCGCTCACAAGTTCCTGCTCAGCAAATTGTACAGCCCTTGAAGTAGTAAGTGATGATGGGTATTTTCCCAGCAAAATGTCTTTTGAGGAAGGGCTTTCTGTGGTCGAAGCTTTTAATGTAAAAAGTTCCATCTCACGTTGTCCATTCTCTGTGTTCCAAAATACTTTTAACCTTACTTTGTCAACAAACACAGAATTTCCTTTATTCTCGTCTTGTAGGTTTTTAAACTGGGGATGTAACCCTGAAAGATCATAATCTTCCACTGAAAGTGACCAGTGGTAGCGGTCGTCGTGCTCGAACACACCTTCTTGATTAATAAAAATGCTGGATTTAGATTTAAGCTCATTCATTTTATTTTGAGCAAGTATTGCTGCCCTCAGGTAATCATCTGAAACTTTTATTGAGCGAAATCCCCCTGAAAATAGCTGTAAGATTGTAACAATACTTATGCCTAAAATAGCCAGGGAAACGATGGCCTCTATTAATGTAAACCCTTCTTTAGCCTTTAATTGATCCATTGGCCGGCTCAATTAGACAAGATTAACAGGATCAATACGATAAAAGCAATGACATGGCAGAGCTAAGCTCAGCTTTGTCATTGTACTCCAAAATAAATCCAGTCTATCCTGTTCATCCTGTCAATAAAAAAAGGAAATTCCTATACGTAAATTTAGACCCGATTTGTGAGCTAATGCTAACCGCTTCAATTACCGAAGTCAAAGAGAATTTTAGCTGAAATTTTAGATTTTATGGCAATAACTGAAACAGAGGGGAAATGGTTTTCTTAAGATTTATTGTACTTTGTTTTGTTAAAAAGAAAAAAATGTATGAGTTAAGGTTCAGCTCTCTTGAGGAAGAGGAACATTGATGGTCAACTTTATAAATAAGGTGGATGAGCCTGCCGAAGCATCAAATTTTCTCTCAGCGATCTCTGCGCGCTCTGCGGTTAAAAAATTCCAAAAAACAGCAATATAGTCCAGTCATTTTCTAATATCTTTGTGTTATAGTCAGCACGCTCAATTTACCGGAAAGGGGGTGAATAAAAATGAAATGGACATAAACCTCAGTTGGTTAAAGGCAGAGACTTGTACCAAAATTATTTTCAAGCCAACTCTGTTGGCTAATTTTTAACCTTATTTACAGGAGAACCGGAAAATGAAAAAATCTGTTTTAAGTTTTGCGGTAGTATTAATAGTCTCGCTGGTAATTAATGGATTGGTTTTTGGAGCTGAAACTGCTGGAAAGGGAACAGCGCATGTTTACTTTGATTCTCTTTCCTTGAAGAAACTAAGTAACGATCCGCCTACGGAATCAGGAGAAGGGAAGATCTATTATCGAGGCACTATAGGAGGGGGTATTGATAACAACGCAGTACTTATGCTGCATATGGATGGGACAGGGGGTACTTTTACAGATGACTCAGATACGCCACATACTCCAACTGCTCAAGGTGGCGCAACACAAACGTCTACTCCGGCAAATACTAATTTATCTGATGGTGTTAATGTTGCCTCTTTTGATGGGACAGATGATTATTTAAGTATTCCTGACCATGCAGATTGGGATTTTGGAAGCGGGGATTTTACGATTGATTATTGGGTGAAAATACCAGTAGATAGTGTTGGAACACATGTTTCACAGTGGAGAACCAGTGACAATTTTGATATAACTGTGGCAGGTAGTGGCAAAGTTACTGCTTACATGAAAGGAACAAGTGTCTTTGGCATAACAAGCTCAACCAGCGTTGATGATAATATTTGGCATCACATTGCTTTGGTGCGGAATGGGAATGCTCAATATCTGTTTATTGATGGCATA
>CAYMVZ010000056.1:0-15535 GCA_964394335.1 uncultured Nitrospinota bacterium | reverse complement strand
CATTGGCTGAATTGTGCTGCTGAAAGGCCATATGTTTTGCGATGGATTTTCTTATTCCTCTTAATGGAACTCTTGTAACAGAACCATGCGAATCATCCGCTTCCTTTATACCGGTGCTTTTTTCACGGAATCTTTGCAAATCCTCTTTTGCAATCCTTCCGCCGGGACCTGTGCCTTTCACTCTACTGAGGTCTATGCCCACATCTTTTGCTATCTTTCTTACCGCGGGAGTTGCCAGAACTTTAGAGGGTGTTTTCTTTGCAGTGGATTCTTCGGCTTCCTCTAATACTCCTACAACAGTTCCTTTGTCCTTTTTGCGTCCAAGTTCCTCTTCAGTTCCTATCGTTACAAGAATCTCCCCAACATTAACAACGTCACCTTCTTTATAATGTAGTTTAATTATAACTCCCTCTGTTGGAGAGGGTACTTCAACTACAGCTTTATCCGTTTCAACCTCAACTAATATCTGATCTTCTTTTATCTTTTCTCCGACTCTCACCTTCCACTTCACTATTTCACCCTCGATTATTCCTTCCCCGACGTCCGGAAATTTAAATTCTGTAACCATTTATTTTCCCCATCAAAGTTGTTAAATGTTATTTTTTGGTTGTTAGGCAATAAACCAGCAACCTGGAGCCAGATCCCCGACCCCTGCACTTAAAAATTAATTATTTTTTTCAATCCCTGCATTATCCTAACAACACTTGGTATATAATAATCCTCACCTTTGGCAAGAGGGACGGTGATGTCCTGTCCCGTAACCCTTAATACCGGCGCACTGAGATTCAAAAGCGCGTTTTCATTTATCAAAGCGACTATTTCAGCGCCCAATCCGCATGTTTTAGGTGCTTCGTGGACGACCAAAGCTCTGCCTGTTTTTTCTACAGAAGTAATTATCGTATCTTTATCTAAAGGAGAAAGCGTTCTCAAATCTATTATCTCAATATCAATATTTTCTTTCTCTGCTTCTTCGGAAACTGTTTCCACAATCCTGACCATAGCCCCCCAGCAAATAACAGTGATATCTTTTCCTTCTTTAACCATCCTGGCCTTGCCCAGGGGTATTGTGTATTCCTCCTCAGGGATATCTTCTTTAATAGCCCTGTAAATCCTTTTTGGTTCGAGAAAAATTACAGGATCAGGGTCTCGAATGGCGGATGTAAGCAGTCCTTTGGTGTCTTTTGGAGTGGAGGGGACTACCACTTTGATTCCCGGGATTTGGGTAAAGAGAGCTTCCGTGCTTTCGGAATGATGCTCGGGTGCACGAATTCCTGCCCCGTAAGGCGCCCTGATAACCAGCGGAGCAGTAAGCCTTCCGCGGGTTCTGTTTCTCAACCTCGCGGCATGACAGATGATCTGATTAAGAATATAATAGATAAAGCCCATAAACTGAATTTCAGCAACAGGCCTCAATCCGTTCACTGCCATCCCTATTGCTCCGGCAACAATACCGTTTTCCGAGAGAGGAGTGTCTATCACTCTGTCTTCGCCGAATTCCTCTAACAGCCCGACAGTCGCTCTAAAGACCCCGCCGTTTACCCCGACGTCTTCACCAAGAATGATGACACGGTCATCCCTCTTCATTTCTTCTTTTAACGCCAGGTTAACCGCTTCAATTAGATTATGAACTGCCATAATAATTGATTACTCTGATTGTTAAAGTTGATTACACTGATTAATTCGTGAAATTAGTGCAATTCGTGGTTTAATTCATTTAAGGCTTTTTTTTAATTCCTCCAGCTCTTCTTTAAGATGCCATGGCATTTCACCGTATGTATACTTGAAGAGATCTTCTATAGCAGGCGGCGGCGCGGCCTCTGCCTTTTTTACGGCTTCTTCTACCAGACCTTCCGCTTCTTTTCTTATCTCTATTTCAAAATTTTCATTCCATATCTGCTTTGACTCCAAATACGATTTAAATCTTGGGATAGGATCCTTTTTATTCCACTCATCAATTTCTTTTTCGCTTCTGTAGCGGGACGCGTCATCCGCTGTGGTATGGTCACCCATGCGGTATGTGACTGCTTCAATAAGAGTTGGTCCATCACCTTTATTTGCTCTGTCAACTGCCTCTTTTATGGCAGCATATACGGCTAGGATGTCATTCCCATCCACCTGGATACCGTTAAACCCATATCCTATTGCCTTTTGAGCCAGAGATTTAGACGCGCTTTGTTTTGATCTGGGTACGGATATCGCCCACTGGTTGTTAATGCAGAGAAATACAGTTGGGGTTTTAAACACGCCGGCAAAGTTTAGCCCATCATGAAAATCTATAGATGATGTAGCCCCGTCCCCAAAAGAAACCAGAGTAACGGTTTTCTCTTTTTTCAGTTTTGAAGCCCAGGAAAATCCCATGCCGAGAGATATCTGACTGCCAACAGGGACGGCAATAGGAAACACATTTGTTCCTTCAGGGAACCTGCAACCATCTTCATTTCCCATCCAATAAAGAAAAATAAGATACAGGGGAACACCCATCACAATCATGGCGCCCATATCCCTGTATACAGGGAACAACCAATCATTTTTGTTCATGGCAAAGGCAGACCCGATTTGAACCGCTTCATGCCCTTTTAAAGGAGGGTATGTTCCAATTCTCCCTTCTCTTTGCAGGGCGAATGCCTTCTCATCCGCAATGCGGGATAGAACCATGTATCTATAAATTTCAATTAAATCTTTTTTTTCTATTTTTGGTTCTAATTTGCTGTTGCAATTACCTTTTTCATCCAGGATTTGTAGTTTCTCATTTTTTAAAGGATCGTATTTTTCTAAAAGCATAATAAAACCTTTTTTTGACGCAGATATAATATGATTATCATGATTTTAGCTTCGCCCCCCTCAGCGTGGCTTCGCAGATTCGCCCAAAGGAGATTAGCTCTCAGACTTGAATTCGCTGATAATTATTTTTATCTGCGTCTAATTATAATGGGACAAAATAAACATCCGTAACTTTAAACTTTGAGTTTCTTAAAAATTTTGCTTTTATTTCCATCCCAATTTTTATATCTCTTTCTTCTATTCCTATCAGCCTGGACAGGAATAGCGTGTCCACGCCTTCAAATTCCACGAGGATGAGATTGTATGGGGTTTCTTTTAAAAACGCTTCACTGCCAAAATAACAAGTTGTCCATGTATGGATTTTACCTGTTAGCGGTAGTTCAAACCATGATGTTTGCTTTCCGCAGTACATGCAATGGTTTCTTGGAGTGGCATATTTGTATTTACAGGGTTTGCATTCATTTCCAAAAAGTTTTCCCTTTGCAAGTCCGGCAAAAAAAGGTGAGTCCTGCGCGTAAGAATGAATGTAATTTATCTCATAGCTGCTTTTTTGAATAATGGGATCAAGATTAAAAAGAGTTGTCCCTTCTTCTGTCTCCGGCAGTTTGATTTTTTTATTCTTTGCCATATAGTTGTTTAGACTTCATTAATCATTTTTTGACGCTGATTTGATATGATTGTTATGATTAACGCTGATAAATAATTATTATCATAACAAATCATAACAATCAGCGTCCATCAGCGTCTAATTTCTTTCTGCGTCAAATTCTTTCAACGTCTAATTCTTTGGTAAATACTTTTCTTTTAACCTCAATTTTTGGCCCAAAGTTTATCAATAACCCAACCTCTATCTTAGTTGCCTTTAAATAATTTACTAATTGAACCTCATGAATAGCGTTCAGTTTTTCAATAGCCTTTAATTCAAGAATCACTTTTTTATCTATTAAAATATCTGCAAAATATTCCCCGACCAACTCATTTTCGAAATATACATTTACCGGATATTGCTGGCTGACATTAAAACCGGTATTTTAAAATCGAATAAACAGGGCATTTTCATAGACCTTTTCGAGAAAACCATATCCCAATTTATTATAAACATAATATGCTTCTTTGATTATTCTTTCAGTCAGCTCAGAATGTTTATAATTTTCTTTATATTTCATATATTTTTTTGACGCAGATAAAATATGATTATTATGATATACGCTGATAAATAATTATTATCATAATAAATCATAACAATCAGCGTCCATCAGCGTCTAATTTCTTTCTGCGTCAAATTCTTTCAACGTCAAATTATGCTTTCTCCAAAATCGTCACCGTAACATACGTGCCTGTTCCGGCATGGCTGTGGATCAGACCTTGCTTTGCGTTTTTTACTTGAAGTTTATTATTTCCAAAATGTTTTTTAATTGTTCCCTGTAATTGCCACATGGCGAATACCGCCTGCATAATACCGGTGGCTCCCACTGGATGACCGGATGCGAGAAGTCCTCCTGACGGATTAACCGGAATCTTGCATTTCTTGGAAAGTTTTAATCCATAATCGATGCCATTCATAAAAGGAAATCCTTTTTCCACAAATTTCCCTCCTTCACCGTATTTACATAGACCGAGATCTTCATAGGTCTGAATTTCGGAAGACGTGTACGCATCATGCAGTTCAATAAAATCCAGTTCTTCTATTGGATTTTTTATTCCCGCGTGTTGATAAGCGGTTTTTGCCGCTGTCCTACCGGCTCTGAAAGAATGTACGCCGGGATATTTCAATTTTTTATAATCTTTTTTGTTTTCGTGAGGGAGAAGGATAACATCACCATGTGGTCTGTCAGCCATTCTCATACAGTCCGTTCCTGTTCCAATGCCTTTTATTAAAACAGGATTATCGCAAACTTTAAAAGCGGTTTCCTCATCTGCTAATATAACAGCCGCGGCGCCGTCAGACATGGTACAGCAGTCAAGTCTTGTCAGAGGCCATGCTACCATTGCCGAGTTCCTCACATCTTTCACGGTGAGCTCCGCCGGGTGCTGAGCAAATGGATTGTAAAGAGCGTTTTTATGGTTTTTAACAGATACATATGCCATCTGTTCCGGCGTTGTTCCAAACTCATGCATATGTCTTACAACCATCATCGCGTAATAACCGGAATAGAACCCGCCAACCGGGTAATCAAAGTTTGTATCCGAAGCATGGGCAATAAATTCATTTCCTTTCCATGTATTGACCCTGCTCATGGTCTCGAAACCTGCCCCAACAACTACCTTCATTCTCCCTGACGCAATTTCCTGGTACGCGCTCTGAACACATAAGCCGCCGGTAGCTCCTCCACCTTCCACTCTCTTTGAAGGTTTTGGACAGAGTCCGATATAATCCTGAACCATGGCCCCTGACATGAGCTGACGTGTAAAGTGGTCTGAAAAATAAGAGATCACAGAGCCGTCCATCATGGAAGGCTTGAGTTTTGGAACATCGGAAAGAG
The DNA here is from genome assembly GCA_964394335.1 of uncultured Nitrospinota bacterium. Classification (GTDB taxonomy): domain Bacteria; phylum Nitrospinota; class Nitrospinia; order CAJXCL01; family CAJXCL01; genus CAJXCL01. Next base: position 10,271 of record CAYMVZ010000056.1, on the reverse strand, counting down.
CATGATCATAAGCTTCCCTGACCATAAACCTGAAATCCTTCTCAGGATTTGCCTTGGAAAACTTTGTTACACCGCCTGATATCAGATAAACTTTTTTCAATTATGCCCCTTTCACAGCAATGAATCAGAGAATACAAAGATTAAATCTAATGCATTAACATTATTACAGAAATTCTTGATTTCCAAAACTAAAAAAACTATCTTAAAAGCAAAACTTAATTTTTTAATTCCCGGCTACCGGAATAACATCCAATTTATTGATAGGATAATTCTAAACACATAATCATCAGAATTTAAAATTTTAATCATTGGTTGTTAAAAACAGAACATAATGTATAATTATTATAATCATTATTAACTTTTATGGAGGGTGAATAATGAAAGAAAAAGAGGAAAGAGGGTTTGGGGAAATAATGTATGTGGAGTTTTGCAGGGCAATTCCCTGGGGCATCACCTTTTCGGTCTGTCTGTTTCTCAGCGTCTCTTTATTGTTTTGTGTATTTAAGCAGGATGTCAAAGAAGCTGTAGATTATACCCAAACAAGGGCTATTGACAACCTAATGGTAACTTTTCTTGATGAAGACTTCTTTCTAAAGGTCAAGCAAAATACAAAAGAGACAATAGAATTTGCCGTTAAGTCCATTAACGAGGAATTAGTGGCACCCTATCGTCCCCACCAGGAATAAAGTTTTTGTCTCCACGCATTTGATATTAACGCTCATTAATGAAATTATGAGAAAAGCGGCGGTAGCAGGAAAATTTTATTCGGATTCACCAACTGAACTTCAGAAAGAAGTCTCCAGTTTCATTAATATTCCATCCAAAAAACAAAAGGCGCTTGGAGTTTTGTCCCCTCATGCCGGGTATGTTTATTCAGGGGCTGTAGCGGGAGCGGTTTTCTCAGCAATAGACCTGCCGAATTCTTTTGTCATTATTGGCCCAAACCATTCAGGAAGAGGGGAAACAGCGTCCATTAATTCCAAAGAAGAATGGAAAATGCCGGGTGCTATTATAAAAATGAACAGCAGGCTGGCTGAAATTATCAAGTCAAAAACCAATGCGATAAAAGAAGACAGTACCGCACACCGCTATGAGCATTCTCTTGAAGTGCAAATACCTTTTATACAGAATTTCCTTGATGAGTTCGATATAGTACCGATTTGTATCCAGCATTTAGACTATTCTAACTGCAAAGAAATGGGAATTGCTATAGCAAGGTCTATTAAAGAATATTGCCAGCCTGTTTTAATAGTCGCCAGTAGTGACATGACACATTATGAATCTCAGAAAAGCGCGGAGCAAAAAGACAGGATGGCGATAGATCAGATTATTAAACTTGATCCCAAAGGGCTTTTTGATACTGTCCGCAATCATTCTATTAGCATGTGCGGATTCATTCCCGCTACAATTATGCTTATCGCCTGTAAAGAACTGGGAGCTGAAAGCGCGGAAATGATAAAATACATGACGTCAGGAGATGTCAGCGGAGACTATGATCAGGTTGTGGGATACGCCGGTGTTGTCGTTGTTTAACCGGCTGTTGCTTAATTCAAATTTTATCAGACCACCCCTGCGCTTTACGTTTCCCCTCCCTGGCAAGAGCCTATCCTGAGCTTGCCGAAGGAAGGGGTTTAGGGGAGATGTTAATGTTTTACCGGTTACCTCAATGTACCTCTTCAACGCTTTGAACACCGGGTACTTTTTCTTTTAAAGCCTGTTCTATTCCCATTTTCAGTGTAACCTGAGAACTAGGACATCCGGAACAAGCTCCAACGAGTTTCAACTTAACATTACCATCCTCAGTAACATCAACTAATTCCACGTTTCCACCATCCGCCATTAGCATAGGCCTAATATCCTCCAATGCCTTTTCTACTTGTTCTTTCATAATATTTTTCTCCTTTGTTTAAAAATTTTTTCAATTCTGTATCTTAGCATATTTACGGTTAGGATAAAACTATTTTTTTGTGTCTTAGTGCCTAATCTGCTTTCTTGGTTATCCTTTCAACTATTCTTTTCCCATCAGTTTTTGGAATGTTTTTAAGTCTTTAATCGCTCTTGCTTTTTAATTCGGTCCTCCATTTATTTAAATTATTCGAGGATGACAAAAAATAGGGTTGGCAACATCTGTTTTCTGTACGTGAATTTTAGTTCTGTCAAAAAAATATTTCTTCTATCCCTCAGAAAACAAATGTCTTTTTTTCTATTTTTTTGTTGACAAGGTATTGAAAATGTGAAATTATGTGTCTCAATATGTTAAAAAATGTATTAAAGTGTTTCATCGTGTCTTAATAGATAGGAAATTTGTATGTTCACTGGCAATTACACACTGAATCTGGATTCCAAAGGGAGGGTAAATATCCCGGCTAAGTATAAGGAAGTTCTGGACAAGAAATATAACGACGTGCTTTTTATAACCACTAAATCCAACTACCTTACTGCTTACCCACAGTCTGTATGGGATGTACTTGTAAACCAGGTAAGACAGCTTTCTTCTTTAAAGAAGGAAGTGAGTGAATTTAAACGGCTTTTTTTGGGCTCGGCACAGGAAGTTACTATTAAACATGGTCGAATTCTTATTCCGGCCAATCTCAGAAGCCATGCCGGTATTGCTAAAACAGCGGTTCTTGTTGGAGTGGACGACACCTTTGAAATATGGAGCAAGGATAGCTGGATTGAGTTTTTCCAGGATAGACAGGAAAGTTTGGATGACTTGGGGGATAAGCTTGCTGATCTTGGTGACAAACTTTCCAACATTTAACAGGGTGTGTTGATGAAGATAATGCACCTGCCTGTATTAACAGGGGAGATTTTGGAAATGCTCCAAATCAAAAAACACGGTATCTATATGGATGGGACCCTTGGCGATGGTGGCCATGCTGAGCAAATCCTTTCCCGAATGAGCCCCCAGGGACTATTAATTGCTTTTGAGCAGGATAGAGATTCTATTTCTTTCGCTCAAAAGCGGCTCCAACCTTTTAAATCCCAAACGAAAATCTTTCACGACAACTTTAAGAACGCAACGAAAGTTCTTAATAAAGAAAAGATCGGACTTTTGGATGGAATTTTATTAGACCTGGGGGTCTCTTCACGGCAACTGGAAAGCCCGGAAAGAGGATTCAGCTTTGCTTCAGATGCTTTTCTGGATATGAGAATGGACCAAAGATCCAAAACCACTGCTTTTGACCTGCTAAATAATTCTTCGGAAAATGAGCTGGCAACTATTTTTAAGGAGTTTGGCGAAGAAAGATGGGCAAAGAGGATTGCAAGAGCTATTGCCAGGAAAAGAGAGATAACCCCTATACGAACGACAGGTGAGTTGAGCAATTTAATTCTTTCCGCGGTTCCGGCAAAGTCAAAAAAATACAAAATTCATCCGGCGACAAGGGTATTTCAGGCGCTAAGAATTGCTGTTAACAATGAATTGGACGCTTTATCTACTATTTTAGATGACGGTGTTGAGTGCCTTAAACCATCCGGCAGGTTTTGCGTTATTTCCTTTCATTCACTTGAAGACCGCCTGGTAAAGACCAGGTTTCGTCAACTTGAGAAGGGCTGTATCTGTCCGTCAGATATACCGCAATGTGTGTGTGGCAGGAAAAGCGTGTTAAAGGTAATAACGAAAAAACCGATCGTGCCGAAAGAAGACGAAGTAAAGAAAAATCCGAGAGCAAGAAGCGCAAAACTGAGAGTAGCAGAGAAGATAGGGTAACAGAGGTCAGGGATCAGGTCCGGGGATTGGCAGCAATTGAAAAAAGCAATTTTTACCCTGATCCCTGAAAACTGAACCCTTAAAACTGAACCCTTAAAACTGAATTTATATGTTTATTAAATTTTCTAATAAAAAAAAGGGAAAAAGATATAACCCGGGGCAGAGAAAGATTATCCGCAAGGTGAAAGCTTATGTGAGTTTTTTGATAGCATTTAGTTTAGTTGGGTCAGGCATTTTTTTTTATAGTTGGCCGAGAGTGAACCTTGTAACCCTGACCTATGACTATAACAAACTGCGGGCAAAGGAAAATGAGCTGATCCAATTAAACAGGATGCTGAAGCTGGAACTGGCGTCCATTAAGTCTTTAGAAAAAGTTGAAAAAATAGCAACAGAAAAGATGGGAATGATTGAGCCGAAAGATGAAGACATTATTTTTATAAAGGTGAAAAATTGAACCGGGATAAGAAAATTAAAATAAAAATTATATTCATTTTTATCTTTTTTGTTTTCAGTGGCATTGGAATTATTACGAAACTGTATCATCTGCAAATAAAAGGCCAGGGACGTTTTAATGAAAGAGCGCTTAATCAATATAAAGGCAAGGTTTATAAGTATACGAACAGGGGAAATATCTTTGATCGCAATATGCGGCCGCTTGCTGTTAATGTAAAGGTGAAATCTGTTTATGCCCATCCTGATAAAATCCAAAACCACTTGAGGACTGCCAGAACCGTTTCATCCGTCCTCGATTTGCCGAAAAAAGAGATCAGAAAGAAATTAAAAAAGAAATTACCATTTGTTTACATAAAAAGGAAAATTAACCCTGATGAATACAATAAATTAAAAAACAAAAATTTGTCCGGCATTTATTTCTCTACGGAATATAAAAGGTTCTATCCAAAAATGGAATTAGCTTCAAGGACCATTGGGTTTGCGGGCATGGATAACCAGGGTTTGAGTGGAATTGAATATTATTTTGATGATTATTTGTCCCATGGTGGCAAGTGGGTACGTTTTCAGAAAGACAGGCGTGGGCGAAACGTTGATTTAGTCGGAAATGAAACTGATCACGTACCAGAAGGACGTAATGTCGTTCTTACCATTGACGAAGTTCTTCAATATCATGCCTTCAAAGCAGTTAAAGAAAAAGTAATTCAAAAAAAGGCCAAAAGAGGTATTGCCATAATTATGGAGCCGAATACGGGGGAAGTCCTTGCGATGGCTGAATATCCTTCCTTTAACGCGAATTTATCCAAAAGGTATACTTTGCAGCAGAGGAAAAACAGGGCGGTTTCAGATACCTTTGAACCGGGATCGACTTTTAAAATTATCCTTGCTTCTGCCGCGTTAGAAGAAAAAGTTGCCCTACCCAAAGATATCTTTTTTTGTGAAGAGGGTGTTTTTGATATAGGCGGAATTCTCATACATGAGGCCAATAGAAAAAAATACCGCTGGTTGACCCTTACGGAAATTATCACCAAATCAAGCAATATAGGGGCTGTAAAAATAGCTCGGCGCCTGGGTGAAAGCAAGTTTTACGAGTATATTAAAAAGTTTGGGTTTGGTGAAATAACAGGTATCAATCTCCCGGGCGAAGCGACCGGGATAGTGAGAGACCCTTCTCAATGGACAAAAGTTTCCATAGGTTCTATGTCGATTGGACAGGAAGTTTCTAGCACCCCTCTTCAACTGGTCTCAGCCGTCTCAGCCATCGCTAATGGCGGTTATCTAATAAAGCCGACGATTGTTAAGCAGGCTGTTCATGAAGGCAAGATTATCAAAAGTTTCTCTCCAGAAATAGTAAGAAAAGTTCTTTCCCCGGAGACGGTTAAAATCATGAAAGAGATTTTAACCCGGGCTGTTATTTATGGAACAGGTAAAAATGCAGCCATCCCCGGCTATTCGGTGGGAGGAAAAACAGGAACAGCGCAGAAAATTGATCCTGATACGAAAAGATATTCAGCTAATAACTATGTAGCTTCTTTTGTCGGATTTGTTCCCGTGGAAAATCCAAAGCTTACAATACTCGTGATGATAGATGAACCACGCGGTATTTACTGGGGCGGCAGTGTTGCTGCACCTGTTTTCAGGGAAATTGCTAAAAAAGCACTCAGGCACTTAAATGTGCCTTCAGGAATGAATCGTACTTTTACGTTGTCGACCAAAAGCGATAAAAGCAATCAGGGAAGATTAAACGCGGGTTTAGAGATAAATTCTGTTCAAAGTAATATTAATTTAAAGATTAGAAAAAGTATTGATGAATTTTTAGGCCGGGTTATTGCCGGATTAAAAAATCATTATTGGGAAAAAGATAAAAATGCCTGATGACAGATGACTAATGGCTAAACTGCGTCAATTATTAAAGGAAGTAGAAATGACAGAAAACGTTGGGAATTTGGATGTAAATATAAGCGGAATAGAATATAACTCACAAAATGTCAATAAAGGTTCAGTTTTTGTCGCCATAAAAGGATTTCAGCGGGATGGCGCTGAATTTATAGAAGAAGCTCTTGAAAAAGGGGCGGTTGGCGTAGTGTTGCAGGAAGGAACTGCAATGCCAAATAGAATAGGCGACAAAACCGGTGCGGTGGTAGTGAAAGACAGTCGTAAAGCCCTGGCTTCTCTGTCAGCGGATTTTTTTGGTCATCCGAGCCGGGAGTTGGATATTGTAGGAATTACAGGGACAAATGGAAAGACCACCATCGCATATCTTCTGGAATCCATTCTGCAATCAGCCGGCAAGAAAACAGGGGTTATAGGAACTATTAATTACCGTTTTGGCGGAAAAGTAAAACCTGCTATGCAAACAACGCCTGAATCGTTAGACCTCCAGAAAATGTTTCGTGAAATGGCGGATAACAAAGTTGACAACTGTTTTTTAGAAGTTTCCTCTCATTCATTAATGCTTGACCGGGTTTATAACACCGACTTTTCAGTCGGTGTTTTTACAAACTTGACTCAGGACCATCTCGACTTTCACCATACGGAAGAAGACTACTTTAAGGCAAAAGAAAAATTGTTTTTGGAATACAAACTGAAAAAAGCAGTAGTTAATGTTGATGATCCTTATGGAAAAATCATTTCTAAAAAAACCTCCGCGGAAACGATCACAATAGGCATCATTGAAAAAAGTGACGTACACGCGCGGAATATTGAAACATCAATTAAGGGGATACAGTTTACCGCTAAAACGCCTCAAGGTGAAGTACAGATAGTGTCCGGTCTTCTGGGTCGTCATAATGTCTACAATATCTTATGCGCGATAGCAACGGCTATTGCCCTTGGTGTATCTCTTGAAGAAATTAAAAGAGGTATTGGTGATCTGCAAAATGTTCCAGGCAGGCTTGAAAAGATAGATGAGGGGCAGGATTTTACAGTAGTAGTGGATTACGCGCACACAGACGACGCGCTGAAAAATGTACTGAAAGCGGCAAGGGAACTTACAGATAAAAGCTTAATTTCGGTTTTTGGTTGTGGTGGAAACCGAGATAGAGGTAAAAGGCCAAAGATGGGAAAGATTGCCGGTGAGTACAGTGACTACACCATTATCACTTCGGATAATCCTCGAAACGAAGAACCCGCTTCTATAGCTTCTGAAATAGAACAGGGAATAAAGAAAGTGGCTGGCAGCGAGAAATATTCCTTAATTCTTGACCGGAAGAAGGCAATCAGGCAAGCCATTGATATGGCGGAAAAAGAGGATTTTGTAGTGATCGCAGGCAAAGGTCATGAGAATTATCAGCTATCTAAAAACCTGCGAATTCACTTTGATGACTGCGAAACGGCAAGAGAACTAATAAACGAAAAATTATCAATGATAAATTAGCACCCCCCTTAATCCCCCTTGAGGGGGGATTTTATAGCTTCAATCCCTGCTTGTAAGGCGGGTTAGGGGGGTGTCATTATTTATCTAAAATTACAAATTACTTATGCTCTATCATTTTTTATATCCGTTGCGTGAAAGTTTTTCGGCGTTCAATGTCTTTAAATATATTACTTTTCGTTCTGTTTACGCGGGACTTACGGCAATGATAATTAGTATTTTAATGGGTGTATTTTTTATCAAATTGCTTTCCAGATATCAAATTGGTGAAACCATTCGTGAAGTAGTCCCAAAATCCCACCTTTCTAAAAAAGGCACACCAACAATGGGTGGAATTTTGATTCTGGTAGCTACTTTTATTTCTATTCTACTCTGGGGAAATTTGCTCAACCAGTATATATGGGTTCTTTTGTTTTCCATGTTGAGTTTTGGTTTGTTGGGGCTGGCAGATGACTACGTCAAGGTAATTTTGAAGAAAAAAGATGGGATCAATGTTTCTTTAAAACTTGTGATACAGACTGCTATTGGACTTTGCATTGCGCTCTATGTTGTTTTCTTCGACGCAGATCGGTCTAATTATGCGACATCTTTAGAAGTGCCTTTTTTTAAAGATGTAATGCCGGACCTCGGGTTGTTTTACATTTTATTCATTGTGCTGGTCATTGTAGGAGCGTCTAATGCCGTGAATCTGACCGATGGATTAGACGGTCTGGCAATCGGACCAATCATCGTTGCTACATTTTCTTTTATGATACTGACTTATGTTACCGGTCATATTAAATTTTCAGACTATTTAAACATTCAATATATAGGCAGTGTCGGGGAGTTATCCGTTTTTTGTGGAGCTCTAATCGGAGCGGGCTTAGGATTTCTCTGGTTTAATTCCTATCCGGCTCAGATTTTTATGGGGGATGTTGGTTCTTTGGCAATGGGAGGTGCATTAGGGACTCTGGCGGTTTTATCCAAACACGAGCTTTTGCTGGTCATTGTCGGCGGATTGTTTGTAATCGAAGCTCTATCAGTTTTATTGCAGGTATCTTATTTCAAAATATCAGGTGGGAAAAGGATATTTAAAATGGCGCCGCTTCATCATCATTTTGAAGAAAAGGGCTGGTCAGAACCTAAAGTGACTGTACGGTTCTGGATTGTTGCCGTCATACTGGCATTATTAAGCTTAAGTACTCTCAAACTCAGGTGATGAATGAATTTTGAAAATAAGAATGTTCTTGTGGCGGGTATCGCCAGAACAGGAATAGCAGCGTCTAACCTTCTCGTAAGAAATAAAGCCGGCGTAATAGCGGTAGATGATAAAAAGGAAAAAGATTTGAAAGAAAACCTGGCAAAGCTGGACAAACGAGTAAAAGTGCAAACAGGGGGAATTCAAGCAGGTGATATCAGTAATTTTGACCTAATAGTTGTAAGCCCGGGTATTGATATGCGAAATCCTTTACTTAAAAAAGCTGTAGAAAAAGGTATACCCGTCTGGAGCGAAATCGAACTCGCTTCACGGTTTATTAAAAGACCCATTATTGCCATAACAGGGACTAACGGAAAAACAACTTCTACCAGCATGATTGGCAATATATTGCAGGACAGCGGAGAAAAAATTTTTGTAGGAGGGAATATTGGATTTCCTTTATCGAACATTGCGGATCAGGCGTCGCAATACAGTTACATTATCCTGGAGGTTAGTTCTTTTCAATTGGAATGGGTTGATCAATTTAAACCGTTTATTAGTGTCATTTTAAACATTACAGAAGATCACCTCGACCGACATCTTGATTTCAATGAGTATGTCTCTTTAAAAAAAAGAATTTATCAAAAGCAGACGGAAGAAAATTATCTGCTTTTAAACAAAGACGATCCTGTTACTGCAGGCATTGAACCGGAAAATAAAATTCACAAGCTGTTATTTAGTCGGATTTGTGAAGTTGAAGATGGCGCGTTTTTAAGAAAAGACAATATTGTAATTCGCCTGCATGGTGAAGAAAAAGTGATAGGTCCTGTCAGTAAGCTGAAAGTTAAAGGAATTCACAATATTGAGAATGGTTTAGCTTCCGCTCTGATTGGAGCGCTCTGCAAGGTAAAAGCGGAAACTGCAATGAATTCCCTTTCGCAGTTTTGTGGCATTGATCATCGTATGGAGTTTGTCAGAGAAATAAATGGAGTTAGGTTTATAAATGATTCCAAAGGCACCAATACGGGGGCAACAATGAAATCTATAGAAAGTTTTAATTGCCCCGTTATTCTAATTGCCGGAGGTAAAGATAAAGGAGGAGATTACGGATCTCTGGGTGAATTAATAAATAAGAAAGTTAAATTCTCAATTTTGATAGGGGAAAGCAAAATAAAAATTCGGTCAGCTTTAAAAGATTACAATAACGTTGAAGATGCGGCGACTTTAGAAGAGGCGGTAAAAAAGGCTTCTTCTAAAGCAATGGCTGGGGATGTAATTATTTTGTCACCAGCCTGCTCCTCTTTTGACATGTTCAAAGACTATGAAGATCGTGGAAATGTTTTTAAAAAAGCTGTTTTAAATTTACCGGGAAATAATAATTAATGTTTGAACAAAATCTCCATTTTTCTGTCATTTCGAGCGAAGCGAGAAATCTTGGGCGAGTGAATAAGTGGAGTCACGAAGAAAAAAATATCTCCGTGTCTTGGTGCCTTAGAGGCTAAAAATTTAATCAGAAGAATTCCTCGGAGCTCTGCTCCGGGGTATAAGGATGCAGTATA
>CAYMVZ010000055.1:0-15828 GCA_964394335.1 uncultured Nitrospinota bacterium | reverse complement strand
ATACTGCATCCTTATACCCCGGAGCAGAGCTCCGAGGAATTCTTCTGATTAAAAGGGGAAAACATGGAAGAAAGTAAAACAGAAACTCAAGAAAACAAAAAAGAAGATTATAGTTCTTCTGCCGATTCGAATCTTATCAGTATTGATGAATTTGCAAAGTTGGATCTGAGGGTTGGGGAGATTAAAGAAGCGGAGAAGGTAGAAAAATCAAAAAAGCTGATAAAACTGAAAGTAGATATCGGCACAGAAACTAGGCAGGTTGTAGCTGGTATTGCAACAAGTTACAGTGCGGACGAACTAGTAGGAAAAAAAATTATATTAGTTGCAAACCTAAAGCCGGCCCGACTGATGGGAATAGAGTCACGGGGAATGGTATTAGCAGCAACATCCGGTGACAAAATCACTTTAGCTGGTTTTCAGGGTGAGGCAATTCTTGGATCGAGGGTGAAATGAAATACTTTGCTTATTCAATTATATACTTGATCGGGTTGACAGGAATACCATTAAGTCTAACGGAATAATGCAGATGTGGTCCTGTGCTCCTGCCGGTATTGCCTGATTGCGCTATTAATTGTCCTCTCTTTATTCGATCACCAACTTTCACAAGATTTTTAGAATTGTGCGAATATTTTGTGATAAAACCATATCCGTGATCAATTTCCAGCATGAGTCCATGGATACGTTTTCGGTCAGATTGAATCACGAAGCCATCGGCCGGAGATACAATATTAGAATAAAGGCGTGTGGCAATGTCAATGCCTTCATGTATTTCCCTGAATCCAGAATAAGGGGATACCCTGTATCCGAAACCGGATGTAACCCATCCTCTCACAGGCCATATAGAAGGTACAGAGGAGAGAAATGACTTGCGATCCTTAAAAAACCGGTCTAATTGAGCCAGGCTGATTTCCTGCAAATTGGCTTTGACCTTTAATCTCTCTAATTTCAATGACAGTTTTTCAAGCGGGTTTGCATAAAATGAAAGATTTAGATCATCCATATTAATTTCAGGAGATCCACCCATTCCCAGCATATTTGCTTTAGCTTCTTCACTTTTATCTACAGCGCTTATGAGGCGCAGCTTTTTATCTAACCTTTCTACACGTTGTATTTCTTTTTCAAATCCATTTACCTGGTTTACAAACTTCTGAATATCTAATTTTTGTGATCTGTTCTCAGCCCGAAGCGCATTAACTTCCCGGGCTTCTTTGCTGGCGATATTATATAGGTAGACAAAATAAGAAGTAAATCCGATAAACAAAAAGGAAGATAAAAATCCGAAGATAATTAAATATTTAAAAAAAGGTAAAGGTAATCTAAACCTTACAGGTTTATCTAAAATTTCATTGAATAAGAGTACGGTATAACATTTTTTCATCATTCATTTTACTCCTATAAAATTTTTGCGATAAACTAAAAAGCCGGTCTATAAGGGTATAGTTTTTCACTTACTGTAAATGCACGATTCGTTCCAACAAATAAATCCAATAAAATCAATCAATTAAATAGAGTTCCGTCTTGTTATATATACAAAAGCATACGGGCAAGAAGAATTTCATAAAAACTGTGCTGACACTACAGGTTAAAATGCTGAAATGCACTAAGGAAAGCATAAAATAGTTTACATTTTTTTGAGCATAACTGTAGTATCCAAACAGCCGCAAACTTACCTGTTAACGCAAAGCCGCTAAGAACAGATTCTGTAAGGGATGGGTTATTCTTGCGGTTTCCACCGGAGTTTTGGTTTGCGGGCAGCAAGAGTTTCATCAAGACGGGAAACTTTGGATTTTAAGGGAGCATGCTGAAGGGATTCCGGTTCTTCTTTAGCCCGTTCGGCTATATCTTTCATAGCTTCTATGAATTTGTCTAAAGTTTTTTTTGTTTCTGTTTCGGTTGGCTCTATCATTAGAGCACCTTTGACTATTAATGGAAAATAAACGGTAGGAGGATGAAAACCGTAATCAATTAATGATTTGGATATATCGAGAGTTGATATTCCAAGCTGCAATTGATTTTTATCGGATAAAACACACTCGTGCAGACCGGGATTTTCATAAGGCAAATGAAAATTCTCCTTCAACTGGCTGCGTATGTAGTTTGCATTTAAAACAGCAATCTCACTTACCTTTCGGATATTTTCTTTTCCTAATGTTTTGATATAAGCATAGGCTCTAAGAAAGATGGAAAAATTTCCGTAAAATCCCTTTAATTTTCCGATGGAATGCGGATGATTATAATTCAGACAGTACCGGTCGTCTTTCTTGTCTATAGTCGGTATAGGGAGAAATGGTATAAGATTTTTCTTAACTCCAACCGGTCCTGAGCCGGGACCACCGCCTCCATGTGGGGTTGAGAATGTTTTATGAAGGTTAAAGTGCATAACATCAACCCCCATCTCTCCGATTTTGCTTATTCCCATGAGGGCATTCAAGTTTGCCCCGTCACAATAAACCAGGCCGTCTTTTTTATGTACAATTTCTGTAATTTCTAAAATATCTTTTTCAAAAAGACCGAGTGTGTTTGGATTGGTAAGCATAAGCACGGCAACATTTTCATCCATGGCGTTTTTGACAACTTCCGGATCCAAAAGTCCCTGATCATTTGACTTTAAAGAGACTACTTCATAGCCGGAAAGGGTGGATGTGGCAGGGTTTGTTCCATGCGCGGAATCCGGCAGCAAGACTTTTTTTCTCGGATTGCCATTTTTTCTATGATAAGCCCGAACCATCATTATCCCTGCCAGTTCTCCCTGAGCTCCGGCAGCAGGCTGCAACGAAACCTTATCCATACCGCTGATTTCGGCAAGATCTTGAGCCAGTTCATGCATTAATTGTAAATTACCCTGAGACAACTGCTCCGGCTGAAGAGGGTGAGAATTTGTAAATGCCGATATACGGGCGATATCCTCGTTAATTTTAGGATTGTATTTCATGGTACAGGATCCAAGAGGATAAAAACCGTGATCCACACTGAAATTCCATTGGGATAATCGGGTAAAGTGGCGAATAACCTCGACTTCGCTTACCTCAGGAAACCCTTTGATCTCGTCCTTTTTTTGGTTGGCGGGAATCAGGTCGTTAATATTTTCTTCCGGCACATCCGATTTTGGCAAAGAGTAAGCCTTACGGTTTTCATTGCCAAGATCGAAAATCAAAGGTTCATTAAAAACCAACCCCGAAGCACCCGAAATGTTGTTTATTTTTTCAGTCATTTAACCACTAAACCTTTTTTTACCCACGAATTTCACGAATGACACTAATTATTACTGACAAATCTTTTCCACTCTAATAACGGTTCACCAAAATTTATGAGCAATCCCAGCATTTTTTTTAAACACTTAATGCTATTTAGAATTTGTGCTTTTTCCAGTTCCCCTAAGGAATTCATTGCCTTTATTTCAACCACTATTTGGTCATAAATTAAAAAGTCCGGTTCATAATATTTCTTTAACTGTTTGTTTCTATAATAAATTTGAATTTTCGGTTGTGAAGTTTAGGGTATCTTTTGATCTCTAAGCTCAATTTCAAGAGCTTCTTGGTAAACAGCTTCAAGAAACCCGGGACCAAGCTCTTTATGAACATTCATTGCCGCCCCAATAATTTTATAAACTTCCTCTTTATATATCAGTTCTTCTTCCATTAATTAGTGTATTTCGTGAAATTCGTGGTTACAAAATAACAATTATTTAAAAATTTTTTTTCCATGCTCGCGGCTGTTTTCAATAAATACCCTGTTATTATTGATACCTGAAACTATAGAACCTGCCATATGAATCCCTTTAACATTTGTTTCAAGGTTCTTAGGAATATGTTTTGGAGTCAGCGTTTTAGGACTATATTTTATCCCGAATGCATCCATCAATTTACTATCCGGTCTATAACCGGTCATGGCAAAGACAAAATCATTTTTTATCCTGCTCCTTTTGCCATTTGTCCGTATTCCAATAGATTCCTGCGATATCTCCTGTACGTTAGCATTAAAAATTGCTTTAACCAGTTTTTTTTCAATTCTTTTTTTAATATCGGGTAGAATCCAGTATTTGATTTTTTTGCCTAACCTTTCCTCACGATGAATTAGCGTTACTTTTGCGCCATGATGGCAGAGGTCAAGAGCCGCTTCTACAGCAGAATTATTCCCACCGACAACAGCAACCTCTTTATCATAATAAGGGTGAGCTTCTGTATAGTAGTGGGATACTTTGGGCAGATCTTCGCCCTCTACCCCCATCATGTTTGGATTATCATAGTACCCTGTCGCTAATATGACTTTTCTGGTTTTATATTCTTTTTGTTTTCCGGAATAAGTTTTTGTATAAACCGATAAGTAATTGCTCAGTCTGGATAATCCAATTGCTTCTTCATAGGTATTGATTTTGAGTTTAAAGAGCCTTACTACTTTTAGATAGTAATTAAGAACTTCCTGTCGGTTTGGCCTGAATTTATCAGAAATAAAAGCGGTTTCTCCAATTTCCAGCAAATCAGGTGTAGAAAAAAAGGTTATATTTTTAGGAAAATTATAGATTGCGTTAACGACACAACCACGGTCTAAAACAACATAATCCAGTTTTTTTCTTGCTGCTTCAATAGCACAGGCCAATCCTGACGGCCCCGCTCCCACTATGATGACGTCTTTCATGACACCCTTTCTCTTTATTCACAATGATTTGCAATAACATCAGTCATTTTATCAATTTCTTCTTTTGTGTTATATTCGGTCACGCAAAACAGCATGCAATTTTTTAAATCAGGGTAATATTTTTCTAAATCAAGACCGCCAATAATCGAATGTTTAAGCAATTGACTGTTAATTTCTGCCGGTGATTTTTTTGTTTTAATCACAAACTCGTTAAATATTTTCCCGGAAAATTTTAATTGAACACCATTGATTTCCGATAGTCTTTTTTTTGCATAATTTGCTTTTTGAATATTTTGTTCCGCGACCTCTTTCATGCCGATTTTACCCATTGTTGACAAATAAACAGTTGCCATCAGGGCGCAAAGTCCCTGGTTGGTGCAAATATTGGAGGTAGCCCTCTCCCGGCGAATATGTTGCTCTCGAGTCGCAAGTGTCAACACATAACCCCGTCTTTTTTCTGAATCAACAGTTTCCCCCACCAGTCTGCCGGGCATACTTCGCACAAACTTCTCTCGTATTGCAAAAAGACCTAATGACGGCCCTCCAAAGTTCATGGGGATGCCAAGGGGCTGTCCTTCACCGGTAACAATATCCACACCCATTTCACCCGGAGGTTTCAATATACCTAAAGAAACAGGTTCTGCTATGCTTACAATTTGGAGGGCGTTGCTTTTGTGAGCGATTTCTGAAATAGGTTCTATGTTTTCTATAATTCCAAAAAAATTTGGATTTTGAATTAATACCGCGGCACATTGGTCATTAATTTCTTTTTTAATCCAACTTAAATCTGTTAAACCCTCTTTTATAACAGGCGCCGTTTTTATTTTTATATCAAGATGGGTCAGGCAAGTATCCAGCACATTGCGATAATCCGGATGAATGGCATGAGAAACTATAAGCTCTTTTTTTTTTGTAACGCGTGAAGCCATCAACGCTGCTTCGGCCAGAGATGAAGCACCATCATACATTGAGGCGTTGGTAACATCCATCCCTGTTAGCATGCAAATTAACGATTGAAATTCAAAAATAGCCTGTAAGGTGCCCTGGCTTATTTCAGGCTGGTAGGGAGTGTAAGAAGTATAAAATTCCGATCTCGAAACAATATGGTTGATAACACTCGGGATAAAATGCCTGTAGCATCCAGCACCTAAGAAAGAAGAATTATGCTCGACCCCGTTATTTTTTGAAGCAAATTCCTGTAAACGGCGGGCCAGTTCCAATTCGGACATTGCGGAAGAAAGATTCAGGTTCTCTCTCAACCTTAAAGGTTCAGGAATCGATTGAAAAAGTTCATCAATAGAATCCACTCCAATTTCTTTTAGCATTTCCTTAATATCTGATTTTGTAGCCGGAATGTAGCGCATATATTTCTTCAGAAAAAATTTTCACAATTCTGCACAATGAACTTCATAAAGTCAATTTTATTTTGTATTTTATTCTTTTTACTGAAAGGAATAATTGAAGCTCCCCGTAACAAGCTACGGGAATCTTCAGCGTAGAGTATGATTTTATGTTAAGTTTGCTCGCTAACCCTGCAGCAAGTTACGGGGAATGCGCTCTCTAAACACTTTCATTGGCCAAAAAATGATTTAAAATACTAATCCAATAGTATTACGCTTAGTTTGTGACAGAGTTTCAATAGTTTGACAATGCCTAAAAAATTAGATATTATAATTGATAATCAGTTCATATTTTATAAAAATTTATACCTTATAGATGCATTTGAACTGATTAATATATTGACAAGTCATTAGGATTCTAAATGTCTGGTCATTGTAATGACCTGCCCTTTGATTTGTCAGATATTATAATATTGTTTGGACATTGAAAAATGAAATCAAACAGAAAAGTGGTGGATCGTCAGGTTACCCTTGGTTCTGACTGCCGGTTAGTACGAGATGAAGATTTTGGGAATATTTTGTTCGGTTGCCCGCCTGAAGTCATCAAAAGTATTTATCAAATAAAAGAAACTTTCCCATCAAATATTGTGATTCCCCAAAGAGTATTTAGAAAAGGGCGGAACATATTTGATATGGAATTTATTACCTATTCCGTTATTTTTTCTCAAAAATCCAAAAAAACCTTAGACATTGTATGCAGTGAAGCCCAGGAAAAACGAATCAGGGCAATTCTTCAGGAAGCGCTGTTTGGACCTGTCTTTAAAGATATCTTCTCCTCCTTTTTATTTTATTCAATAGAGAAGCTTCATTTCAATAAACGGCAGACGGTTTCTTCAAATAAATTAATAGGGCGGATTGCGTCGGATCAAAATATTTTTTCCCAGTTTAAAGAAATTATGTCCCTTAAGCTTAATAATGACAAAGTGGTTTTAAAAATGCAGCCTGTCCTTCGTCCTTATTTAGAAAAGATTCCATGGATTAAAAGTTTTGCTAAAAATAGAATTTATAACCTTATTTCAGAAGCTTATGTCAGGGCAGCAATGTTAAAACTCGAAATGGATGTTTTTTCATTATGTCATGAGGAAAATCATGATGAGTTCATTAATAAAATTCTTAGTTTTCATCACTTTAATGAGAATGGGAGAGTGAGCCTCACGAATAATGGTTCAAGACTAAAGATATGGCAGACGAAGCACGGAATTTTTAAGTTATATAAAGGTGCAAAACTGTGTGATGTCGTTGATCTGAAGATATCTGAAAAAAAGCATGAAACATGGAAGGCTGCAACAACTCCTTTGGAAATGCCTGAGCTTGGGATCACATTCTTAGGCTCCGGTACAGGATTTGATCCAAAAACTTATACAGCCAGTATAATCTGGATTGATGGGAAGGCAATTGGCATCGATCTTTTGGCCAATTGTGAACAACATTTCATGTGTCATGGCATTGCCTCCAATGATATTACTCACATTTTTCTGAGCCATATGCATGCGGACCATGATGCTGGAATTTTAGAAAAGATTTTGTGGGGAGAAAAAAGTTATTTGCTAACCTCGCGTCCTATTTTTGATAGTTTTCTAAGAAAAACAGAGGCGTTAGCAAGCGTCGAGAAGGATCAAATTAAAAATCTTGTAAATTTTGTAAATTTAGAACCCGGCAAGGAAATACCGATTCCGGGAATTGATAGAGCTTATATTATCTTTGATTACTCTTTTCATTCTATACCGTCAGGGAGGTTTAAATTACGATATAGAAGCCTGAATGGAAAGGAGGTAACTATTGGGTTCTCAGGCGATACAAGGTTTGACAAAAACTTACTCCATAAGGTGTGTAAAGATGGAACTATCACTGCGGAAAGGCGGGATCAAATTTTAGGCTTTATATGGGATTGTGACTATATAATCCACGAGGCAGGCGGGGGCTTATTGCATACCAACGTTGAAGAACTATTGAAACTACCGGTAAGTAAAAAAAGAAAGCTAATTCTTACTCACGCGGATAAAAAAACCCGCCAGACCAAAGGGCTTCGTTTTGGAAAAGAAGGAGAGACAATAAATATTTTGACCAGAAAGCATCCTCTCAATATTCATGACTTTTTGCCCATGATAAAAAAAACCGGCCTGTTTTATAAATTGACGTCAAGACAAGTGGATTATTTGATAAAAAACTCTGCTATTGAAACTTTTTCTAAGGAACAATATATTTTTAAACAGGGCGATATAGGTGAGAAGTTTTATATAGTCTTGTCGGGATTTGTTGAAGTAATAAAAAATGATAAAGTAATATCTATTTATGAAAAAGGAAGCTTTTTTGGCGAGTTGGCTTTGATAAACAGGGACAGAATAAGAAGGGCAAGTGTTAAAGCCAAAAGTAAACTACAAGTAATGAGCATGAGTAGAGAAATGTATCAAAAATATCAACTCACCACTAATATACGTGAGAGGCTTTACGATTTTTCCAACTTTTTTACAGAATCATCTCTTTCATCTCTTTTTGGATTCATGTCTCGAGGTGAATTCGTTATTTTTATGAATGGAGAAGACGTAATTAAGTTCGGCGATAATGATAGAGAGGTCTATATTATGCTTTCGGGAGAAGTCGATATTCTTGACGTCAGAGGAAAAGTTATTGCTCATTTAGATAAAGTAGAGATTTTAGGTGAAATGGCTTTTTTAAAAGAGATACCGAGAACAGCAACAGTGAGAGTAACGTCGGAGAAAGCCGCAACCATTCGCCTTGACCCAGATCTTTTTAAAGAAATTAATGAAAAATTTCCCTCCTTTTATGTTACTGTTTTGAAAAAAATGGAACAACGGTGGGAAATGCTTGACGAAAAGAGATAGAGCTACTAATACCTATAAAAAAAAATCCCCTGAAAGCTACAGTCTTAACATACCCTTCAAACTCTGCTGGCCACCAAGAAAAAAGCCATTAATCCCAGGTAACAACATTATTCAGGGTATATACATTATCAATGAGAAATTCGTCAGTTATTATCAACAATAAAAGGAATTTTCTCATTGTTCACCGTACTTTCAGGGAATAACCCGAATCTATCACAACTATATATACTTGTCAATATATTTTTTTTCCTTTAAATTCAATGCCTTACGGTAAATTCCCTGTCTTTACTACAGTAAAAAATGTCGTTTAAATCATTAGTAGTAAACCTGATTAAAAGCTTGCTATCTGAAATTATTTAAGAGTCGCTATCAGTTAAAAGAGGTAAAACAGTTACAGGTATATAGAAATTTACTCTCGAATTAAAAAATCCCAGGGAAGAGCCTCATTTTCACTATACTTTCTATAAACATAGAATTCAGGATTTAAATTAAGCTCACGCATCGCTTTGAACCAATCTCCATTCCGCTCTATTACCTTGCAGAGCAAATCTCCCACTTTTCTATCACCACGCGATAAAAGGGCTTGAATAAAGGCCCATTTAGGCACGTCATAAATCAGCTTAATTTTTTTGATACTTTTGAAACCTGCTTTTAAAATTTTTAGTTTTGCTTTAAGAGATTTAATGTCCTCCATAGGTTCTCTTTGAAAAGGTGTCATAGGTTTTGGAACAAAAGCATTCACACTTATTGTTAATAAAAACCTGGACGAACCTTTTTTTCCCCTTACTTCATTAAATAAATGTTTAATCGATTTTACTTCACGAATAATTCCCTGGATATCTTCATCGGTTTCTCCCGGAAGTCCAATGATGTAATATAGTTTTAAATTTTGAATTTCGCTTTCTGCTATCATTTTGATGGAATCAAACAATTTTTTTTCCGGTAGGTGTTTGTTGATAGATTTCCTCAAGCGCTCTGACCCTGCTTCCGGGGCAGCCGCAATGGTCTTACATCCCCCTAAAGCTAAATATTTCAATAAATTATGTGAAATCTGATTCAACCTTAACGATGACACAGAAAAGTTTAAACCCTCTTGATATAATTCCATTAATATGCTTTCGATCTCAGGGTGATCGCAAATAGCAGACCCCACCAGGCCGATTTTATTTCTATAAATTTTACCTTTTTGTACTTCATTCAATATGGTTTCTTTGGAATAGTTTCGTACCGGCAGACAAATGAATCCGGCCTCACAAAACTTGCATTTCATTTTACATCCTTTTCCGACTTCTACAAGAAACATGTCACCGAATATGGTTTGATCTGTAACAATAGGTGTAGAAGTCGGATAGAGATCAAGGTTTTTCAAAAATCGTTTTTTTATCTTTAGTTTCGGCTGGTTATTTTTTGTTGTAGGTATATAAACACCTTCAATTCTATTTAATATGTTTGTCATTTTTTTTTGATTGAGTGAATCTCTATTATCTCTGAATGATTCCATTATTTCCTTCACAACCTCTTCCCCCTCTCCTATAACAACTATATCAATAAAATTTGCTATCGGTTCAGGATTAAAAGTCGGACAAATGCCTCCTGCCACAACAATAGGATCTTTCTCTGTCCTGTCGTTAGTCTTTAGAGGGATGCGGGACAGTTTAAGAATTTCCAGAACATTTAAATAATCCATTTCAAATGTTATGGAAAAAGCGACAACATCAAATTTATGGAGTTCTTTTTGGGATTCCAGAGAAATCAGAGGTGATTTTGTTTTTTTTAAGGAGGAAACATCTTCTCGAGATGGCAAAAAAGCACGTTCACAAACCACATAGTTAAGCTGATTCAAGGTAGAATATATCTTTTGAAAGCCAAGATTGGACATCCCAACCGAATAAGTGTTGGGATAAACAAGGGCAACCGAGATATTTCCAGCATGATTCTTTACAACATAACCTTTTTCCTGAGCAAGTGTTTTTTTTAATTTTTGCCGGTATTGCCATGACATAAACTTAATCCGCTATGCTCACGATTGGAATAATGGAGAAACACTCTACAGCCTCAAAAGAGCTTTATCTATCTCAGGTAGAAAAATTAGGATAATCGTTTTAATATGTCACGAAGGTCTTTTTTTAAATCCTCTATTATATCTACAACTTTTTCCCTGTCAAAGAGGATACTTGACTGGGAAGACTTCTTTTTTTTATTTCTTTGCTTTAGTATCTTTTTTGCCCCTTCTATGGTATACCCATCCTCATGAAGAAGCTTTTTTATATTAAGAGCTAATTGAACTTCTTTCTTCTGATAAAGCCTCTGACCGTTTTCTTTTTTTTTGGGCCGCAGGTTTTTAAATTCTGTTTCCCAATATCTAAGGACGTAAGGTTCTACTTCAGCCAGCTTTGCCACTTCTCCAATTTTAAAAAATAGTTTATTTGGAATATACATTAACTAACCACATCTAACTATCTAATTTGTAATATGTTATGATATATAGCATCCATTTTGTTCTCAGTCAAACAAAATCTGTATATCTTTAAAAAAATAATGTTATAATGAAAATTTCTTCCCTATCGTTAATCCAAAATTATGCGGGAACTCTATGGTAGTCTCTTTTTTTAAAAAAATAGTCGGAACTAAGAATGACCGTGAATTGAAGCGTCTGGATCACTATGTCCGGGAAATTAATGCTCTGGAACATGATATTGAGAAGCTCTCTGACGATGAATTAAAAAACAAAACTCAAGAATTCAAAAACAGACTGAATGAAGGCGAGTCTCTGGAGGATATCCTCCCGGAAACCTTTGCGGTTGTTCGTGAAGTAGGGAAAAGAACTCTCAATATGCGCCATTTTGACGTCCAATTGGTAGGCGGCGTGGTACTTCATGAAGGAAAAATAGCAGAAATGAAAACCGGGGAAGGCAAAACCCTGGTGGCTACGCTTCCAATCTACCTGAATGCTTTAACAGGAAAAGGGGTCCATTTGATAACGGTAAATGATTATTTAGCCAAACGTGATAGTGAGTGGATGGGTACAATTTACAAGTTTCTTGGCATGACCGTTGGCGTGATCCAACACGATATGAATGATAAAGAACGTCAGGAAGCTTATCAAGCTGACATAACATACGGCACCAATAATGAGTTTGGATTTGATTATCTGCGCGACAACATGAAATTTGACAGCGCCGAATTTGTACAGAAACACTTAAATTATGCCATAGTGGATGAAGTAGACAGCATTCTGGTAGATGAGGCAAGAACTCCTTTGATTATTTCAGGCCCTTCTGAAGAATCAACAGATAAATATTATAAAATTAACCGGATAATCCCTTCGCTGAAAAAGGGAAGTGATTTTGACATAGAAGAAAAAACTCGCTCTGTCTCATTAACGGACAGCGGGGTGGCAAAAGCTGAAAAGCTATTAAGTTTAAACAACCTTTACGATCCTAAAAATATCGAAATCCTGCATCATGTAAACCAGGGACTTAAAGCACACGCTATTTTTAAAAGAGATGTGGATTATGTTGTGAAAGAGGGCGAGGTGCTTATTGTTGATGAATTTACAGGAAGGATGATGCCCGGTCGGAGATATAGTGACGGATTGCACCAGGCTCTTGAAGCAAAAGAAAACGTAAAGATTGAAAGCGAAAACCAAACCCTGGCTACTATTACCTTTCAAAACTATTTCAGGATGTATGAAAAATTGGCTGGTATGACAGGTACTGCTGATACAGAAGCCGCAGAATTTCATTCCATTTATAAACTGGAGGTTATAATTGTACCGACTGATAAAAAAATGATACGTGATGATTATTCTGATGTGATATACAGGACCACAAAAGAAAAATTTAATGCTATTGTTGATGAAATAGTTGATTTGCATGAAAAAGGTCAGCCTGTACTGGTGGGAACCATTTCAATAGAAAATTCGGAAAAGCTCAGCCATATGCTCAAAAGAAAAGGGGTAAAACATCATGTGCTGAACGCCAAACACCATGAAAAAGAAGCGGAAATTGTCGCGGCTGCCGGAAAAAAGAGTTCTGTGACAATTGCCACGAATATGGCAGGGAGAGGTACGGATATTGTCCTCGAAGATGGTGTTCCGGACCTGGGAGGACTGCATATTCTCGGATCAGAAAGGCATGAAAGCCGTAGAATAGATAATCAGCTCAGAGGGAGATCAGGCCGCCAGGGAGACCACGGTTCCTCCCGGTTTTATATTTCGATGGAAGACGATTTAATGCGAATTTTCGGATCAGACAGAATTTCCGGGATTATGCAAAAACTGGGTATGGAAGAAGGGGTGCCGATAGAACATAAACTTATTTCCAAGGCAATAGAAAACGCCCAGAAAAAGGTAGAAGGTCATAATTTCGATATCAGAAAACATCTGCTGGAATATGATGATGTAATGAATAAACAAAGAGAGGTTATCTATGAACAAAGGCGGGAAGTCCTGGAGGGAAAAAACTTAAAAGAAAGAATTTTCGAAATGATCGAAGATCTTTTTGAAGATTCATATAATACTTTCGTCGATCCAGAAGCATATCCCGAAGATTGGGATATTGAAGGGCTTAAAGAGTGGATAACCAGCCTGTTTTCCGTAAACCTGTCTCTTAACGGAAAAAAATCACTAAAGATAAATAATCAGCAGGAAGTGGAAATTGCTGAATTAACCTGTGAAGATTTAAAAGGACGCCTTTTAAAAACCATTAAGGAAACTTATCAATCGCGTGAAAAGCAGATGGGAGATGAAAAAATCCGCTGGCTGGAAAAAAGAATTATGCTATATGTGATTGATACGATATGGAAAGACCATCTTCTTAGCATGGATCATCTCAAAGAAGGTATAGGACTCCGTGGTTACGCTCAGAAAAACCCCCTGAACGAATACAAGAGAGAAGGGTATGAAATGTTTGCTGGGATGATCGAGCGGATTAAAGAGGGGATAATGGAATACCTCTTCCGTGTACAGGTTGCTACTGAGGAAGAACAGATGATGGGTTTTATGCCGCAACGACAGCAGAAAATGTTAGAACATCACGGAGGTCCGCCGGAAAGCAAAGGCGGAGGGGGAGTACAAGCCACGGTAAAAAGGAATACTGAAAAGGTTGGTCGCAATCAACCATGCCCCTGCGGCAGCGGAAAAAAATATAAAAAATGTTGTGGAGCGTAGGAGCAGAGTACAGGGATCGGGGATCAGCTTTTTTACCGCAGAGGTCGCAGAGGACGCGAAGAATCTGGAAAATTAACAACTACTCTTCTAATACCTTCTTTTAAAATTTCAGTATTGAAGTTAATTAACAGACCTACTTTATAGCCCGATAGCTTTAGATAAGATAATAATTGTGCTTTATGAATTGGCATAATTTTTTCTACCGCTTTGAGTTCAACAATAACAGATTTTTCAATGACCAAATCCAAACGATACCCACAATCAAGTTTCACTTCACTATATATTACAGGAAGGGGTTTTTGTTGTTCAACCATTAAACCTTTTTGAGAAAGATCAAAAACCATACATGCTTCATAAGCTGATTCAAGAAGACCGGGGCCTAAAGCTCGATGAACATTGATTGCAATACCAATTATTTCTTCTGTTATTTTATTTAGCCTATCTTTTTCATTCATCTCAGCGCTCTCTGCGTCCTCTGCGGTAAAAATAGAAATTTAGAATTGATACGAAATGTTTAGTCCTAACAGGTGACTAAATGACTCATACGTTCCATTAACATCCGTA
This sequence comes from uncultured Nitrospinota bacterium, assembly GCA_964394335.1. GTDB lineage: Bacteria > Nitrospinota > Nitrospinia > CAJXCL01 > CAJXCL01 > CAJXCL01. The sequence goes on along the minus strand of CAYMVZ010000055.1, from coordinate 1,216 downwards.
AAAGGGTTGCCAACGGTATTATCGGTGATTGCGCGTTTTTCAAAAAAAACCGCCATATAAGCAACATCAACTATTACCCTGCCGAATCTATAACCGGTGCCGATAGTTAATTGATGTCTGTCACTGTCAGTTATACGTGGTTCAAAAGTATCATCCGGAACAGGGTTGGGATCAAAAGCATAACCAGTCCGGATTTTGAATTTATCGCTCAATGAATACTCAAGACCAGTGCGAAAAGTTAAAACATCCTTCCAGTTTTTCCGGATGGTAGTATCAGTCAAAAAAGGCGGCCTTTCATCTACATAATCAAACTTGAGTTGCTGATAACTACTCCAGCCTGACCAGTCAAAGTCAAATTCTACTGTCAATCGATCAAAGAGTTTGTATGCGATACCTACGAATAAAGTGTCCGGCAAGTCTAAAGGAAGAGAAGCATCTGATTTGAATTCTGAACCTCCAAAAGTTGATAAAGGAGAAGCGCCGTTTATATTGGATAATTCTGCTTCGCCGTTGACATCTATGTGAACACGGCTCCGGTAAGCGACTCCGATTTCAATTTTTTCTGTTGGAGAAATAAGAATCCCGAGATTATAACCCCAACCTGCTCCCTCGCCAGTAAGGTGTGTTTTACCATCAGCAGTTCCTCCAAAAGCTGACCAGGGGTTTTGTTTATCGTATGTTACAAAAAGTTTTTCGTAATTTATTCCTCCTCCAATGGAGATAGTAGAATTAAAACGATACGCGATAGTTGGATTAATGTTGAATACCTTGAGATCAGTCTCTGTAGCTTCATACCGAAGCGAACCGGTGTTGCTCCATTTTGAACCGAGTCCAAAAGGAGCATAGATTCCAAGTCCAAAGGCAAGGTTTTTATCTTTCAAATATGTTCCCGCGTAAAAATTAGGTGGATAAAATATTTGTGGTTCTTTACTGCTTTGAATTCCGGCTTGGCTTGTGTAATCGGTCGACGGGGATATCAAAGTACCGCCCGCTGAAACCCAATTTCCTTTGAGAGATGTTAAGCCGGCTGGATTAAAATAAACTGCAGTTACGTCATTTATGCTTGCTGTTACGGCATTGGCTTTTCCCATCGCGGCAGCTCCCTGCTCTCCGATACGAAATCCTGCTGCTGTAGAAATAGAAGGGATTAATACAAGAAATAAAAAAATGAACTACCCCGCAGCAGAGCTGCGAGGTATCTAATTTAATTATTCAA